>CAMAWG010000049.1 GCA_945861855.1 Rhodoplanes serenus
GAAAAATGACATCGAGGATGTCCTCGACATCGACCCGGCCGGTCAGCCGGCCAAGCGTTTGGGCTGCCAGCCGCAGCTCCTCGGCGATGATATCCTCGCGCCCCTGACCGCCTTCGGCCAAAGCGCGGTCAAGGGCCTTTTTGGCCGAATCCAGTGCATTTCGGTGCCTTTCACGGGTCAAAAGGGCCGGTTCTGACCCAAAATACGAAGAGGCGTAACGAGCAAGATGAGAGATAAAATCGGCCAAACCCAGGCCAGTTGTCGCAGATAGATTAAAGACAATATCCGATGATATCGTTTCATTCTTTTGTTCATTTCTTAGCAAAGAGGGCACCAGATCGATCTTATTCCGCACAATCCAAGTCTTGACCGGCGCCGTGAACAGCGAAGCTCGCGATTGAGCTGCATCTTGTTTCGCGTCTTCCACCCACAGAACAAGGTCTGCTTCGGATGCTCGCCGCCGTGCTCGCCGGACACCCTCCTGCTCCACCGGATCGCCGCTGTCGCGAATGCCGGCGGTGTCCAGCAGCGTCACCGGGTAGCCGTCCAGGTCGAGATGCACCTCGATCACGTCGCGCGTGGTGCCGGCATGGGGCGACACGATGGCCGCCTCGCGCCGCGCGATGCGATTGAGCAGGGTCGACTTGCCGGCATTGGGCGGGCCTGCGATCGCCACCACCAGCCCGTCGCGCAGCCGCTCGCCGCGCGCGGCGCCCGCCAGCGCCTGCGCGATCTCGTCGCGAAGCTCGCGCGCGATCTTGAGCGCCGGCCCGACCAGATCCTCCGGCACGTCGGCCTCGTCGGAAAAATCGATGCGCGCCTCGACCAGCGCCAACGCTTCAATGAGCCGCGCGCGCCAGGTCTCCGCGCGCTCGCCGAGCAGCCCTTTAAGCTGGCGATAGGCTTGCTTGCGCTGCGCTTCCGTTTCCGCGCCGATTAGATCCGCCAAACCTTCGACCGCGGTGAGATCGAGCCGGCCGTTCTCGAAGGCGCGGCGCGTGAACTCGCCCGCCTCCGCCGGCCGCAATCCTTCGATGCGTCCGAGCGCGTTCAGCGTCGCTGCGATGACCGCGCGGCCGCCGTGCAGTTGCAGCTCGGCGGTGTCCTCGCCGGTCTCGCTGTTCGGCCCCGGAAACCACAGCGCCAGCGCCTCATCGATGATTTCGCCGCTCTGCGGATCGCGCACGCGGGCGAGCGCGGCCTTGCGCGGCTCGGGCAATTTTCCGCTGAGCGCTTTCAACGCATCGCTGGCCCGCGGACCCGAGAGGCGCACCACCGCAATCGCCGCCGGGGGGCGGCCGGAGGAGAGGGCGAAGATGGTGTCACGGGCGAGGTCGGACATGCAGCGCACGGAAGCGCCGCAGACATGGCGTGGTCAAGAGCCTACTGCACGAGCAGATTGCAGTCCTGGCCAGACTCGCAAACCAACCCAAATGCACCCAGGTCGCGCGCACTTGTTGTCCGTCCGAGCTTGAAGCCCCCTATCGAATTGTCTGCTTGAGCGGCTACGATGTCGCCTTCGGATCGGGGCGGCTATGAAAAGACGGGAATTCCTCAGTCTTGTCGGCGGCGCGTCGGTGTGGCCGCTTTCCGCGACCGCGCAGCAGCCCGGGATTTTGGTCATTGGAGTCCTCGGCGCCTTCCCGCTCGATACGAATTCGACTTCGCTGGCCGGTTTGCGCAAGGGGTTGGGAGAGGCCGGCCTCGTCGAAGGCCGCAACTTCTCAATTGATGCCCGCTGGGCACCGGGCGCTCAATACGAGAAGCTATTGGCTCTGGCAGTCGAGATGGTTGCCCGTCCCGTGGCCGTACTCGTCGCAAGCGGAAGCGCGGGAGTGGCCAGGGCAGCCAAGGCTGCAACCTCAACCATCCCGATCGTATTCGCAAACGGGAGCGATCCTATCCGCGTTGGCCTAGTCGCGAGCATGAATCGCCCGGGCGGCAACGCAACCGGAGTTAGCTTCTTCGCTAGCACTTTAGGTCCGAAGCGACTCGAACTGCTGCGCGAACTTCTGCAGAAGATAACGACCGTTGCACTGCTCGTGAACCCATCCAACCCGGTTACAGCGGGCGACATTCAGGACATGGAAAACGCCGCTCGCAGCGTCGGCCAGCGAATGATCGTATTGCGAGCCAGCAACGAGAGCGAAATCGATGCGGCCTTCGCAACGGTGGCCACAGAGCCGGGGGTCGCTCTGATTGTGAATGTCGATGCCTTCTTCAGCGGCAGGCGCCACCAACTCGCCGCGCTCGCGGCTCGCTATCGGGTCCCCGCAAGCTACAACAACAGCGAATACAGCAAGGCCGGCGGCCTGATGAGCTATGGCGACAACCGCCTCGATTCCTACCGTCACGTTGGAAATTATGTCGCGCGGATTCTCAAGGGCGAGAAGCCAGCCGATCTGCCGGTCATTCAGCCCACCAAGTTCGAACTGACCATCAACCTCAAGACCGCCAAAGCGCTTGGCATCGACGTTCCACCAACGCTGCTTGCTCTCGCCGACGAGGTAATCGAGTAATATCGAAGCGGCTCATCAAACTCCGTTTCCATGCAAGCAATCACACCGCGCGGATTCATCGCGCCTCGATTCGCACACGGCCGCCTCACACCCGGCCGGCCCGGCGCTCCATCGGCCGCGACAGAATCGCCAGCGTAAGTCCCACCAGGGCGAGGGACAGAACCAGCCAGAGCGTCCCCTCCCAGCTTCCGGCCCGCTCACGAGCCGCGGCCAAGGCGGGCGGCCCGAACAACTGTCCGGCATTGGTCGCCATCACCATCAGGCCGCTCATCGTGCCGATCTGCGCGGGGGTCGGCGCATAGACGGGAGCGGCGGCGAGCGCCGAAGCGGGAATGAGCCCGCCCGCGATTCCGAAGACCAGAGCGAACAGGAGCTTTAGCGCGTCCGGTGTCGCGCTGGAATACATCCCGATCTCCATCAGCGCCATGCCGCCGGCGCCAATGGCGAGAAGCAGCCAGATCGGATAGCCGCGCCCCATCGCCCAGGCGGCCGCATAATTTCCGCCGTCGTTGAAAATGAGAACCAGGGCCGGCACCGCGGCAGCAACGATGACGCTCGCCCGATAAACGTCCGCCATGTAGGTCGGCAGCCAGCTCATCATGGCGATGTGCTGCGCGGCGTAGACCGCATAGCTTCCGGCGACGAGTATGCCGCCGATGCTCGCCAGGCTCATCCGGATATTGCCGAGTATCGACGTCCCGCCGGTGGCGCGCTTCTGGCTGCGCCGCCAATCCCCGGTCACCCGCAGAACGACAATGGCCCAAAGCACCGAGATGGCGCAGCTCACGCCCCACACGGTGCGCCATCCCAGCGCGTGGATCGTGAAGGCGGACAGGATCATCATGCCGGCAAAGCCGATCGGCATGTAGGCCGCCCATACGCCCAGCGCCCACCTTCGGTCCTTGTCGGACGTCACGCGCGAAATGATCGCGGCGCCGGTCACGGTCGACGACGTGAACCCGACGCTCTCGATGAAGCGTGCCGCCAGCATCATCTCGCCGGTGACCGCGAACGTGCCGACGAAGCTGCCCGTGGCCAGCGCAAGCAGACCGAAGACGATGACCCGGCCGACCCCGATCCGGTCGGCGATGGCTCCGGCCGCAAGGCCCGCCGCGAATCCGACAATGGAAATCATCGAGGCGATCCAGCCTCCCATGACCAGGCCGGCATCCAGCTCCAGGCGAATATCGGAAAGGGCAGGCGGGAGCTTGCCGATGTGGGAGGCGGCCACGACACCGGCGCCGAACGCCGCCCAGACGATGGGCCACTGCGTGGCTTGATTCGGATTCCCCATCGGCAGCCCCCGCGCCAACGTCAGGCTGACTCGGAAACTTCCGGGACGCAAGGCGCTGACGTTCGAAGCCGGCAGCATGACGCTGTGCGTGAAGCATCACCACGAATAGACACCGCCGCTGCACGGCGTGGGCGCCGCTCAAAACAAAAAAGCCCGGCGCAACCGCCGGGCTTTCTAACGTCGAATCAAAACTGGCGGCAGACCTTATGCCTGCAGCCAGCCCCGCGAAACTTATCTCACCTTGAGATTTTCCGCCGATTCCTTGCCGCGATTTGCAACGATCTCGTACTCAACGTGCTGGCCTTCGTTGAGCGTGCTCAACCCGGCACGCTCCACGGCGGAGATGTGAACGAACACATCCTTGCCACCGCCTTGCGGCTGGATAAAGCCGTAACCCTTGGTCGGGTTGAACCACTTCACAGTGCCTGTAGCCACTATCAGTCTCCAAGTCTTCAAGAAGAACGAGTCTTCAGATGTTCGCCGAACACACGAGTGTCAGGCTGACATCTCGTCTAGGCGCCCCATACATAGCCCAAATGCAAGCTCCGCGCTACCCCGGTTCCCGCCGGAGTTAGCTGGTGGTCACCACAACCAATTGTCGTAAAATCCCATCATGTCTGAACACGGATCGTCCACCAGTCACCCGCCCGGGCCGGAAAACCGCCTGGCGCGCGAAACCAGCCCCTACCTGCTCCAGCACAAGCACAACCCGGTGGCGTGGTGGCCCTGGGGTCCCGACGCGCTGACGGAGGCCCAGCGCACCGGCAAGCCGATCCTGCTGTCGGTCGGCTACGCCGCCTGCCACTGGTGCCACGTCATGGCCCACGAAAGCTTCGAGGACCATGATACCGCGGCGGTCATGAACGACCTTTTCGTCAACATCAAAGTCGACCGCGAGGAGCGGCCGGACATCGACCAGATCTACATGTCGGCGCTGCATCATCTGGGCGAGCAGGGCGGCTGGCCGCTGACCATGTTCCTCACCCCCGCAGGCGAGCCGGTCTGGGGCGGCACCTATTTCCCGAAAACCTCGCGCTACGGGCGGCCGGCCTTCGTCGACGTGCTGCGCGAGGTGGCGCGGCTGTTCCGCGAGGAACCCGAGAAGATCGGCCAGAACCGCGATGCGCTGATGGAGCGGCTGGCCAAGCAGGCGCGGCCGGCCGGCAAGGTCACGATCGGCGCCCGCGAGCTCGACCAGCTCGCCCGGCAGATCGGCGGCGCTTTCGACCCTACCCACGGGGGCCTGCGCGGTGCGCCGAAGTTTCCCAACTCCGCGCTGTACGAATTCGTCTGGCGCGCGGGTTTACGGAGCGGCGAGGAGCGGTTTTTCAAGCTGATCGAGCACACGCTGGAGCGCATCTGCGAGGGCGGCATCTACGACCACCTCGGCGGCGGCTTCTCGCGCTACTCGGTCGACGAGCGCTGGCTCACTCCGCATTTCGAGAAGATGCTCTACGACAACGCCCAGCTTCTGGAGCTGCTGGCGCTCGCCCATGCCCGGACCGGCGACCTTCTGTTCCACCAGCGGGCGGTCGAGACGGTCGGCTGGCTCAAGCGGGAGATGACCACGCCGGACGGGGCGTTCTCGGCCTCCCTCGACGCCGATTCGGAGGGCGAGGAGGGCAAGTTCTACGTCTGGACCCGGGACGAGATCGTCGAGGCGCTGGGGGCGGAAAATGCTGCACTTTTTGTGCAGCATTACGACGTGACCACGGAAGGCAATTTCGAAGGCCATAATATCCTCAATCGTCTCAATAGCTTACCGCGCAGCACAGAAATCGACGCCCGGCTGTCCATGCTGCGGGACCAGCTTCTTATGCTGCGCAGCAAAAGAGTATGGCCCGGCCTCGATGACAAGGTGCTGGCCGACTGGAACGGCATGACGATCGCGGCCCTGGCCAACGCCGGAACCATGCTGGAGGAGCCGTCCTGGGTGGACATGGCCGCGCGGGCCTTCGAGTTCATTGTGCGCAGCATGACCAGGGGAGACCGGTTGGGTCATTCCTGGCGCGAGGGCCGGCTGCTCTATCCCGGCATGGCCTCCGACTTCGCCAACATGATCCGCGCCGCGCTGGCGCTGTACGAGGCGACCGGGCAGGGGGCCTATCTGGAGCGGGCGCTGGCCTGGCAGGGGGCGTTCGACGAAAGCTACGCCAATCCCGGCAACGGCGGCTATTTCCTCACCGCCTCCGACGCCGAGGGCCTGGTGGTGCGCCCGTCCTCGACCAGCGACGACGCCACGCCCAATCCCAATTCCATCGCCGCGCAGAACCTCATCCGGCTGGCGGCGCTGACCGGCGACGCGAAATGGCGCGACCGCGCCGACCGGCTGTTCGACGGCGTGCTGGCGGGCGGCGCGGGCAACCTGTTGCAGCACGCGGCCCTGCTCAACGCCCTGGATCTGCGCCTGCATGTGGCGGAGATCGTCCTCACCGGGCCGGAGCATGAGCGATTCGCCGCGGCGGCATTAAAGCTGCCGTTCATCAGCCGCGTCATCCTGCGCGCGCCCTCGGCCGCGGCATTGCCAGCGGGCCATCCGGCGCAGGCCAAGATCGCGGCCGGGCCTGCGAGCGCGGCATTCGTGTGCGTGGGCGAAACCTGCTCGCTGCCGGTCACCGATCCGGACAAGATCGCCGAGGTGCTCGGCGCGATGCGGCCGGCCGCTGCCGGTTAGATACGACCGGAAATCAGCGCGTCTCGCAGATATAATTTTCCGGGCAGACGAATCGCCGGCGCGGCGGTGGTGGACGCCGCGGCGCCGCGGCCTGCGGGCGCGCCTGCTGCGGCCGCGGCTCGGGTCTGATCTGCTCGGCGCGGGAGGTGCCACCCCCGCCCCACAGCACCGGAATCCAGGCGTTGACGTACTTTCGCGCCGCCGTCTCGGTGTTGTTGTCGCTCAGCGTGGTCAGGCGAATCTTGACGAACTTGTTGTTCCAGGACGTGACGCAAAGGAAGCCGTCCTGCGGCTTAGCGCCGTCGCGGGTGAGGTGGAAGGCCGCGCACTGAAAGCGCGTGCGCTTGGCCGCGTCCTCGATGGTGAAGTTGCGCCGCAGATAGACCTGGGCGTAGAGCCCGCGCGGCTGCGCCAGGAACGCATCCGCTCGCGCCCGCTCGAATTCGGCGCGCACGATGGCCGACTTGGCGTCGTCGGGAATGGCGGCCCGCTTGAGATCGTAGATGAAGACATCGAGCTTCCAGCCGGACTGCGAATAGTCCAAACCGAAACCATCGCCCGGCCGGATCTTCTCGAAGTTGGTGGAATCGTTGAGCGTGAAGCCCTCGATCTCCTCGGGGGCCTTGAGCCCGAACACATTGACCGACGCAATCCCGAACGCGGGCACCGTCGCGGCGGCACCAAAAACCAACGCGAACAGTGCAGTTCGGGCGGCGTGCATCATGTGTTCATTGATTCGAAGAATTCCGAGTTGCTCTTGGTGTTGCGCAACTTGTCCAGCAGGAAGTCAATCGCATCCATGGTTCCCATGGGGTTAAGAATGCGCCGCAGGACATACATTTTCTTGAGCCCGGCCGGGTCGGTGAGGAGCTCTTACTTGCTGGTTCCCGAGCGGGTGATGTCCATCGCCGGGAAGGTCCGCTTGTCGGCGACCTTTCTGTCAAGAATAAGTTCGGAATTGCCGGTGCCCTTGAACTCCTCGAAGATGACTTCGTCCATCCGGCTGCCGGTGTCGATGAGCGCGGTGGCGATGATGGTGAGCGAGCCGCCCTCCTCGATGTTGCGCGCGGCGCCGAAGAAGCGCTTCGGCCGCTGCAGCGCGTTGGCGTCGACGCCGCCGGTCAGCACCTTGCCGGACGATGGCACCACCGTGTTGTAGGCGCGGCCGAGGCGGGTGATGGAATCGAGCAGGATCACCACGTCGCGGCCGTGCTCGACCAGGCGCTTGGCCTTCTCGATGACCATCTCCGCCACGGCCACGTGCCGCGAGGCTGGCTCGTCGAAGGTCGATGACACCACCTCGCCCTTCACCGAGCGCTGCATGTCGGTGACCTCTTCCGGCCGCTCGTCGATCAGCAGCACGATCAGATAGCACTCGGGATGGTTGGCGGTGATGGCGTGGGCGATGTTCTGCAGCAGCACGGTCTTGCCCGTGCGCGGCGGCGACACGATCAATGCGCGCTGGCCCTTGCCGATCGGGGCGACGATGTCGATGACGCGCGGCGAGAGATCCTTCTTGGTCGGATCCTCGTGCTCCATCTTCAGCCGTTCGTCGGGATAGAGCGGCGTCAGGTTGTCGAAGTTGATCTTGTGGCGGGCCTTTTCCGGGTCCTCGAAATTGATGGTGTTGACCTTGAGCAGCGCGAAGTAGCGCTCGCCTTCCTTCGGGCTGCGGATCTGGCCGTCGAGGGTGTCGCCGGTGCGCAGGCCGAAGCGGCGTATCTGCGAGGGCGAGACATAGATGTCGTCGGGGCCGGGCAGGTAGTTCGCCTCCGGCGAGCGCAGGAAGCCGAAGCCGTCGGACAGCACCTCGACGACGCCCTCGCCGATGATGTCGACCTCTTTCACCGCGAGCTGTTTGAGGATGGCGAACATCAGCTCCTGCTTGCGCATGGTGCTGGCGTTCTCGATTTCCTGCTCCTCGGCGAAGGCCAGGAGCTCCGGCGGAGACTTGGATTTCAGGTCTTGTAGTTTCATTTCCCGCATGCGGGTGGTCCTTGGGGGATGACCGCCGGCGTCTGAAAAACAAACGGCGCGGGCGGAAAGATACGGAAGGAAGGCGCAGGTCTTGGGTGTTGGCTTGAGTTTTGAGAGGGCCTAACCCTGATGCGCCGGTGGTCCAAATACGGGGACCGGGACTCGACTGCATCCGCCTACGTTCGGTGGGATACGGTAAATATACGGAAAAGCAGGAGAATTTGCAAGGGGAGGCCGGCGGGCGGCGGTGAATTTCGCCGGCGCCGGTTAACCGGTCAGAGCGGCTTCACCACCGCCAGGATCACGATGAGGATCAGCAGGACGGTCGGTACTTCATTGAGAATGCGAAAGAATTTGGCGGATTTCTTGCGCCTGTCGGCGGCGAATTCCCGCACGTATTTCGACAGGATGCCGTGAACCCCCATCATCCCCAGGAGCAGGGCGAGCTTGACGTGCAGCCACGGCGCCGCGAACCATTGGCCCTTCCAGGCGAGCCATAGCCCCAGCACCCAGGTCGCGATCATCGCCGGATTGATGATGGCCCGGAGCAGCCGGCGCTCCATCACCTTGAAGGTTTCCGACTGCCGGGAGCCCGGATCGGCCTCGCAGTGATAAACGAACAGCCGCGGCAGATAGAGCATTCCCGCCATCCAGGCGATGACGGCGATGATGTGGAAGGCCAGCAACCATTGGTACATGGAGCACTCGGCGTTGCGTTATCCCTCCCCCGCAGGGGGAGGGTGGCCGCCGCAGGCGGCCGGGTGGGGTGAACCTTCCGTCAAAACGGCTTCGATCGATTCCAGCACGCCGTTGAGATTGCGATCAATATCGCTGTTCCAGAATCGGAGGACATAAAAACCCTCGGATGTGAGCTTGGCATCGCGACGGACATCCCGAACGTGGTGCTGATCGAAATTGTGCTGACCGCCGTCGACTTCGTTGACGAGGCGATGCTTCATGCAGACGAAATCGACGATGAAACCCTGACGCGGTGATTGGCGGCGGAAGTGAAATCCGCGCGACCGCCAGGATCGCAGGTGAACCCAAAGTTTCACCTCCTGCGGTGTCATGGTCTTGCGCAAACGTCTGGCAATTGGATTTGCCACGCTGACCCCACCCGGCCGCCTGCGGCGGCCACCCTCCCCCTTCGGGGGAGGGATAGCCCGTTTCACCGCCCGGGATAATTCCGCACGCGCTTGAGCATCTGCTCTACATGCGCGACCGGGGTGTCGGGAAGAATGCCGTGGCCGAGATTAAAAATGAAGGGCCCGCCGGCAAGCGATTCGAGGATCGCGTCGACGCTGCGATCGAGCGCGGCGCCGCCCGCGCGCAACGCCAGCGGATCGAGATTGCCCTGCACCGGACGGCGGCGCTGAATCGCATCCCGCGCAAAATCGAGATCAACCATCCAATCCAGACCAACGGCATCGATTTCTATGTCCTCGACATAGCGTTTCAGGTTGCTCCCGGCACCGCGCGGAAACCCGATGATCTTTGCACCCGGCACCGCGCGCCGCACATAGGCAACGATTCGTCTGGTCGGCGCAATGCACCAGCGCTGGAATTCGTGCGGCGGAAGAATTCCTGCCCAGGTATCGAAGATTTGCACAGCATCGACGCCAGCCCGGAGCTGGCGAACGAGATAATTGGTTGACGTTTCGACCAGCACGTCGATCAGCCGCGCGAAGGCCTCGGGATGGCGATAGGCGAACAATCGCGCCGGCGCCTGATCCGGCGTGCCGTGACCGGCCACCATGTAGGTCGCAACCGTCCAGGGCGCGCCGCAGAAGCCGAGAAAAGTGACGGGAGCAGGCAACTCCGCTTTGACGAGCCGGATCGTTTCGTAGATCGGCGCCAGCACCGCATCGTCGGCGGTGCCGCGCAGCGCCATCATCGCACCGGGATCGTTCAGCGGCTCGAGCTTCGGCCCTTCGCCGGTTTCGAAACGAACGCTCCGTCCGAGCGCATGCGGGATCACCAGAATATCCGAAAACAAGATCGCCGCATCGAATCCGAAACGGCGGATCGGTTGCAACGTGACTTCGGCGGCAAACTTCGGCGTGAAGCAAAGATCGAGCACGCTGCCGACGGTTTTCCGCACCGCCATGTATTCCGGCAGATAGCGGCCCGCCTGGCGCATCATCCAGACCGGCGGCACGGCCTGCCGTTTGCCGTCGAGCACGTCGCGAAGCGGTTTATGCACGGACTCTCCGGTGACCTGCCCTACAATACTAAATACTAGATTCTTAATTGTAGTGACTCTTACGCGGTGGGTTAGACTCACGCTTTGGCGTCCACAGCCGGTCCACGCGCCGTGCTTCTATCCCCATCGCGCTAACGCTTGCCTGTGGATGCCTTTGGATAGCGATTCTCCCTGCATTTTCAAAGTGTCATGACGGGATAGGGTTTGCCGCAATTGGCGTCAGCGGATATTCTCGCAGTCGGTCTCGCATCCGCGGTTTCGTCTCCACCGGAACGCGGTGGGGACGTTTTGGACCCCTCGGAGGGTCAAATGCTTGCACCCGGCCGGAAGGCATGCGTTCCTCCCCAGCGTTCCACAGGATGACCGGCCGTCATACATGCCTCACCGCGGCACCAATTATTTTCATCTGCACCTGGTTTCGGACGCCACCGGAGAAACCTTGATCACGGTCGCGCGCGCGGCCGCCGCGCAATACACCAGCGTCACGCCGGTCGAGCATATGCATCCGCTGGTGCGCTCGCACAAGCAGCTCGAACGGGTGCTGACCGAGATCGAAGGCTCGCCGGGGATTGTGCTCTACACGCTGCTGGAGCCCGAACTGGCGGAGCGGCTGGAGAAGACCTGCCGCGATCTCGGATTGCCGTATCTCTCCGTCCTTGGTCCCGTGCTGGGGCTGTTCCAGGCTTATCTCGGCAGCGCGTCGAAGCCGCGCGTCGGCGCGCAGCACACGCTCAACGCGGAATATTTCAAGCGCATCGATGCGTTGAATTTCACCATGCTGCACGACGACGGCCAGCACGCCGAGGATCTGGAGCAAGCCGACGTCGTGCTGGTCGGGGTTTCGCGCACCTCGAAGACGCCGACCTCGATCTATCTCGCCAATCGTGGCGTGAAGACTGCGAACATCCCGCTCGTGCCGGGCGTACCGGTGCCTCCCAATCTGGAAACGCTGCGAGAGCCGCTGGTGGTCGGACTGACCGCGAGCCCGGAGCGGATCGTGCAGATTCGGCAGAACCGCTTGCTTGGCCTGCGGGCAGAGCACGATGCCGATCAGTACATCGACCGGCAGGCGGTGGCGGCGGAGATCGCATCGGCGCGCAAGCTGTGCAGCAAGCACAACTGGCCGATCATCGACGCGACACGCCGCTCGATCGAGGAAACCGCCGCGGAGGTGATGGCGCTGCTGGCCGAACGCCGCCGGCAATCGGCGAGCTAACTCATCATGTCGCTGTGGCTCGCCGCGCGCCCTCTGGTGCTAGCCTCCAAAAGCGCGGCCCGCCGCGCGCTGCTGGAGGCCGCCGGCATTCCCGTCGAGATCGTGCCCGCGTCTATCGACGAGCGCGCGATCGAAGCCCGCGCCGGGCTCGACGATGCGGAAACCGTTGCGGCGCTGCTCGCCCGCGAGAAGGCCAGGGTGGTGGGTGCGAAGCATCCCGGACGCTTGGTGCTCGGCGCCGACCAGACGCTGGCGCTGGGCGAGCGGCGGTTCTCCAAGGCCTCGGATCGCGCGGGCGCGCGCGACCAGCTCGCGGCGCTGCGCGGCAAGACCCACTCGCTGCATTCCGCAGTCGCAGTGGTGCGGAACGGCGCGGTGGTTTTCGAGCATATCGACGCCGCGCACCTGACGATGCGCGCCTTCTCCGACGGCTTTCTCGAAGCTTATCTCGATGCGGCCGGCGAGGCGGCGATGGCGAGCGTCGGCGGCTACCAGCTCGAAGGCTTGGGCATCCAGCTTTTCGAGCGGGTCGAGGGCGATCATTTCACCGTGCTCGGCCTGCCATTGTCGCCGTTGCTCGGCTGGTTGCGGCACTCGGGTCAGCTCGCGAAGTAGGAACGCATGTTCGTCATCGGTCTCACCGGCTCGATCGCGATGGGCAAGACCACCACGGCGCGGCTGTTCGCCGAGGAGGGCGTGCCGGTGCACGACTCCGACGCCGCCGTGCACAGGCTCTACGAGGGCGAGGCGGTGGCTCCCGTCGAAGCGGCGTTCCCCGGCGTGACCAAGGACGGCAAGATTGATCGGGTCGCGCTCGGCCAGCGGGTGCTGGGCGATGCGCCGGCGCTGCAGCGGCTGGAGCAGATCGTGCATCCGCTGGTGCGCGAGGCCAGCGCGAGGTTCCTCAAGGACGCCGAGGCCAGTGGCGCCCCGGTGGCGGTGCTCGACATTCCGCTTCTCTTCGAGACCGGAGGCGAAAGCCGGGTCGACGCGACGGTGGTGGTGTCGGCGCCGGCCGAGATGCAGCGCGCCCGCGTGCTGGAACGCGGCGTTACCCCGGAGCGGCTGGAGGCGCTGCTCGCGCGGCAGATGCCCGATGCAGAAAAGCGGCGGCGAGCGGATTTCGTGGTGGATAGCGCGCATGGCATCGAGCATGCCCGCGCGCAGGTGCGGCAAATCCTGGCGGCGGTTGCTAGGATGCCGACGCGGCGGACGTGATTCGTCGTTCATGGTTCGAGACGCGGTCCTTCGGACCGCTCCTCACCATGAGGCCCTCACCCTGAGGAGGCCGCAACGCGGCCGTCTCGAAGGGTGAGATGAGACAGGAAGACAATGCGCGAGATCGTGTTCGACACCGAAACCACGGGCCTCGACCCCATCCAGGGCGACCGGATGGTCGAGATCGGCTGCATCGAGCTGATCAACCGCTTTCCGTCTGGCAGGACGTTCCACTGCTACTTCAATCCGGAACGCGACATGCCGGAGCCCGCCTTCAAGGTGCACGGGCTCAGCATCGACTTCCTCAAGGACAAGCCGTTGTTCTCCCACAAGGTGGAAGAGCTGATCGAGTTCCTCGGCGTCGCGCCGCTGATCGCGCACAACGCGATGTTCGATCTGGGCTTCCTCAACGCCGAGCTCGCGCGCGCCAAGAAGGCGGCGCTGGCCCGCGAGCGGCTGGTCGATACGCTGATGCTGGCGCGCCGCAAGCATCCCGGCGGCTCGAACCGACTCGACGATCTCTGCGCGCGCTACAAGATCGACAACTCGAAGCGGGTGAAGCACGGTGCGCTGCTCGACGCGGAGCTCTTGGCCGAGGTCTATGTCGAGCTGATCGGCGCGCGGCAGGCGAACCTCGGCCTTGCCGCGAGCGACATGGCGGCCGGCGAGACGCGCGTGACGATCGTCATTCGCACGCGAGCGGAGCCGCTTGTGCCGCGGATCGACGAGGCGGAGCGCGCCGCCCACCGCGCGTTCATCGCCACGCTGGGCGAGGCTGCGGTGTGGCGAAAGTATCTGCCGGGAACGTAGGCGAAGTCAGGCCGTGGCCGGCGGGGCCACCTGCACCATGCGCTGCTGATAGAGCGCGAGGAAATCAATCGGATCGAGCAAGAGCGGCGGGAAGCCGCCGTTGCGCACGGACGTGGCGACGATCTCGCGGGCAAACGGAAACAGCAGCCGCGGGCATTCGATCAGCATGACCGGCTGAAGCTGGTCCTGCGGGATGTTCTGGATGCGGAACGCGCCGGCGAACACCAGCTCGATGTTGAACATAATGCTGCCGGCGGTTTCGGCTTTGCCTTCCAGGCGCAGCTCGACCTCGACGTCGGTCTCGGAGATCGGCTTGGCGGCGACGTTCACCGTGATGCTGATCTGCGGCTGCATCGCCTGCTGAAGCGAAGCCGGCGCATTCGGATTCTCGAACGAGAGATCCTTGATGTATTGCGCAAGCACCATGAGCTGGGGCGCCGTGCTGGGAGCGGGGGCTTCGGCCGGGCCGCCGTTGGTGCTGCTCACGATGAACTCTCCTTCAAACGACCTGCGAACAAACGGCTTGCGAACAAACGGCTTGCGAAATCCGCGGTGTGGCTAACACGGCCTCCCGCGCCGGACAAGAAC
Source organism: Rhodoplanes serenus (assembly GCA_945861855.1). Classification (GTDB taxonomy): domain Bacteria; phylum Pseudomonadota; class Alphaproteobacteria; order Rhizobiales; family Xanthobacteraceae; genus Z2-YC6860. The sequence goes on from CAMAWG010000049.1 coordinate 14,500, forward strand.
GCGGCCAAGATCGTGGCCAAGATCGTGGCGAAGACCGCGCATTGAAGCGAAGCGCACTACTTGCGCTCGCGTTTCTTGGAGCCGTTCGAAATTTCTCGGTCGGGCAACTGCTCCCACTCGCCCGGCTTGAGGTCGATGACGGAGCGGTCGCCCGGGTTGCGACGGCGCACCCACAGGCGGAACGTGCTGCCGCACCATCGCCGCACCGGGCCGATCAGCAGCGCCGCCCCAATCAGGTCGGTGAGGAATCCGGGGATAAACAGCAGGAGCCCCGCGAGCACCGTCAGGAAGCCGCCGGTGTTGGCCTGGATGCCGGCCACGTCGGTGTCGGCGACCGCAACCCGGAAGCGGGCAATTCGCCCACGGCCGGCCCGGCGCAGCACCAGGAACCCGGCCAAGGTAGTCGCCAGCATGAGGATCAGCGCCCAGAACAGGCCAAGAATGGCGGCCACCAGGACGAAGACGGCAATTTCCGCCAGCGGCAGCAGCAGGATGGCGATGATGATCCATTTTACCATGGCCGGTATCTTGCCGCTTTCTGGCCGCTGCCGAGGTTGGCGCGGGGGCTGGGATCGTCTATGGTCGGTTTGAGGCAAATCTGCCGACCGTGTCGACCGAAGCGCCTCTTTATGGCTGCAGTCGCCTTCCTACATTATAGCCTTGGAACGGGCATGGCGGGCCGCGGTTGGTTCTGCGGTTGACCGGTCACGCCGGGATTGCTGCCTCGGGAGCATGCGAGACGTGTTCGATATTTACACCATCATTTTCCTGGCACTCGCAGTGTTCATCTTCCTGCGCCTGCGCAGCGTGCTGGGCCAGCGCACCGGCCGCGAACGGCCGCCCTACGATCCCTATGCCGCGCGCGACGCTGTCCGGCCGGCCCCAGGCGACAAGGTCGTGGCCCTGCCGGGCCGCGCCCCCGATACGGCCCAGAAACCGGCGGAACAGGCCGAGACGGCGGATCGCTGGAAGGGCATGGCCGAGCCGGGCTCGGCGCTGGCCAACGGGCTCGACGCCATCGTCGCCGCGGACAAGAGCTTCGATGCCAGGGCCTTCCTGACCGGCGCCCGCGCCGCCTACGACATGATCGTGACCGCCTTCGCCGCCGGCGACCGCGGCGAGCTCAAGGGTCTCCTGGGGCGCGAGGTGTATGAGGGTTTCGAGACCGCGATCAAGGAGCGCGAGCAGCGCGGCGAGACGGTGGAAAGCCGCTTCGTTGCGATCGACGGCGCGGACTTCGTCGCCGCCGAGCAGCGCGGCAAGACAGCGCAGGTGACGGTGCGCTTCCAGTCGCAGCTCATCTCGGTGACGCGCGACAAGGCCGGCAATGTCATCGACGGCAATCCCGACAAGGTGACCGATGTCACCGACGTCTGGACCTTCGCGCGCGACGTCAGTTCGCGCGACCCGAACTGGAAACTGGTCGCGACCGAAGCAGGGCAATGACGGCAGCCGGCTCGCGCTCCTGTCGATGGACTGGGCTGATCGGGAGCGCCGTGCTCGGCCTGCTGGGCATCGCGGGCGCTGCGCAGGCCGAAGGCCGCAACCCGCTGAAAATTCCCGACGCGCAGTATGAGCCCACCACCTGGGCGGCAATGGAGGGCTGGGCCGAGGACGATCACGATTCGGCCTTCGCGGCCTTCCTCATTAGCTGCAAGGCCATCGTGCGTAGCACGCCGGAGGCGGGCCGGCCGATGCGCGCAGCGCTGCACAAGGTCTGTCTGAAGGCGGTCGACGCAAACCCGCAGAAGCCCGGCGAGGCGCGCGCGTTCTTCGAGAAGAACTTCCGCCCGGTCCGCATCTCGCCGCTCGGCACCCCCGAGGGCTTCCTCACCGGCTATTACGAGCCGATCGTCGAGGGCACCCGCGAGCCGGTCAGCGGCTACGAGCATCCGCTCTATCGCCGGCCGCCGAACCTGTCGGGTGGGCGCATGCAGGTGGCGAGCGCTTCGAGCGGAAAGAAAAAAGTCCGCAAGCGTAGGTCCGTGCCATTCCATGACCGCGCGGCGATCGACGACGGCATTCTCGCCGGCCGCGGCCTCGAGATCTGCTGGCTGAAGGATCCGATCGATTCGTTCTTCGCCCACATCCAGGGCTCGGTGCGCGTGCTGCTCGATGACGGCAAGCTGATGCGCCTCAACTACTCGGCGGCGAACGGCCATCCCTATTATGCGGTCGGCCGCTGGCTGATCGATCGCAACATCGTCGCCAAGGAAGAAATGTCGATGGATCGCATCCGGCAATGGATGGAGCGCAATCCCGACGAGGGCAAGGAGCTGCGGCGCCGGAACAAGTCCTATGTGTTCTTCCGCGAAACGGGCCTGAGCAACGACCAGGAACCGATCGGCGCGCAAGGCATTTCGCTCACACCCGGCCGCTCGATCGCGGTCGATCACAAGCTGCACGTCTACGGCACGCCGTTCTTCATATCGTCGATGCTGCCGATCGAAAGCGAGAAGCCGGAGACGCCATTCCGCAGCCTGATGATCGCCCAGGATACCGGCGGCGCGATCGTCGGGCCTGCGCGCGCCGACATCTATTTTGGCGCGGGCGATGAGGCCGGCAGCGTCTCCGGACGGCTGCGCCACGACGGCCGCTTCGTCATGCTGGTGCCGAAGACGCTGGGGCCCGCCGCTGCGGAGGACGACGACGACATTCCGCTGCCCCGATCGCGTCCGCCGAATCTGATATCCGACGGATTGACCCCGGAGCAGTCGGCTGCGCTCAACCCCGAAGTTGCCAAGCCGGATGCCAAGACGCCGGCGGTGAAGCCTGCGGAAAAGCCTACCAAGACGGCGTCCAGAAGCGCCGAGCCGAAGGTCGAGAAACCGGCGAAGAAGATCGAGAAGGTCGCCGAAGACAAAAAGCCCGAGAAGAAGTCCGGGCCAAAGGCCGAAAAGAAAGCCGAGAAAAAGAAGCCGGAGAAAACGGCCGCGAAGTCGACTCCGAGCAAGCTCGAAGCCTGGGAAGCGCGGGTCATGCCGGTCATTCCTGCAGAGAAGCCGGCGGCCAAGCCGAAATCCAAGAAGAAGGAATGAGCAGGCGCCGGTTGAGCGACGACGAGCGCGTCCTGTGGAAGGGCGTGGTCCGTTCGATCAAGCCGCTGCGCAAGCCGTCACCGATCGAGGCCGACGAGCCTCCGCCGAAGGCGGCTCAGCCCGCCGCAAAGCCTCGGCCCAGATCGGCGCCAGTGACTGTTGCGCCATCGGCGCCGCCAAAACCTGCTGCGCCGCCGCCGCTCGCCGCGCTCGGGCGCAAGACGAAAAAGCGCATCGCGCGCGGCACCCATTCGATCGACGGCCGGCTCGACCTGCACGGCATGACCCAGGCCGAGGCGCATGACGCGCTGTTCCGCTTTCTTCGCGCCAGACAGGCGCGCGGCGGCAAAGTGGTGCTGGTCATCACCGGCAAGGGCGCCCGCGGCGGCGACGATGGCGGCGGCCGCGGCGTGCTCAAGCGCATGGTGCCGCTGTGGCTCGGGCTGCCGGAATTTCGCGGCCTGGTGATCGGCTTCGAGAGCGCTGCCGTGGGCCACGGCGGCGAGGGCGCGCTGTACGTGAGCTTACGGAAGACGCGGGCGCGGGCAGACGGTTGAATTTTTCGAGCCGATGGTATAACATTGTTATAACAGTCGAGGCCGGTCATGAAATCCGCAATCCGTAAAATGGGAAATTCGCACGGCGTCATCATCCCCAAGCCGTTGCTGGCCGAAATCGGCGCGAAGGCTGGCGACGAGGTCGACCTCGCGGTGAAAGGCGGCAAGATCGTCATTGCGCCGCCGCGCAAGGCGCCGCGAAGCGGCTGGGCGGCGGACAGCAAGCGGCTCGTTGAGGCAGGCGAGGGCGGTCTGGCCTGGCCGGAATTCGCCAACGATGGCGACCAGGATCTGAAGTGGTGAAGCGTGGCGAGGTTTGGCTGACACGCCTCGATCCGACGGAAGGTCGGGAGATTCAAAAGACCAAGCCCTGCGTCATCATATCGCCGCCTGAAATCCACGATCATCTCAGCATCGTCATGGCAGCTCCGATGACAACCGGAAGCCGCCCCGCTGGCTACCGTGTGCCGGTCAAGTTCACCGGCAAGGAAGGGTTGATCCTGCTGGAGCAGGTCAGAGCCCTGGACAAGAGGCGGCTCGTCAGACGATTGGGCGCTATCGATCGCGAGGCGCTCGCGGCTGTCCTGGCGACACTGCGCGAAATGTTTGCCGACTGAAGACTTTGCCGCCCCTGCTCACTCCGCCGCCTGCGCCGTGACGTGCTGGCGGAATTTCGGCATCACCTCGTGCGCGAGGAGCCGCATGCCGTCGCGCTCCCAGGCCTCGTTGGGGCCGCCCCAGTCCAACCCGATCTGCAACAGCGTGCCGAACGGCCCGACCCGCTCGCGCAATGCCACGAGCTTGTCGAGCACGGTGCGCGGCGAGCCGTGGATGACGCATTCCTTGATGATCGCCTCCGGCGTGCATTCCTCGTCGGTCATGTCCGGACGCGGCTTGATCATGGACAGGCGCTTCGCCGCCGCGATCGCGGTGCGCATGTAGGTGCAGTAGTGGCGGTTCGAGGCGCGCTCGCCATAGACGCGCTCCTCGGCTTCCTTGTCGGTCGGCGCCACGATCACAAGCCGCGACACCCGCCAATCCTCACTGCGCGCGGGCTTGCCGCTGGAGCGGCGGGCTTCGCTGTAGGCCTGCCAGTGGTTTGCCACCGCATAGAGCGGCGCTACCGGGCCGGAGATCACGCCCCAGCCCTTTGAGCCGGCGAGCTTGGCCGACGCCGAATCGGGGCTGGCGATCGAGATGTGGATCGGCGGATGCGGTTGCTGCAGCGGCTTCGGCATGAAGCCGACACCAAGCTCGGGCAAGATGGCGTTCTTGATCTGGACGCTCCAGAATTCGCCTTGGATGTCGTAAGGCGGGTCTTGCGCCCAGATGCGCAGGATCATGTCGATCGATTCCATGAAGGCGCGCTGGCGTGTCGCCGGATCGATCTTGAACAGTTCGAAGTCGGAGGCGAGCCCGCCGGAGCCGACGCCGAACATGAAACGCCCGCCGCACATGTGATCGAACTGGGCGGCTTCGCCGGCGACGATCGCCGGATGGTGGTTGGGCAGGTTGATGACGGCGGTGCCGAAGGTGAGGTTCTTGGTCTGCGGCACGAGGCCCGCAAGGAACATCAGCGGCGAGGGGAACGGCTCTGTGGTGGCGGAAAAGTGCTCGCCCATCCAGAGCTCGTCGTAGCCGAGCTTGTCGGCCAGCAGCGACTTCGCGGTGTCCTCGGCCAGGGTGGAGGAGAGCGAGCGGCCGGGCGGATGCACCGGCATCATGAACATCCCGAGACGCATGCGCGGCCTTTCCTTTTATGCCGGAGACATTCTAGCGTGTGGCACCATCGGCAGGCAAAGGCAGGAAACGGATCATGAAACGGGAAGACATCGTCGGGGTCTATCGGCAGCTCGGCGAGGACGCGGTGAACGCCGCCGGAGAGATCACCTACACCAACAACCAGCGCGCCTCGCAGATCATGTATAGCCCGGACGGCTATATTGGCGTGATCAGCGCGCCGGCCGGCCGCAAGAAGGTTTCCGGGTCCGACGACCGCACCGACCTCAATGGCGCCACCGTCGAGGAGCGCGCCGAAGCGGCGAGCGGCATCACCTGCTACGCGGGACATTACGAGCTGAAGGACGGCGCGGTGCACCACCACATCGAGATGGCGCTCAACCCGAACCTGATCGGGCAGACGATGATCCGGCGCGTCCACCTGGACGGCGCCGACCTCACGCTGTCGTCGGTGCCGGACAAGGACGGAAACTATCGGCGCATCAAGTGGCGGAGGGTGGCTGCGAAATAAGCCGCGCTGACGTCACAAAATAAACCGGCTCAGATCCGTGTTCTTGGCCAGATCGCCGATGTGTTTCTGCACATAGGCGGCGTCGATCTTCACCGTCTCGCCGGCGCGGTCGGTGGCGCTGAAGGATATTTCGTCGAGCACGCGCTCCATCACGGTCTGCAGCCGCCGCGCGCCGATGTTCTCGACGCTGGAGTTCACCAGCACCGCGACGTCGGCGATGGCGTCGATGGAATCCTCGGTGAATTCGAGCGTCACGCCCTCGGTCGCCATCAGCGCGATGTACTGCTTGATCAGCGCGGCTTCGGTGTCGGTGAGAATGCGGCGCAGGTCGTCGCGGGTGAGCGCGTTGAGCTCGACCCGGATCGGCAGCCGGCCCTGCAACTCGGGCAGGAGGTCCGACGGCTTCGACACATGGAACGCGCCCGAGGCGATGAACAGAATGTGGTCGGTCTTCACCGCGCCGTGCTTGGTGGAGACCGTGGTCCCCTCGATCAGCGGGAGGAGGTCGCGCTGCACGCCCTCGCGCGACACGTCGCCGCCCACCCGGCCGTCGCGGGCGGTGATCTTGTCGATCTCGTCGAGGAAGACGATGCCGTTCTGCTCGACCGAATGGATCGCCTCCTGCACCAGTTGCTCCTGGTCGAGCAGCTTGTCGGATTCCTCGGCGATCAGGATTTCATGCGACTCGCCGACGGTGACGCGGCGGGTCTTGGTGCGGCCGCCGCCCATCTTGCCGAGAATATCGCCGATGTTGAGGGCGCCGAGCTGTGCGCCGGGCATGCCGGGGATCTCGAACATCGGCATGCCGCCGCCAGTGGCCGCCACCTCGATATCGATTTCCTTGTCGTTCAATTCGCCGGCGCGGAGCTTCCTGCGAAAGGATTCCTTCGTAGCGGGGCTGGCCGCGGGCCCGGTCAGCGCGTCGACCACGCGCTGCTCGGCCGCCTGCTCGGCGCGCACCTGCACGTCCTTGCGCTTGCGCTCGCGGGCGAGCGCGATGCCGACTTCGAGCAGGTCGCGGACGATCTGCTCGACGTCGCGGCCGACATAGCCGACCTCGGTGAACTTGGTCGCCTCGACCTTGATGAACGGCGCGCCGGCGAGCCGGGCAAGGCGCCGCGAAATCTCGGTCTTGCCGACACCGGTCGGCCCGATCATCAGGATGTTTTTCGGCAGCACCTCCTCGCGCAGCTTTTCGTCGAGCTGCAGCCGCCGCCAGCGGTTGCGCAGCGCGATCGCGACCGCGCGCTTGGCGTCGCCCTGGCCGATGATGAAGCGGTCGAGCTCGGAAACGATTTCGCGGGGCGAGAAGTCGGTCACGATTTCAATGTCTCTACGGTGACGCTGCGGTTGGTGTAGACACAGATGTCGGCGGCGATGTCGAGCGACTTGCGCACGATCGCCTCGGCGTCGAGCGGCCCGTCAACCAGCGCGCGAGCGGCGGCCAGCGCGTAGTTGCCGCCGGAGCCGATGCCCGCGACGCCGGATTCGGGATCGAGCACGTCGCCGGTGCCGGTCAGCACCAGCGAGACGTCCTTGTCGGCGACGATCATCATGGCTTCGAGCCGACGCAGGTAGCGGTCGGTGCGCCAGTCCTTCGCAAGCTCGACCGCGGCGCGGGTGAGCTGGCCGGGATATTGCTCGAGCTTGGCTTCGAGCCGCTAGAACAGTGTGAAGGCGTCGGCGGTGGCGCCGGCGAAGCCGCCGATGACGTCGCCCTTGCCGAGCCGGCGCACCTTCTTGGCGTTGGCCTTGATGATGGTCTGGCCGATCGACACTTGGCCGTCGCCGCCGATGGCGACCGTGCCGCCCTTGCGAACGGTCAGGATGGTGGTGCCGTGCCAGAGCTCGGATTGTGACTGCTGCATACTCAAATATCCCGCCCGCAGGCATGTAAGGACTAGATTGCGCCAATTCAAACGCAAGCGGGCGCCTGTGGCGAATCCTACGGACCCCTGATAAAAGGGCGCGATTCAACGCAAAAGGCGATTTCTCATGGCCCGCGGCCGAAAAGTCATAGCGAAAGCGGCCCGGCCCCTGGCGAAATCGGGCAAAGGCGGCCGCAAAGGCTCGGTCAAGCGCGCCACCAAGGAGACCGACATCGAGGTCGCGGTCGATCTCGACGGCAAGGGCACGTCGAATATCGCGACCGGCATCGGCTTCTTCGACCACATGCTCGATCTCCTGGCGCGGCACTCGCGCATCGACATCACGGTCAGGGCCAAGGGCGACCTGCACATCGACCACCACCACACCACCGAGGACGTGGGCATCGCGCTCGGCCAGGCGGTGAAGCAGGCGCTGGGCGACATGAAGGGCATCACGCGCTACTCGAGCGTGCACGTACCGATGGACGAGGCGCTGACCCGCGTCGCTATCGACGTTTCGGGCCGGCCGTTCCTGGTGTTCAAGGCCAAGTTCTCCCGCGACAAGGTCGGCGCCTTCGACACCGAGCTGGTGCAGGAGTGGTTCCAGGCGTTTGCCATGAACGCCGGCATCACGCTGCACGTCGACGTGCTGTACGGGACAAACGATCACCACATTGCGGAGTCTTGCTTCAAGGGTCTGGCGCGGGCGTTGCGCGCGGCCTTCGCCATTGACCCGCGCGCGGCCGGCGAGGTGCCTTCGACCAAGGGCACGCTTGGTGGATAAGGTTTGGCGGATAGTGAGAGCGAGATGACAGTCTTTACGGTTCACCAGCCACCGCCGCGCAAGAACGAGGACGTGGCGCCGCCCGAGCGCTTCGCCTTCGTGCGCGACGGATTTCACTTCTGGGCGTTCCTGCTCGGCCCGCTGTGGATGCTCTGGAACCGGCTGTGGCTGGTGCTGCTGGGCTGTATCGCCGTCATGGCGGCGATCCAGGCGGCGCTCTGGGCGATCGGCGTCTCCGGCGCGGTGAAGTTTGCCGTCGCATTCCTGGTCGCTGTGCTGGTCGGCTGCGAAGCCGGCACGCTGCGGCGCTGGAGCCTCCGCCGCCGCTGGAGCAACGTCGGCCTCGTGGTCGCGCCCAACAAGGAGCTGGCGGAGCGCCGGTTCTTCGAGTCCTGGTCGGCGGATGCGCCGCCACCCGCCCCCGTGCCGCCGCCGTCGATGCGGATGCCGGAGCCTGCGCCCGACGTCATCGGACTGTTTCCCGAGCCGCAAGCGCGACAATGAGCGTTGCCATCGTCGATTACGGGTCGGGCAATCTGCATTCCGCGGCCAAGGCGTTCGAGCGCGCCGCCCGCGAAAGCGGACACGATCAGCCGATCCTGGTGACCCGCGATCCCGACGACGTGCGCCGCGCCGAGCGCGTGGTGCTGCCCGGCGTCGGCGCCTTCGCCGATTGCCGGCATGGGCTCGATGCGGTCCCGGGTATGGTCCAGGCGCTGGAGGAGACGGTGCGCGGCAAGGGCCGGCCATTCCTCGGCATCTGCGTCGGCATGCAACTCATGGCCGAGCGCGGCCGAGAATATGTGGTGACCGAGGGCCTGGGTTGGATCCGCGGCGAGGTCGACAAGATCGCGCCGTCCGATCCGGCGCTGAAGATCCCGCACATGGGCTGGAACACGCTCGCCGCCGCCACTCCGCACCGGCTGCTCGACGGCATCCCGCTCGGGCCGGACGGGCTGCATGCCTATTTCGTTCACTCCTATCAGCTCCGGCCGGTGGACGGCGGCGACCTCGTCGCGCAGGCGGACTATGGCGGCCCCGTCACGGCGATCGTCGCGCGCGACAGCATGGCCGGCACGCAGTTCCACCCGGAAAAGAGCCAAAAACTTGGGCTTGCGCTCATCGCCAATTTCCTGAAATGGAAGCCGTAGCTGACGCCGAAGGGCTAGCCGCGGTCATTCCGGCCGAGCGCAGCGAGGGCCGGAATCCATAACCCCGGTTTCAATGATAAGGAAATACAGGGGTTATGGATTCCGGGTTCGCAAACTTCGTTCGCGCCCCGGAATGACGTGGATGGGCTGATAGCCAAACAAGTGAGCGCATTGTGATCCTGTTCCCCGCCATCGATCTCAAGGACGGCCTTGCGGTGCGCCTGGAGCAGGGCGATATGGCGCGCGCCACGATCTTCAACCGCGATCCGGCGGCGCAGGCGCATGTGTTCGAGACCCAGGGCTTCAAGCATCTGCACGTGGTCGATCTCGACGGGGCCTTCGCCGGCAAGCCGATGAACGTCTCGGCGGTCGAGCGCATTCTCGAAACGGTCGGCCTGTGCGTGCAGCTCGGCGGCGGCATCCGCAACATGGCGACGATCGAAGGCTGGCTCGGCAAGGGCGTCAACCGCGTCATCATTGGCACCGCGGCGGTGCGCGATCCGGCGCTGGTGAAGGACGCGGCGAAGCGGTTTCCCAAGCGGATCGCGGTCGGTCTCGACGCCAAGGAGGGCAAGGTCGCGGTCGAGGGCTGGGCTGAAACGTCGGAGCTCTCCGCGCTCGACATCGCGCGGCGCTTCGAGGACGCCGGCGTCGCCGCGATCGTCTACACCGACGTGTCGCGCGACGGCATGCTCCAGGGCATCAACTGGGACGCGACGATCGCGCTCGCCGATGCGATCTCGATTCCGGTGATTGCCAGCGGCGGGCTTGCCTCGATCGACGACGTGAGGAAATTGACCGAGCCGCGCGCGCGCAAGCTCGAAGGCGCGATCACAGGGCGCGCGCTCTATGACGGCCGCCTCGACGGCGCCGAGGCGCTCGCTGTGTTGCGCGCGGCGCGTGGATAGGCTGCGGCGCGGACTCTAGCGATCCGCCCGCCGCACCACATACAGCACGGAATTTTCCGCGATGCCGTGGAGTCGGAACGGCTCGCGGCCGAAATAGTCGATGCCGAGCTGCTCGACCGCAAAGCCGGACTCGGTGAGACGGCGCAGGAAATCGCGCTTGCCGTACTGGCGGACGTGATCGCCCATGCCGAAATGCGTCCAGCGATATTCCAGCGTTGACTGGCCGAGTTCCTCGGTGGTTTCGTCGACGCCGACAACCAGCGGCACTAGCACGAGCCCGAAACCGTCAGGCTTCAGGATGCGGCGCAGCTCATGCATAGCTTTGCGGTCGTCCGGAATGTGCTCGAGGATGTGCGAGCAGATGAAGATATCCACCGACTCGTCCGGGTAACGGACGTCGGTCAGATCGATATAGTCCTGCACGTCGGCGCGGGCGTGGTCGGCGCTGCGGTAGTTGATGGACGGATAGCGCTTGATCTTGCGACTGAGCGATAGGCCCGGCGCGAAATGGATCAGACGGATTCGATCCTTGGCGCCCAGCGTCGGCCATACCTTTTCGAGATAGATCGTCATCAGCTGCTCGCGATCGGGGGCGTCGCACTTCGGGCAGGTCATGTTCTCAAGGTTGTACGTTTCCAGTTCGGAATGGCGATGGATGTAGCCGAACCGCTCGACGTCGCGCCGGTACGACTTCCACATCGGCTTGAACGCGTGCAGCTCGAAGCCGCAGACCGGGCACCTGTGCACGCTGCCCAGATAGCGCGGCAGATTCACCAGCCTCCGCAGCGCCTTGTGGTAACGCCGGAACGTGATGTAGGGGACGCTGTTCTTGATCGCTGCAACCACGCTCGACCCCTCGCCGCCCGCC
>CAMAWG010000050.1 GCA_945861855.1 Rhodoplanes serenus
GGTGTTTATGCACGTAACTTAACACACGCTCAAGTTGTCTCTGGCTGTAAATTGTTTTTTATTTTTATATTGGAGATTTCTAAATCATGACTACAAATAAGGCAATGGCGGGTCTTGACGATCATCACCGCCTCCTCGGCCCGCTCGACCTTCCCCTCCCACCGGTAGTGCGAGATCATGCCGGGCAGGATGTTGACGCAGGCCGCGAGCCGCCGCTCGACCAGGGAGCGGCCGGCCGCCTCCGCCTCGGCGGTCGTGGGCCAGGTCGTATAGACGAACACCGCGCGTTCCATGGCGTTCTGACCGGCTCAGCGGCCCCACAGCTTTTTGCTGGCGATCTCGGCGCCCCGAACCATGGCCTCCATCTTGGCCCAGACGATGCTGGCGTGGACCTCGTCCGAGCCGGCAAAGCTCGCAAAACCGCAGTCGGTACCGGCAATAACGTTCTCGCGCCCCATGAAATCGGCGTAGCGGACGATCCGCTGCGCGACCAGTTCGGGGTGCTCGACGAGCACCGACGAGTTGGTGATGACGCCGGGGATGAGCACCGTGCCTTCCGGTAGCTTCGCCTCTTTCCACACCGCCCACTCATGCTCGTGGCGCGGGTTGGAGGCTTCGAACGAGAATGCACCGGCGCGAATCGTCATCAGGATGTCGATGATGTGCCTGACCTCAAGGTCGTGCACCCGCGGGCCCATGTTGATGCTGTAGCAGGTGTGGTAGCGGATTTTCTCGGTCGGGATGCCGCGCAGCGCATGATTGAGCGCCTCGGCCCGCTTCATGGCCCACGTGCGGATGTCGTCCACCGACATCTTCGGGTCCATCAGATAGTAGCTGACCAGTCGCGGGTCATCCACCTGCACCAGGAATCCGGCATCGACGATCGCCTTGTATTCGACGTTCATCGCGTCGGCGATGGCGAACAGATATTCGTCGTTGGTGTTGTAGAATTTGTTTTCGTTCCAGTCCTCGATATTGGCCGGCGAGATGCACGGCACGAACACGTCGGCTGCTTCGACGCCCTTGAGCGCATCCTTGAGATTGTCGAGCTCGGTCTTGAGTGCCGCCTGGCCCTTGTAGGTCAGCGGCGACGTGCAGGCCATCTGCACCTGCTTGGCGCGCGGCGAGGCACTTTCCTGGGCCTTGTAGTAGTCCGGAAAGCTCACCGCCTCACGCGAGGACAGCCACGCATTCGGGCGCAGGCCGCTCGCTTCGAGTCCGCCGAGACGGTCGCGGATGTATGTGACAAAGCTCGGCTTGCCGAACTCGCCGTCGTCGATCACATCGATGCCGGTTGCGGCCTGCTGGCGCACGACCTCGCCTACGGCCTCCCTGACCCGCGATCCAAGCTTCTGCTCGTCGACCGCCTCGCCGCGCAACTTCGCACGGATCATCTGGAGGATATCGGCCGGACGCGGCAGGCTTCCGGCGTGGGTCGTGAGGATACGGTCGGACGAACGTTTCATGCTCTTATGGAGCCTTGAGGTTTGCCGACTTGACGATCGGCCACCATTTTTCGATCTCGAGCTTCTGATAGGCCGCGAGCGCTTCGGGTGTCTGCTGAGCGCGCGCGGGGACGTCGAGGCCCTGGTCGGCGATGCGCTTCTGGGTCGCGGGATCGGCCAGAGTTTCCACCACAGCGGCGGCGACCTTGGCGACGATGTCTTTGGGCGTGCCCTTGGGCATCCAGAAGCCCCACCAAAGCGAAATGTGGAAGTTCGGCAATCCTGCCTCATCGACCGTCGGAATCTCCGGGGCGGCAACACTGCGCTTCGGCGCGGTGATGGCATAGGATCGCACATGGCCGGCGCGCACCTGCGGCAGCGCGACCGTCACCGGGAACATCGAAAGCTGGATCGTGCCGGCGACCATGTCCTGCATCACCAGCGCCGCACCGCGATAGGGCACGAGCTGGATTTTCGCGCCGGTGACGTTCTGCAGCAGCACGCCGCTGACATGCGACGGGCTGCCGTGGCCCGAGGTGCCGTAGCTGACCTTGCTCGGATCGGACTTGATCCAGGCGAGCAGCTCATTCAGATTCTTGGCCGGGACCGAATTCGGCGTGACGATGATCTGCGGCGCGCTCGGCAGGAGCGACACCGGCTCGAAGTCCCGCACCACGTCGTATTGCAGGTCGTACATCGCCGCATTGACGACGTGCGTGCTCCAGTCGCCCATGACGAGGGTGTATCCGTCCGGCGCCGCGCGGGCGCCGCGGCCGACCGCCAGCGAGCCCGCCGCCCCGGTCACGTTTTCGATGATCACTGGCTGGCCGAGCGCGCCCTTCATCCGGTCCGCCATGATGCGCGCGATCGTGTCCGACGGCCCGCCCACCGCGTAACCCACCAGCATGGTCACCGGGCGCGATGGATAGGTCTGCGCGCCCGCGTTTCCGATGGCGCTCAGGATCGCCGCGACGGCGACCGCAATCGACAGCTTTCTCATTGGTTTTGTCCGGCGTGATGGCAGGGAAACTTGATATTGGATTGTGCATGGCAGTCCGCAAATAACAATGCCGCTCAGGCCTGCCCACTCCGCCTCGACAGCGCCCGCCCAACTCGTATAGACGAACGGCACACGCCGGAGCCGCGACCGCCCCATGCTTCGAAAAACACCGAGATTCGAGCGGATCGCCTTCGTGGCGAGCCCCGCGCCGGAGGCCCGAAAGGCGCTGAAGCGGCTCGCCAAGCTCTACGGCAACGTCAGCCCCTCCAAGGCCGATGTGGTGGTGGCGCTCGGCGGCGACGGCCTGATGCTCCGCACGCTGCGCCAGGCCATGAAAACCGGCCGGCCGATCTACGGCATGCATCGCGGCACCGTCGGCTTCCTGATGAACGACTTCCGCGAGAAGGGCCTCAAGGAGCGTCTCTCGGCCGCACAGACCACCGTGATCCATCCGCTGGTGATGCGCGCGCGCGACATCAAGGGCAAGCTGCACGAGCACTACGCCATCAACGAGGTCTCGCTGTTCCGGCACACCTATCAGGTGGCGCGTCTGTCCATCTCCATCGACGGCAAGGAGCGGCTGCCGGAGCTGATGGCCGACGGCGTGCTGGTCGCAACGCCCGCGGGCTCCACGGCCTATAATCTCTCGGCGCAGGGGCCGATCATCCCAATCAACGCGTCGCTGCTCGCCGTCACGCCGATCAGTCCGTTCCGGCCGCGCCGCTGGCGTGGCGCGCTCCTGCCCGACACCGCCCGCGTCACCATCAGCGTCATCGATCCCGAGCGGCGCCCGGTCGCCGCCGTCGCCGACCATGCCGAGGTGCGCTCGGTGCGCGACGTCGATATCCGCATGGATCACTCGGTGTCGATGCAGATGCTATTCGATCCCGGCCATAGCCTGGACGAGCGCATCCTGCGCGAGCAGTTTGGTTATTGAGAACATGATCAAGAAGTCGGCCCGGCGGCGCGCGGCGGGAAAACCTCTCGTCCTCGACACCTCCGGCTATCTTTACGCCGGCGGCAAGATCGACCGCTCGGTCGAAGGCTCGCCGACGGTCGGGCAGATGTACGCGGAATATTTCATCCCGCGCACGCTGAAATCGCCCTTCCCCATCGTGATGATTCACGGCGGCAGCCAGACCGGCACCAACTTCACCGGCACGCCGGACGGCCGCGAGGGCTGGGCACAATATTTCCTGCGCCGCGGCCACGCGGTCTATGTGGTGGATCAGGTGGCGCGCGGCCGGTCCGCGCATTTCTCGCTGTCTCAAGGCGCGGTGCAGGCCGGAAACCTCGCTCGCACCGAGCAGCGCTTCGTCGCGCCCGAGCGGTTCAATCTGTGGCCGCAGGCGAAGCGGCACACCCAATGGCCCGGAGCCGGCAAGCCGGGCGACGCGGCGTTCGAAGCGTTCTATGCCACGCAGTTTCCCTCGCTGGAGAGCTATCCCCGGCAGCAGGAGATCAACCGCGACGCCATCATCGCGCTGCTCGAAAAGATCGGGCCGACCGTTCTCCTCGTGCACTCGCAGTCCGGCGCATTCGCCTGGCCGGTTGCCGACGAGCGGCCGAAGCTCGTGAAGGCCATCGTCGCAGTCGAGCCGAACGGCCCGCCGGTGTACGAGACCGATTTCAAGGGTACGCCGGACTGGTTCGTCGACGTTGGCCCCCGCAAGACCTCCGGGCTCGGCATGGTGCCGCTCCGCTACGACCCGCCGCTCAAGTCCGGCGAAGAGCTGTCGTTCATGCGCCAGGACAAGCCCGACACCCCGGACCTCGTGCGCGGCTGGCTGCAGGCCGAGCCTGCGCGCAGGCTGCCGAACCTCGCCAGGGTACCGATCCTGATCCTGGTGGCGGAGGCGTCCTATCACGCCGCCTACGACCATGTGACCGCGGCCTATCTCGCGCAGGCCGGCGTGCCGAACACCTTCGTGCGGCTGCCCGACATCGGTATCCGCGGCAACGGCCACATGATGATGCTGGAGAAGAACAGCGACGAGATCGCGGGCGTGATCGAAGGCTGGCTGAAGAATACGCTGAAGAAGAAGCGGAAGGTGGCGCGCAAGAATCGCTGATACTCGGGCCTCATCCTGAGGAGCATCGCCAACGGGTCTGGCCAAAGGCCGGCCCGATGACAGGCTCCGCGATGTGTCTCGAAGGATGGGCCACAGGTCCGGACTCGCCGCCCATCCTTCGAGACGGCGCTTCGCGCCCCCTCAGGATGAGGGCGGAGAAAGTAGCTAGGCCGCGCGTTTTCGCTTCACGGCCTTTGCCGTACGCTTCTTCGGAGCGGACTTCTTGGCGGCTTTCTTGGACGCCACGCTCTTCTTGCCCCTACCCCACAATTCCTTGCTCGCGAGCCGCGCGCCCTCGACCAGCGCCTGCAGCTTCGCCCATTGAATCGTCGGATGGACGCGCTGGTAGAACGGCTGCTGCGCGAAGCCGCAATCTGTTCCGGCGATGACGTTCTCGCGGCCGACGAGCCTAGCCAGCCGCACGATCCGCTCCTTCACCAGTTCCGGGTGCTCGACCACGTTGGTGGCGTGGCTGATGACGCCCGGGATCAGCACCGAGCCTTTCGGCAGTTTGACGTCCCGCCACACCTGCCACTCGTGCTCGTGGCGCGGATTGGCCATCTCCAGCACATAAGCGCCGGCGCGCACGCGCAGGATCAGGTCCATGATATCCTTGATCGGCACGTCGGTGGTGTGCGGACCGGGCCAGCTTCCCCAGCAGACGTGGTAGCGGAGTTTTTCGGTCGGGATGCCTTCGGTCGCTCGGTTGAGCACGTCCTGATAGAGACGGACCCTTTTGCGATAGTCTTGGAAGCTCGCGGGCGGCACCATGCGGTCGTAGGTGACGGCAGCGCGCGCGTCGTCGAGCTGTGCGATCAAGCCGTTGTCGACGATCTGTTTGTATTCAACATGCATCGCTTGGCCGATCGCCTCGGCCAAGTCTTCGGCGCTCTTGTAATACTCGTTCTTCCGGTCCGGGATGACCGACGCCGGAGCCGCCACCGGCAGGAAGCCTTCGACAACCTTCACCGTCTTCAACGCCGCTTTGAAATTGTCGATGTCCTGCTGGATCAGCGCCTGGCCGGTGTATTTGATCGGTGCGACCGCCACTGTATCGGTGACCGTCTCGACGTGGTCCTTGGCATCGAGCTCCTGGTAGAACTCTGGGAAACGGGTGCGGTCGGCGCCCTTGGTGAAGGGATTGCCCGATGCCGGGTTGAAGGCGCGCCGCTCGAAGCCGGAGACGCGCTCGATCACGTATTGCGACCAGGAAATGCCCTTGCCGAACTCGCCGTCGCTGACCACGTCGACGCCGACCTCGGCCTGCTGGCGGACCACCTCGGCGACCGTCTCCCTGAGGTTCTGCGCATGGGCCGCCGCGTCGTAGCCCTCGCCCTTCTGCTTGGCGCGCAGGTGCTTCCGGATCGAATCCGGCCGGATCAGGCTGCCGACGTGGGTGGTGAGAATTCGATCGGTGCTGCGGTGCATGGCGTCCCCTCCTTCGGCGCTGGCGCGCTCGCGATTTCCCGAGATCGTTAGCAGGTCAAAGCGGGCTTGCAAACGCGGGCAGCTCTTGAGTTTTGCCCACAGAGAGGGTGGGCAGGCTGGCCGGCCAGCCAGGGCCTTGGCGCCATGCCTGCCGGGCCATCTTCCTAAACCGTTCCTTAACGACGACCTCCTACCTTCATGCCATCGTGGGCCAGATCATTTGCGGCCCGTCGTGGGGCGCCATGGTCCGCATCGATTTCAACCGCCTGCGATTCCTCGTCATCGACGACAACGCCCACATGCGGCGCATCGTCCGCACGCTGCTGCACGGCTTCGGCGCGCGTGACGTCTATGAGGCCGAGGACGGCGCGGCCGGGCTCGATGCCTTCACCCACCATGTGCCGGACATCGTCATGACCGACTGGGCGATGCCGATCTTCGACGGCCTCGAACTCACCCAGATGATCCGCCAGCCCGGCGCCAACGCCAATCCGTTCGTGCCGATCATCATGGTCACCGGCCACACCGAAAAGGAGCGGGTCACCGCCGCCCGCGATGCCGGCATCACCGAATTCCTGGCCAAGCCGATCTCGGCCAAAGCGCTCTACCAGCGCATCGTCAATGTGGTGGCCAACCCCCGGCCCTTCATCAAGACCAAGACCTATTTCGGACCGGACCGCCGGCGCAATCTCGCCACGAGTCATGTCGGTCCCGAGCGCCGCAAGGGCGGCAAGGCGGACGTCATCCGCCAGCAGGCCCTGCTCGACAAAGCCAAGATGCTCGCATGACGGACCTTCAGGAGAAATCCCAGCATGGCTAATGCAAGGCCGTCAAAGCCAGACATTGTCACCTACGGCGATCACGAGATAATCACGCCGGACACCAGGACGCTGCGCAAGACGCTGCGACCCGCATTGCCCGGTGAGCAAGACCCCGTCGCCCGCGCCGAAGAGGCGCTGGCGGCGATTTCCGGCGACTTCTCCGAATGGATGCATAACGAATGCGAGCGCCTTGACTCCGCCCGCCACAATGTCAAGCAAAACGGCCTTTCGAAGCAAACCCGCCAGGAGCTATTCCTCGCCGCCCATGACGTAAAGGGCGATTCCGGCACGCTCGGATATCCGGAAGTGGCGGCCGCCGCCGAAAGCCTTTGCCGGCTGCTGGAGCACACCCCCGACCTCAGCAGAATTCCCATGGCGATCGTCGATCAGCATGTCGATGCGGTGCGCGCGATCGTGCGCGAGCACCAGCGCGCCGATGTGGCTGCGATCGCCGCGGCGCTGACCCGCAAGCTGCGCGCGGTTACCGACGAGTTCCTGGTGAAGGAAAACCGGCACCGTCCGGACGTCATCAGGGCGATCCAGCGCTCATCCCTGGTGCCGGGCGAGTCGTTCTAACCGTCAACGGTTACGCCGCGACCGGGTGTAGATCGGCGTCGGGCGCAATCGCGTCGTCCGCCACCAGTTCGTCGCAGAACAGCCGTGCCTCCTCGCGCGCCGCTTCGGCGGCGTAGCGGCGCAGCAGCGTCAGCAACGGCTCGATCTCGTCCGGCGCCTCGCTCTCGCAACGGGTGAGCGTGCGCTCGATGATGCGGCGCTTGAGCCGGCTTGCGGACCCCGGCTCGAACATGAAGCCTTCTTCGCGCATCGCCTCCAGCGCCTCGCGGAACGCCGGAAAGGTCGAAGCCGGCAGGCCCGCCTTGTCGTAGAGCGCGCGGAAGCCCGCGCCGCGGCGGTCGTGCACGATCCCGACGACGCGCGTCAGCGGCACCTGGGCCAATTCCGCCAGCGCCTCTTCGAACAGTTCGACATTGCCCGACAGCAGCGAGCGCAGGATCAGGCCAGCGTTGAGCTGGCCACTCTCGCGCAGATGCCGGATGAGCGGTCGCACCTCGCCTTCCTGCGATTCGGCGGCCAGCGTGACCGTGGCCTTCTCGCAGGCCTCCCGGGTGATCCGGCGGGCGCGGTCCTCGGGCAGCCATTCGCGGGAGGTGACGAAGTCGGCCAGCGTCTCGGACAGTTTGACCACCAGCGCCTGTCGCGTCGCCGCCGGCAGGTCGTCGCGCGACAGGATCGCGTCGCGAATGGCCGCGAGATGACCGAAGCGCTGCACGATCCGATCAAGCGAGAACGGCACAGTCTCGGCCGCCCCATTCTCCAGAAGCACCAGGCAGGCCTCCGCGGAACCGACCTCGGCGATGGCGGCGGACACGGAACAGGGTAGCCCCGCGCGCGAAGCTATCGCCGCCTGCCGCGCAGGCTCGCCGGAGGCCACCGCCTCGACCAGATCGGAATCGAGCAACAACGGCGAGCGCCGCAGGATCGGCTCCGCCACGTCCGGCTGATCGTTGGCCAGCGCATGCACCACCGTGGGCGGCGCGTTTTCGCTGCCGGCGAACACCTCGGCGAGCGCGCGGCGCACCAGCGGCGACGGGTCGTCGAGCAGCATGATCATGGCGCCCTCGGCGGCCGCACGATCGTTGTCGGTGAGATCGGAATGGAGGAAGGCGCGCGCCAGCGCGCTGGTGGCTTCGGCGCGGTCGCCGGAAGGCGCAGTGCGCAACCAATGCAGGAACTGACGTACGATCATGACAAAACCGCAGGCTACACCGCGGGTGGATTGCCGCGTGGCTCACCATAGATTCAGAGATTTAAGAAAGTGTTCAGCATAAATCTTTGGAAGGATTACCAAATCCTAAACGCGCTCAGACCCTGCCGCGAAACAGCGAGCGCGCGTCGGGCAGCCGGTCCTGGAACAGGCTGAGTTCGCCGCTGCCCATGGGCGGAGCGGCAGGCTCCGGTCCAACCATTGCCGCCGCGGGAATCGCCGGCGTGACATGGCTCGCCGCGGCGGCCTGGCCCGGCGGCACAGCTTGGCCCGGCGGCGGCGATGTCCAGAGCGAACTCACAACCGGCGCCACCGCCTCCCCTCCGTTGCTGCGGAACAGCCCGTGGAACACCAGCCCGGCGTCGGCAGGCAAGGACGGCGGCGCGGCCGCGGCATAGGTCCCGGTCACCGCCGCGGTATCGTGGGCGAATGCGTTTCGGAGAGGAGGAGCTTTTTCGCCCGTATTCGCTGCCACCACGGGCACGTTCGCAGGCCCGCCGCGCGCCACGTCATAGCGGCCGATCAGCGTGCGATAGACATCGCCGGCGCTCCGGGCATTGCCGCGCCCATCGTAGAAGATGCTTGGGTTTGCGCGCGCCGCGCTCGGCAAAATCGCAGCGGCGGGCGTGCGCGGGCTGGTATCGGCAAGCCCGATCAGCCGGCTCGCTCCGGTCGGCCCGAGAAAATGCGCGATGTAGAGTTCGCCCTCGCTCGCGCCACGGCCGAGCCGACCCGCGAGCTTGGCCGCGTTGACCTTGGTGAAGGCGCCGGCCATCAGCGCGTTGGCGGTCGGATCGGAGCGAAGGTTCAGAATGGCGTCGGTCAGCCGCGGGTCGGACACCGCATAGTCCCCCAACGGCTGCCGCGAAATCGCTTTGGCGTAGGGGCCGTAGCCCAGCGCCGTCCCCTGCTCCTTCAGCGTCGTGAGCCAGGTCTGCTCGGTGAACTGGAACAGGCCGCGCGCCGACGACGTCGAAGCCTGGGCGTTGGGATTGAGGTTCGATTCGACCTGGGCGGTGGCCAGCAGATATTTGAAGTCGGCGCCGGTCATGCGCGCAGCCTGACGGATGGCGCCCGTCACCATCTGATTGGTCGCGGCTGGCTCGACGTTCATGACTGCTTTCCGCCGCGTGCGAGAGCACGCCGGGCAGCGCGAACTGTTAACGATTATGGTAAATGGAAGCTTAAAATCGCACCCAACCGGAGGGTTAGAACCATGGCTGAGACGGCAACGGAAACGGCGAACCGCTCCAAGCGCGGCGGGCTCTATTTCGAGGGCTTCGTGGTCGGCTCCCTCACCAAGCACCGCTACTACCGGACGGTGACGCAGATGGACAACATGCTGTTCTCCAACATGACCCTCAACCCGCAGCCGCTGCACATCGACCGGCACTTCTGCGAGACCGAGACCGAGTGGGGCCAACCGCTGATGAACTCGCTGTTCACGCTCGGCCTGATGATCGGCATCCAGGTGTCCGACATGACGGTGGGCACCACTATCGCGAATCTCGGGATGCAGGACGTCAAATTCGGCCACCCGCTGTTCGAGGGCGACACCGTCCACTGCACCACTGAGGTGCTCGGCAAGCGCGAATCGAAGTCCCGGCCCGGCGCCGGCATCGTCGAATTCCACCACCGCGCCTACAATCAGGACAACAAGCTGGTCGCCGAATGCAAGCGTCAGGCGTTCATCAAGATGCGGCCAAAGTAGACTCCATGCGCTCCTTCCTTTTCATTCCCGGCGACAGCCCCAAGAAACTCGACAAGGGCATGGGCAGCGGCGCCGACGCGCTGCTGCTCGATCTCGAAGATTCGATCTCGCCGCAGAACAAGGCGCAGGCGCGCGCCACCACGCTGGCCTTCCTCAAAGAAGTGATGCCGGCGAAACAGCGCCCGCGCATCTACGTCCGCATCAACGGGTTTGCGACGGGCCTGACCGACGACGACCTCGACGCCGTGGTGTCCGGCCGCCCGGACGGCATCATGTTCCCCAAGGCGGAGGGCGGCGCGGCGGTGATCCATTGCGACGCCAAGATCGCCGCGCGCGAGGCGGTTCACGGACTGCCCGAGGGCGCGCTCGACATTATCGCGATCGCCACCGAGACCGCGCAGGCGATGTTTCTGGCAGGCACCTACGTGGGTTCAAGCAAACGCCTGAAGGGCCTCACCTGGGGCGCGGAGGATCTTTCGGTCGAGCTCGGCGCCGAGGCCAACCGCGACCGCGACGGGCATTTCCTCGCGCCCTATCAATTGGCGCGGAGCCTTTGCCTCGCCGGCGCCGCGGCGGCGCAAGTGCAGGCGATCGACACGGTCTACATCGACTTCCGCAACGAGGCGGGGCTGCGGCGCGAATGCGAGGAGGCCCGGCGCGACGGTTTCACCGGCAAGATGGCGATCCATCCGGGACAGGTCGCGGCCATCAACGAGGTGTTCACGCCGACGGCGGAAGCGGCGAAGCGCGCCGAAGCGGTGATCGCCGCGTTTGCGGACAACCCCGGCGCCGGCACCGTCGGCATCGGCGGGGTGATGTACGACCGCCCGCATCTGGAGCGCGCCCGGCAATTGCTGGCGCGGGCCAAGGCGATCCAGACGTCGAAGAAATAGTCAGCGAGCCGCGGCGCTTGAAACGCCCGGCCGCAACGACACCGGGTCAGGCTGGACGCCCGGCACGACGGCGTCCGCCGGCTGCAGCGCCGGGGCGTGCTCCGCGCCGCCGTGCGAGAGCTTGTCCAGGCGGCGCTGCTGCGAGACGTAGGCCTGCGCGCCCGTGTTGTTGAACATCTCGAGCGTCGCGGTGTCTTCGTCGCTCGCCAGCGTCAGCGCGACATCGGTATATTGCTTCCGCGCCGGATCGCGCTTGATCCCGAGATAGATCATCCGCAGCCGGAAATACATCGAGATCCAGCGGTACTGCTTCGAGGCGGTTTCAAGCCAATACCTCGGATAAAACGACCACACCGGCTCGAGCGGCATGTCGGACCGGCGGTCGCGGCGGAATTTCATCCGCAGGAAGCCGCCTTCGAGCGGGTGCACGTTCTCGATCTGGGTGCAGCCCTTGAACCACGTCACCAGGAACAGCGTGTTGCCGCCGCTCGCGCCGGTGGCGACGGCGCGCTTGAGGATCGTCTCGACGTGCTCGTCGGTGTAGTAGTTCTTCCACGCCATGTCGTAGGCGTGCGCCCACTCCGCGCGCGTCATCTTCGGATGGTCGGTGGTGATGTGATAGAGGTCGTAGCGGTTAAGGTCGGCGTCCATCGGAATGCCGGCCTTGAACAGCTTCTTGTGATCCTCCGATCCCGGCAGCAGCGTGAGATAGAAGAACTCCAAAAGATCGACCGGCAGCTCCTTCTTGATCACCTCGATGTCGTGGGCGATCGATTCCATCGTATCGTTGGGGAACCCGAGAATGTAACCAGCGTAGGTGATGATGCCGGCCCGCTTCCAGTCCAGCAGCATGGTCCGGTATTCGGTGATCTTGTTCTGCTTCTTCTTGGCCGAAGCGAGATTGGCCGGGTTGATGTTCTCCAGGCCGATGAACACGCGGCGCACGCCCGCGCGCCGGCATTTCTCGATGAAGTTCGGCAGCTTGTAGCAGAGCGTGTCGACCTGAATGATCAGGCCGAAGTCGAGCTTCTCGACCTCGCGCAGATGGATCAGGCGGTCGAGGATGACCTCCCAGTCCTTGTTGCGGGCAAAGTTGTCGTCGGTGATGAAGAACCGGTGCAGCCCCTGCGCGATGTTGACGCGCACGATCTCCTCGATGTCGTCCGGCGAGCGGCGGCGGGACTTGCGGCCCTGGACGTTGATGATGGTGCAGAACGAGCACTGATACGGACAGCCGCGGCCGGCGTCGAAGCTCGTCACCGCGCCGGCGGTGCGGCGCACGCGCTCGCTCCTGAGCAGCGGGATCGGCGAGCCCTCGATCGAGGGCAGGTCGTTCATGAAATTGTAGAGCGGCTTGAGCGCGCCCGCGTAGGCGTCGCGCAACACCTCGTCGAGGCGGCCTTCGGCCTCGCCGGCGAAGATCGAGATGCCCATCGCCTGCGCCGCGCGCAAAGCGTCGTCGTTGCCGTCGAGCATGGAGATGACGCCCGACATGTGGAAGCCGCCGATGCCGACCTGAATGCCCTGCTTTCGCAGCGGTCGCGACAGGTCGAGGGTGCGGGGCACCTGGTTCGACTGCACCCCGATCATCATCACCATGCCGGCGTCGGCGGCCTCGATCAGGCGCGCGATGCGGTCGGTGCGAATGCGGCTGTTGGTCTCGTCGTAGGCGTGGATGTCGATATCGACGTCGGGGCCGAGAACCTGCTGGTCGGCCAATTGCCGGGCGATGCCATAGACCGCGGCCAGCGAATTCGACGGGATTGCGGAGCGGTGCCACTGGATGACGTAGCCGTCGTCATCGTAGTGCGACGGCTTCACCAGAACGAGGCAGAAACGCCGACGCAGGCCCTCACCGGACATTACCAGCACCCCGCTGACGCGCACCACCGCCACGCGCCCGCAGCCATTTTACAGACGACCGCTAAGAAATTGTATCGAATTCGCGGCGGGGGCTGGAAAACGCCTGATAAATCAGCCCGGTTTGCCGTAAGTGTCCGCAGGATTGAAGGTTTTCTCGGCGTCGCGGAATTCCAGGGTGACCGCGCCAGTCTGGCCCAACGGCACCGCGCGGTAGAAGCAGGACCGTCGGCCGGTGTGGCAAGCGCCAGGGCCCTGCTGCTCGACCTTGATCCAGATCGCGTCCTGGTCGCAATCGACCCGCATCTCGGTGACGCGCTGGCTGTGTCCGGAGCTTTCGCCCTTCTTCCAGAGCGCCTTGCGTGAGCGCGAGAAATACCATGCTTCGCCGGTCTCGACGGTGCGCCGGAGCGCCTCGGCGTTCATGTGCGCGACCATCAAGAGTTCGCCGGTGGCTGCGTCGGTGGCGATGCAGGTCACGAGCCCGTCGGCGTCGAACTTCGGCGCCAGCACGAGGCCTTCTTCGGCTTCTTTGTTTCCAGACACGTCAGTGCCTCTTCTCCCTCTCCCCGCAGAGGGTGAAAGGGCTAACGCTGGTTGCCGCGCACCATGGAGATGAAGCGGACCTGCTCGTTCGGGTCGTCGCGGAATGCGCCGCGAAACTGCGTGGTCACCGTGAGAGCTCCGGCCTTCTCGACTCCACGCAGCGACATGCAGGTGTGCTCGGCCTCGATCATCACCGCGACCCCTCGCGGCTTCAGGATTTCCTCGATCGCGGTTGCGATCTGCGAGTTCATATGCTCCTGGGTCTGCAGCCGCCGGGCATAGACGTCGACCAGCCGCGCGAGCTTGGACAGCCCGACCACCTTGTCGATCGGCATGTAGGCGACATGCGCCACGCCCGTGAACGCCATCATGTGATGCTCGCAGGCGGAGTTGAAGGAGATGTCCTTCACCAGCACAAGATCGTCGTACTTGCCGGTCTCGGAGAATGTGCGCTCCAGCGTCTCGGCGGGAATTTCGCCATAGCCGCGGTAAAGCTCTTCATAGGCGCCGACCACGCGCTTGGGCGTATCGAGCAAGCCTTCCCGGTCCGGGTTGTCGCCGATATAGGCGATCAGCGTGCGCACCGCCGCCTCGGCCTGCTCGCGCGACGGACGCTCGGCGGCGGCCTGCGGCGCCTTGTGCACATGATCGGTGGAAGGAGAATTCGCACCCTTCGGCCAGGGCTTAACAATGGCGTCCATCGGTCTCTCCGTTCGACCAGAACCTCGGCAGGGGCCGGGCTCCGGATGTGTCACCGGGGGGCCGCGTCGCTGACGCGCCCGGACGTGCGGGATAGCACGGCGGGCGCCTGAACGTCGCATTCCCAATGCGCATGGCTCATCCCACAGGACGGGCCATAACCAAGTCCCCCAGAAGCTCTTTTGGGCGGGCTCGATACGCCATATATAGACCAAACTGACTACAAAACAATCGACCCCGGCGGGCGGCGGGAAAGCGCCCTGAGGAAATGCATGCTGAACGAGGTCTACAACCGCCGGATTCTGGAGCTGGCGGGGGGGATTCCCCGTCTCGGCCGGCTGGAAAATCCCGACGCCACCGCCACCGCCCATTCCAAGCTGTGCGGGTCGACCGTCACGATCGATCTGAAGATGGACGGCGACACGGTCACCGACTTCGCCCATGAGGTAAAAGCCTGCGCGCTCGGCCAAGCCTCGTCCTCGATCATGGCGAGCCATGTGGTCGGCGCCAAGGCCGACGAGTTGCGCAAGCTCCGCGAAACGGTGCGGAAGATGCTCAAGGAAAACGGCGAGCCGCCCAAGGACGGCAAATGGGCCGACATCGCCGTGCTCGAACCGGTGCGCGAATACAAGGCGCGCCATGCCTCGACGCTGCTGACCTTCGACGCCGTGGTGGACGCCATCGGCCAGATCGAAGGCAAGCGCCGGCTGGCCGCGGGCTGAAGCATGGTCCTGGGCTTCCGCCTTGCGCTGTCGGGCGCCATCGTCGCCGCCGGCGTGGCGCTCACCTCAAGCGCATTCGCCCAGGAGAACAAGTGCGTCCAGGAGGCCGCGTCGATCCGCCGGGCCGAGACCCAGTTGCCGCGCCTCGACGTCGCACCGCCCAACGACCAGCAGATCGTCTGCATCACGCTCGAAACCAACATGCTGTTCGCCCGGCGGCTGACCGCCCATGTCACGCAATGCCCGCGCTCGCCGCACGCCCGCAACGCGGATGCCTGGCATCGGACCGGCTCGCAATACGCCGCGCAGTTCAGCGACCGGCGCTGCAAGCCGGCGATCCGCGGCTATCGCGGATAAAAAAAACCGCCCGAGCCCGGGCGGTTTTTCATTCGTCCATCCAGCAGAAGCACGTCGATGCTATCCGCCCTGGCGCGCGGCGGTGCGGGCGGAGTTGCGAATCGCCGGCGGGGCCGCGGCACAGCTTGCGGCGAGCGCCGGCAGCACTCGCGCGATCCCCGCATTGCCGATCCGGATCGCCGTCACCGCGTCGTCGCTGGCCGTTTCCACCATCAGCGAGCGGCTGCCGGGGTCGGCGAACATCTTCAGCATCTCCACCGGAATGCGCCCGCTGGCGATCGAGCTGAGCCCCGACGATTTGTCGCGCGCGCGCGAGGCCACGACCTTGAGCTGCACCGGCTTTCCGCCGATCGAGATTTCCACCTCGCTCAGAGCCGACGGCGTGCGCCCCATGTCGTC
Source organism: Rhodoplanes serenus (assembly GCA_945861855.1). Lineage (GTDB taxonomy): Bacteria > Pseudomonadota > Alphaproteobacteria > Rhizobiales > Xanthobacteraceae > Z2-YC6860. The sequence goes on from CAMAWG010000050.1 coordinate 15,740, forward strand.
GGTCCGCCGCTGCTCGACGTAGGTGACGATGTAGTCGCGCCCCGCCTCGCCGCAGGCGATGTTCAGTTCGAATGTGCCGACGTCGTCGCCCTCGACGGTCAGCGGATGGCTGCGGCCGAGCGCCGGCCGGCCTTCTACGGAAAGCATCGCCCAGCCGTGTCCGTTGACCGCAGCCCGCGCGCCGTTGGCAAGCGCCGCGGAATTCGTCGCCGTGCCTGAATTCACCTCGGGCGCGTCGCCGGCCGTCTCCACCTTCATGGTGCGCAGTTCGTCGCGCGACAGCATCCGCATTGGCTCCCACGGCGGAATCTTGAGCGCGATTTCGAGCAGGTCCACGCCGCCACCCATCTCCACGGTGTATCGCGCGAGCCGGCCGATGTCGCGCTGAACCACCACGAGATCCTCGGCTGAATAGTTGGCCGCGGTCGGATCGTCGCGGCGGTCGCCGAGCCAGATCTGGTGGACCATCACCCGCGCCTCCGCCGGAACGCGGCGCTCGATTCCGGCGAGCAGCACGAAGGCGCACATCGATTCGCAATAGGCGCGCGGCTGGAACTTAGCGCGCTTTCGGCCGCCGTCCGCCGCGTTGAGATCGATGGTCTTGCCGACCGTCGTCGTCATGCCGAGCTTGCGGATCGAGCGGCCGAGCGCCAGCGCTCCCAGCACCGAGCCGCCGTCCGAGTCGAGCGCGATGGTGAAGCCGTCGAGCTTGTTTCTCTTGGCGAAGGCCTCGAAGTCGCGCGGCGTGTCGGCTGTGATGGCGCCCGATGCGGACACCCAGGTGCGGCAGGTGTTGCCGCAGGCCTGCGCCGGGCCCTCGGTCCAGACCTCGAATTGCATCGGCATCGCGCGCTGGTCCGGCGCGGCCACCGGCTGAGAACTGGTGGCGAGGAGCAGGCAAGCAGCAGCCGCGCCTGCGGCAGCAGCGAATCGAATCATCCGGTGACCCCCTGCGTCAGGCGCCATGCCTGAGCGTCCCCCCCTCCAGCGCGTCCGGCAATTCGCAAGAGTTTCCCTCGCGTTATCGCCAACGTCAGATCATGCAAATCACGGACCGACTCACGTTGCGGTGCACTGTTATACGGTGACCGATTCCGGTCTAGTGCAATTCGGCAACGCCCGATGAGCCTCGTGCGCCAGCGTGATGTCGGACAATGATGACCTAATCAAGGAAGCATTTGTATTCTCATTTGCGTTGCAGGATGCGACGTTCGTCGCAAAGAAAAAGTTCCACGATGGGAATTGCGTCGGATGATTGAAGCCAGTCCGCTGTGGTCGACCGCTGCGCGGGTTCCGCGGCTCGTTGGCCGCGCGCTGGTCAAGCTCTACCGCATTACCCTGTCACCGCTCATCGGGTTCCATTGCCGCTACCTGCCGACCTGCTCGGACTATGCCGATCAGGCGCTGGAGCGGCACGGCCTCTGGGCCGGCGGATGGATGACGCTGGCGCGGCTCATGCGCTGCCATCCGTGGGGGAACTCCGGGCTCGATTTCGTGCCGGAGGAAAAGCCCATGCGGTCGTGCTGGTACCTGCCCTGGCGCTACGGCCGCTGGCGCGGAACCAATTCCACGCCGTAACCGCTCCGCGGTCAGGTATCGAACTTCAGGTTCCGCTCGCGGATCACGGTGGTGAACAGCCGCATGTCGTCGTCGATCTGCTTGGCCATCGGCCCGGGCGTGCCCTCGCCGGGCTTGAAGCCCATCGCGTTGAAGGCCTTCACCGATGCCTCCGTTCGAAGCGTCGCGCTGAGCGCCTCGCTGAGCCTGGCGACCGCCGCGGGCGGCGTGCCCTTCGGCGCCATCAGGCCGTTCCAGCCGGGCACGACGAAGTCTTTCAGACCGAACGCGGTCAGCGGCTTGAGCTGCGGCAACTGGAACCAGGGCCCGTCGCCGGTATGCCCGATGCCCGCGACGCGGCCGTCGTCGATCAGCGGTTTCGCCGTGGTCAGGAACATCAGGTCGATGCGGCCGGCGACCAGATCGGGGATGGCCGGCGCCTCGCCCCGATAGGGCACATGGGTGAGATCGATGCCGGCGGCCGATTTCAGCATCTCGGCGATCAGGTGATGGGCCGAGCCCACCCCGACGCTGCCGATCTTCAACTCGCCGGGCTTGGCCTTGGCGAGCACCACCATCCCGGCGAAGGTCTTGGCGCCGCTCTCCTTGCTGGCGCAGAGCGTATAGACGCTGTTGCCGGTCTGGCCGATCGGCACGAAGTCGCGCAGCAGATCGACGTTGCCCTGCGGCTTCACCGCGGCATTGGTGGTGTGGGGGCTCGCGGCCTGCAGAAGCGTGTAGCCGTCGGGCTCCGCCTGTCTGACCCGCTGGGCGCCGAGACCGCCGGCGGCGCCCGCCACGTTCTCGACGATGATGGACTGGCCAAGCGCCTTCTCCATGCCAGACTGCGCGATCCGCACCGCGGTGTCAGCCGGCCCGCCGGGCGGAAACGGCACGATGATCTTGATCGCCTTCGAGGGGAACGCCTGGGCCAGCGCAAGCCGTGGAAGGGACAGCGCCGCGAGGGCGGCGGCCGAATGGGTCAGAACGGAGCGGCGCGTAGTCATGTGATCTTCCCTCGTTTTGCGGGGGCAGCGTCGCACCCCGCCACTCCGGTTTCAATGCCCGGTCATTCCAAAATCATTGCCTGCGGCCGCGCTCTGCATTATTGAGCGGGCAACGCTTACCTGCATTCGTAGGCAGCGAGTGAGCATAGGAGAACAGAATGGTCGCGCTGACCTTTCCCGACGGCGCACGTCGGGAGTATCCCCAAGGCACAACCGGTCTCGACATCGCGAAGGGCATTTCCCCCTCGCTTGGCAGGCGGACCGTGGCGATGGCGCTCGACGGTCACCTCGCTGACCTTGCAGAACCGATCGAGAAGGACGCCAGGATCGAATTCATCTCGCGCGACGACCCGCGGGCGCTGGAGCTGATCCGGCACGACGCCGCCCATGTGATGGCGGAGGCGGTGCAATCGCTCTGGCCCGGCACCCAGGTGACCATCGGCCCGGTGATCGACAACGGCTTCTTCTACGACTTCTACCGCAACGCGCCGTTCAGCCCGGAAGACCTGCCGACGATCGAAAAGAAGATGCGCGAGATCATCGCGCGCGACAAACCCTTCACCAAGGAGGTGTGGCCGCGCGACGAGGCCAAGCGCGTGTTCAAGGAGAAGGGCGAGAATTTCAAGGTCGAGCTCGTTGACGCGATCCCGCCCGGCGAGAACCTGAATATCTACCGCCAGGGCGACTGGTTCGACCTCTGCCGCGGCCCGCACATGACCTCGACCGGCAAGATCGGCAATGCCTTCAAGCTGCAGAAGGTGGCCGGCGCCTATTGGCGCGGCGATTCCAACAACCCGATGCTCACCCGCATCTACGGCACCGCCTTCGCCAAGCAGGAAGAACTCGACCTGCACCTGCAGCAGATCGAAGAGGCGGAGAAGCGCGACCATCGCAAGCTCGGGCGCGAGATGGACCTGTTTCATTTCCAGGAGGAAGGGCCCGGCACGGTGTTCTGGCACGCAAGCGGCTGGACCATCTTCCAGGAGATCGTCAGCTACATGCGGCGGCGCCTGCGCGGCAACTACCGCGAGGTGAACGCGCCGCTGCTTCTCGACAAGTCGCTGTGGGAGACGTCCGGTCACTGGGAGTGGTTCCGCGAGAACATGTTCATGTCGCAATCGGCCGGCGACGAGACCAAGGACGAGCGCGTCTTTGCCATCAAGCCGATGAACTGCCCCGGCCACATCCAGATCTTCAAGCACGGACTGCGGTCTTACCGCGAGCTGCCGCTCCGCATGGCCGAGTTCGGCATCGTGCACCGCTACGAGCCGTCCGGCGCGCTGCACGGGCTGATGCGGGTGCGCGCCTTCACCCAGGACGACGCCCATGTGTTTTGCACCGACGAGCAGATGGCGGAGGAGTGTCTCAAGATCAACGACCTGATCCTGTCGACCTACGCCGATTTCGGCTTCGAGCAGATCGTGGTGAAGCTCTCGACGCGCCCGGAGAAGCGCGTCGGCACCGACGAGATGTGGGATGCCGCCGAAGCGATCATGACGCGGGTGCTGGGCGAGATCGAGCAACGGTCCGGCGGCCGCATCAAGACAGCCATCAATCCGGGCGAAGGCGCGTTCTACGGGCCGAAGTTCGAATATGTGCTGCGCGACGCGATCGGCCGCGACTGGCAGTGCGGCACCACGCAGGTCGATTTCAACCTGCCGCAGCGCTTCGACGCGTTCTACATCACCCCCGACGGCTCGAAGAAAAACCCGGTGATGATCCACCGCGCCATCTGCGGCTCGATGGAGCGCTTCCTCGGCGTGGTGCTCGAACACTATGCCGGCCATCTGCCGCTGTGGCTCGCGCCGGTGCAGGCCATCGTCACCACCATCACTTCCGATTCCGACGGCTATGCCAGCGAGATCGCGGCGGCGGCGCAGCGACTTGGGTTGCGCGCCGAGAGCGACCTGCGCAACGAGAAGATCAACTACAAGGTGCGCGAGCACTCGCTGGCCAAGGTGCCGGTGATGCTGGTGGTCGGCAAGAAGGAGGCCGCCGAGCGCCTGGTCTCGATCCGCAGGCTCGGCAAGGAGGGCCAGACCGTCATGCCGCTCGACGCCGCGCTCAAGGCGCTGGCCGACGAGGCGGTGCCGCCGGATCTCAGGCGCGTGAAGCAGGCAACATGAGCGCGCGGCGTCACGCCGGCTTCTTGAACGGCTTGACCTTGAGCCGCGTGTGATGGTCGGCGATGCCGGCCGGCGTGCCGTCGGGCTCCACCCCGCGGTGGTAGAGCTTCTGCCATTTCTCGGCCTGCGCTTCGCTGCCCGGCTGCTTCAGCTCGGCGTTGAAGCGGTTGCGGCTCTCCGACCAGGCGTCGTGCTTTTGCTTGAGTTCGGGATTGTCCGACAGCACGCGCAGCTCGGGCTCGACCGCTTCGATCTCGCCGCGGCGCACCGGCATGATGTGGCAGAACGGCTCGCCCTTCTGGAAGCGCACCGCCGACCACGGGCGGGTGAAGCGCCAGTTCATGGTGAAGGTGTAGGGCGACCAGTCGATCTCGATCAGGCCGGACAGCGGCGCAATCGAATCCTTGGGACGATTGATGGGGCCGCAAACCATCAGGTCGAAGCCTGCCTCGGTGCGGAACAGGCACGGCATATGGAAGGTGAGAACGCCAAAGCCGAAATGGCTCATGGCAACCGGCAGCGCGTCCACATCCGGCGTCACCGTCACCGCGTCGAGGCCGCGGCCGCCATTCCAGATCGCGCTGAACCCGGCGGTGCAATGAATTTCCCAGCCGTGGGCGTTGGCCATGGTCAACGGCAGGCAGCGGTAGGCGTGGCGATTTTCGGTCTCGTCCATCCATGGCCGCTCGGCCGGCGCTGGCCGGATGTCGATCGTGTGGCCGTCGGTGACGTAGGCGGTCAGTTTCATGGCGGTTTCCAAAATGGGAAACAGGTGGAAAGCGCCATCAGTCTAGGCCAGCGGCCCTCGAACCGGAACGCCTCTCAGCGAGCCAGCACCTCGATCTCGCCGTCGACGCCGGGGATGACGGTGAGGTCCTGCTGGTAGACCTTGTTGTCGTTGCGGGCGATGATCTTGTACTCGCCCTCGGCCAGGATCACGCGCGGAAACGCGCCCTTGGTTTCCGTGATGGTGTCGCCGGCGGGCGACAGCACCGCCCAGTCGGTGTTGGCCAGCGCCTCGCCGCCGCGCTTGCTGACCAGCTTGAACATGATTTGCGCGGCGCGATGCGTCACGGTGATGTCGGTCAGCTTGCCGGCCTGGACGCGGATGTCGGAGCGCACCACGGCGTTGCCGTCGCCGTACTTGGAGAGGATGTAATAGGTGCCCTCGGGCACCAGCACGATCGCGCCGGTGAGCACGCTCGAGGCGAGCGGCCGGCGGTCGCCCTGCTCGAACTGGCTGCCCTGATAGATGTCGAACGACACCTGCCCGGTCGCGATCTTCACGTTGCCGACGCGGGCCTCGATCCGCAGGCCGCCGCCCGCGATCTCGAACACCTCGCGCGCCGGCTCCCGGCCGACCTGGATAGGCTTGGCCGTGCTGGCAAGCCCGAAGGCGACATGGACGATGTAGTTGCCGGCCGGCAGCACGAAGGTCGGCTGGGCGGAATGGTCCTCCTTGACCAGGCGGAAGACGCCGGCCTGGTCGGGCTTGTCGGCATAGACCCGCCAGTGCAGGCCGCCGTTGATGACGCCGCCCTCGTTGCCGTAGCGCGCCATCGCCAGGATCGCGCCGTCGCCGGCCTTCATGTTGGCCGGAGCCTGCGGCGGCGGGGCGGGCGGCATGGTGAACGGCGACTGCGCCAAGGCGGGCGCCGCCTCGATCGCGAAGAGCGCAAGCGCCGGCAGCAGGAGGCGGCGGCAATGAATGGTCGGGCGCGTCATCGGGGGCCGGTTTTCGGCCGGAATCGCGGCGAATTCAAGCCAGCATCTCAGAGTGTTTCCAGAGTGGCTTAATTGTCTCGCTCTTCGCCGCATGCTACGCGCAAGGCGAAACGGAGCCCTTCATGCCCGAGGCCATAGACCTCCTCACCTCCCGGCGCTCGGTCAAGCCGATCGAGCTCAACGGGCCCGGCCCGACCGCGGCCGAGCTATCGACGCTGCTCACCGTCGCCTCGCGCGTGCCCGACCACGGCAAGCTCACGCCGTGGCGGTTCATCGTGTTCGAGGGCGATGCCCGGCTCAAGGCCGGCGAGACCATCGCCGCGGCGTTTCGCGACAAGCGGCCCGACGCTACGCCCGATCAGGTCGAGCACGAGAGCAAGCGCCTCGCCCGCGCGCCACTGGTGATCGCGGTGGTGAGCCGCGCCGGTCCGCATGTGAAAATTCCGGAATGGGAGCAGGTGCTGTCGGCCGGCGCCGCGGCGACCAGCCTCGTCTTCGCAGCCCACGCGCTCGGCTTTGCGGCGAGCTGGCTCACCGAATGGTATTCCTACGATCGCCGCGTGCTGGATGCGATCGGCGTCAAGCCCGAGGAGCGCATCGCCGGCTTCGTGCACATCGGCCGGCCGGCGAAGCCGACCGAGGATCGCCCGCGCCCGCCGCTCGACGAGATCGTCACGCGCTTTGGCAGCCCATAGGCGCTATCAGGCTGCTGAAAAACTCTCGGTTGTCATTCCGGCCGAGCGAAGCGAGTGCCGGAATCCATAGCCCCTGTCTTAATTATCGTGGAAATGCAGGGGTTATGGATTCCGGTATCGCGCCTTCGGCGCGCCCCGGTTTGACCGCGGAGAGTTTTTCATCAACCTGCTATCGCTTTTTCTTCTTCTTCGTCGTGGACTTCTTCGTCGCGAAAATCGCGTTCCAGTTGTCCTTGTAGGCTTGGGACACCGGCTTCTGGCCCTCGCCCCGGCTATAGCTGGCAGGAGCGGCGCCTGCTTTTTCGCCGCCCTCGGTCTTGGCCGGCGCAGCATCGGCAGCGGCTGCAGCCGGAGTGCTCTTGTCGGCCGGAGCGACTTCCTTTTTTGCAGCGGCTACGGCCTCCTTTTTTGGAGCGGCTTTGGTGCTAGCCTTCTTGTCGTCGTCGGCCATTTATCTGTCCTAACGCTGATGTGTTCGATCGGGCCGACCCTACCACTGAAGTTGCGTCCAGCGCGATCCCGAATGACGTCATGGGGAATTCATGTTCTACGACACCCGCAAGAACGATCACGGCCTGCCGCACAACCCGTTCAAGGCCATCGTCGCGCCGCGCCCGATCGGCTGGATCACCACCATGAGCGCCAGGGGCGAGATCAATCTCGCGCCCTACTCGTTCTTCAACGGCATCACCGACAAGCCGCCGATCGTGATGTTCTCCAGCGAGGGCGCCAAGGACTCGGCCGCCTTCGCCGAGGAGACCAAGGAGTTCGTCTGCAGCCTCGCGACCTTCGATCTGCGCGACCAGATGAACGGCACCTCGGCGCCGCTGCCGCGCGGGGAAAGCGAGATGAAAGCGACCGGTCTTGAGGCCGCGCCGTCGCGGCTGGTCAAGCCGCCGCGGGTCGCCGCCTCCCCCTGCGCGCTGGAATGCAAATGGCTCAGACCGTGCAGCTTAAAGACATCGAAGGCCAGCAGATCGAACGCTTCGTGGTGTTCGGCCAGGCGATCGGCGTCTATATCGACGATCGCTTCATCAAGAACGGCCGGCTCGACACCGCCGCCATGAAGCCGATCGCGCGCTGCGGCTACGACGAATACGCACTGGTCGAAACAGTGTTCAAGATGACGCGGCCGAAGGGCGGCGGCTAGGTTCCGCTGTCGGTCACCGGGACCGCGGCCGGCGCCGGTGACGCCGGCCGTCAAGCAATCCCAAGTCTCAGGCGGTCTGGATGTAGTCGCGCAGCGCCGACTGCTCACGCTCCATTTCCTGCAGCCGGTGCTTGACCACGTCGCCGATCGACACGATGCCGACGAGGCGTCCCTGCTCGACCACAGGCAGATGCCGGAACTTGCCTTGCGTCATCCGCTCCATCACCGAGCTGATGGTGTCGCCCGCGCCGCAGGTCATGACCTTGCGCGTCATCACATCGGTCAAGGGAAGGTCGAGCGAGGCCGCGCCATGGGCGGCGAGCTCCTGCACGATGTCGCGCTCCGACACGATGCCGACCACGCGCTGGTCGGGGCCGGTGACAACCAGCGCGCCGATCTTGCGTTCGGCCAGCAGCTTGGCCGCGGCGGCAAGATTTTTTGTGGGCTCGATGGTGGCAACCTCGCTGCCCTTCACCGAGAGAATGGCTTTGACGGTCATTGGGTCGCTCCCTGGCTGATCCGTCGCGCCTGTCGCTTGCTCGACACCGTTTCGCAGTTGCCGATCAAGACTCAAGGATCGCTCGGGACAGTTCGACGGTAGAGCAATAACCCGGCAGGTGGGTCAGGGTTCCTGTCCCGCTCCGCATTTCGGCGGTCAGCCATGCGCCGCGCGGTTAACGAACCCTAGTTCCAGTCGCGCTCATCGTCGACAACCGGCGCCGGCTGCACCGGATCGAACATCGAGAACAGCAGCAACCCGGCGAGAAAGCCTCCGACATGGGCCTCCCATGCGACGCTTTGGTTTTCGCCGGTGAGAAACGACACCGAACCGAGCCCGAACAGGAGATTGAGGCCGAACCATACCGCGACGAACGTGAACACGCGCGGATTCCGCAGCGCAACAAGCAGCGGCGCCGCTGGCACACGGTCGGCGTTCTCGCGATCGCGGCGCCACAGGTCGAGCGAGCCGCCCGGCTCGAAGGCAAATCGTGCGGCCGCGCCCATCATGCCGGAAATGCCCGCCGACGCGCCGATCATCGGCGCCAGCGAGCCGGCGTGAACCAGCAGATAGGCCAGCGCCCCGCCGGCAATCGTCGCCGCGAAGAACAAAAGAAACCGCGGCGTCCGGAAACGGCGCGCCACCGGGCTTGCGAAGGCGAGCAGCCACACCGCGTTGAAGCCCAGATGCATCCAGTCGGCGTGTAGCAGGGCGTAGGTGAAGAAGCTCCACAGCTCGGCCCCCCGGCCGCCGGGCAGGATGCCTTCGGTGAGCGCACCGGAATCGAAACGCGCCGGCACGAAGGCCAGCGTCCACACCAGCATGCGGTCGGTGCCGTCGGGCAGGAGCCACTCGCGCGCGGCGTGCACGAAGCCCAGCACCAACAACATCGCGACGACGACGGGCGGGACGTTCAGGATCGGCTCGCGCGGCTGGTTCAAGAAAGCTCCTCAGCGCGCTTCAAACGGGGCATGCGCCGCCCGTTTCAGTAAGCGAGACCGGCCGCGCAATCAAACAAAGAAAAAGGGAGGGCTTTCGGCCCTCCCTTCCGGTCACATCCCCCACTTCCCCGGGATTTGATGAGCCACCCTAAGAGTCCGTCCGAGAACATCAAGCAGGATTACAAAGTTTTCGGAGCATGAGGCGGATTGATGCGAGGCGCAAGAATGCCAGCGCCTTGCGATTGAGGTTCTCCCAATCCTTGGCAAGCCTTCGGCAGCGGTTGAGCCAAGCAATG
>CAMAWG010000051.1 GCA_945861855.1 Rhodoplanes serenus
GAGCTGCGCGGCTGGGTCAGCACATAATCATCGAGCACGACTGTTGCGTTGCTGCGGCGCTTGGCGAAGCGCGCGCGGCGCTTGTCCGAAATCGACTGCCAGTAGGCCGAGGCCTCGTCCTCGTAGGCGCGGCGGGCGCGGATATAGGCATCGATCGCGGCTTTGCTCGACGCCGCGCGCGGCTTGGTCTTGCCGGTCACGTCTGCGTTCGGGGAATCCTGCGCCGGCGACGGCAGCGCGGCGCAGCACAGCGCCGCGGCCATGAGCCAGCCTGGAAAACGTCGCATCGAACGTTGCTGCATGTCGCTATGCTCATAGCACGATTCCGGGCCGGATGAGCCGGCGGCGCGAAGAGGCGATCCGGCGATGACGGCGTACCGGAGCAGATGACGGCGCGCCGGAAGGCCGATACAACATCCCGCTTACGCAGTGAGGAGATCGACCATGGGCAAGCGCGTGTTGAAGCCGGCGTCCATCAGGGCCAAAGGCAGCTATAGTCCCGGTTGGGAGGTGTCCAACGGGCGGATGGTCTTCGTTGCCGGTCAGGTGCCATGGGATGCCGAAGGCCGTACCGTCGCCAAGGGCGACGTGGCTGGGCAGACCCGGCAGGTGTTCGAAAACATCCGCACCATTCTCGCCGAGTCCGGCGCGACGCTCGGCGATGTCATCAAGATCACGATCTTCGCCGCGGATATTCGTTATCGCGACGCGATCAATCAGGTCCGCAGCGAGGTCTTCACGCCGCCCTATCCGGCCAGCACCCAGGTTGCCGTGGCCGCGCTGGTCGATCCGGAATGGATGGTTGAGATCGAGGCGGTGGCTTTCGTGCCGGATTGAGAAGGTTCAATTTGGAGGACAACGTCCATTCTCTTACCCGGAGCCAATCCATGACCGCCCTGGCCCTTGCCCTGCACATCTTCGGCGCCGTCGTCTGGGTCGGAGGCATGTTCGCGGCTTATCTCTGCCTGCGCCCCGCCGCGAGCTCGCTCGATCCGCCGGTGCGGCTGAAGCTCTGGCGCGCGTTCTTCCAGAAATTCTTTCCCTGGGTCTGGGTGTCGATCCTGCTGCTTCTCGCCAGCGGCTACTGGATGGTGTTCGCGACCTTCGGCGGCTTCCGCGGTCTGGCCCTGCACATCAATCTGATGCAGGGGCTGGGCTGGGTGATGATCGCGCTGTTTCTCTGGCTGTTCCATGGGCCGTGGCTCAAGTTCAAGCGCGCAGTGGATGCGAGCGACTGGCCGGCGGCAGGCGCGAACCTCAATCGCATTCGTCAGATCATCGCGGTGAATTTGCCGCTCGGCCTCCTCGTGGTGATCGTCGGCGCAAGCGGGCGGTATTGGAGTTGACGGCCAGGCCACGCATTCGTGATCGGCCGTGCGAAAGAGTTGAGCGGGCTGCGCGACGCCGCTTGATATAGAGGCCCTCCAACATTCTCAGGGAGGGTTCATGCTTAATCGCCGTCATCTTCTGGGTGCTCTTGCGCTGTCGGCCGCGGTCGCCTTCGGGGCCTCGGCCGTCGCGATGGACAAGCAGCCGTTCGATCAGAAGGCATTCGACGCGGCCCAGGCCGCGGGCAAGCCGATCCTGGTCGATGTCTCCGCCCCGTGGTGCCCGACCTGCAGGGCGCAGGCGCCGATCCTGTCGAAGCTCAGGGGCGAGCAGCGGTTCAAGGCAATGGTAACATTCAACGTGGACTTCGATTCCCAGAAAGATGTGCTGAGGAAATTCGGCGTTCAGAAGCAGAGCACGCTGATTGTCTTCAAGGGCAAGCAGGAGTCCGGGCGATCGACCGGCGACACCAATCCGAAGTCGATCGAAGCCCTTCTCGGCAAGGCGATCTGACCCCGGATGAGCGGCGTCGGCCTCGCCCTGATCGCGGGGATTCTGTCCACGCTTTCGCCGTGCGTTCTGCCGCTGCTGCCGATCGTGTTGGGCGCGGCATTGGGCGAGCATCGGCTCGGCCCCGCTGCGCTGGCAGCGGGGCTTTCGCTGTCATTCGTGCTGATCGGTCTGTTCGTCGCGACGCTGGGCTTCGCCGCCGGACTGGATCAGGAGCTGTTCCGCTCGACTGCTGCGGTGCTCCTGATCGTCGCCGGCGGAGTCCTGCTGATGCCTCGCCTTCAGGCGCAACTCGCGGTCGCCGCGGCCCCGGTCGGCAACTGGGCGCAGACGCATGCCGGAGGCTTCACGGGGCGCGGCCTCGGCGGTCAATTCGCGGTCGGGCTGCTGCTCGGAGCGGTGTGGAGCCCATGTGTGGGCCCAACTCTCGGCGCTGCATCCGTTCTCGCGGCGCGGGCCGAAAATCTGTTTGCGGTTTCCCTGACCATGCTGGCGTTCGGCGTCGGCGCGGCGCTGCCGTTGCTTGCCATCGGCCTGATGTCGCGCGAGGCCTTGACGCGGTGGCGCAGCCGCCTTCTGGCCGCGGGCAGCGGCGGCAAGGCTTTGATGGGCGCGGTGCTGGTCGCGGTCGGCGTCCTCATTCTCAGCGGCCTCGACAAGCGGCTTGAGGCCGTCCTGGTCGAGGCATCGCCCGCCTGGCTGACCGAACTGACGACGCGGTTCTAGTGGAGAGGGCGTTTGCCCCAGACCTCAGACGGGCCTTACACTCGTCGCGGGAAGGAACCTCGCATCATGAATATCGTCACCAATCCCGCGGCGTCGAAGTTCACGGCGGAAGACATCGAATATCACAAGGTCGGCGGCGAAGCGCTGCTGGCGAGGCTTTACCGCCCGCAGGGCGCGGGGCCGTTCCCGGCGGTGGTCGGCGTTCACGGCGGCGCCTGGACCAGCGGCGACCGCAACAACAATCAGGTGATCGATTCGGCGGTGGCGGCGGCGGGTGTCGTGGTGCTCGCGCTGGATTTTCGCCTCGCGCCGAAGGCGCCGTATCCGGCCTCCGTCGCCGACGTCAACTACGGCACGCGCTGGATGAAGGCCCATGCCGAAAAGCTCGGCTCGCGGCCCGACTGGGTCGGCACCCTGGCGAGCTCCAGCGGCGGGCATCAGGCGCTGCTCTCGGCGCTCCGTCCGAACGATCCGCGCTATGCCGCAGCGACCGCGCCCGAGCTGAGCAACGTCGATGCTTCGGTCGCTTATGTCGTGGCGTGCTGGCCGATCTCCGATCCGCTGGCGCGCTACCGCATGGCGGTCGAGAAGAAGAACGAGCGGCTGATCCAGGCGCACAAGGACTACTTCGGCGACGAGGCGGCGATGGCCGAAGGCAATCCGCAACTGGTGCTCGATCGCGGCGAGAATGGCAAGCTGCCGCCGCTCATGATCCTTCAGGGCACCAAGGACAGCAATGTGACGCCGGACATGGCGGAAAAATTCTCCGCGGCGTGGCGCAGACGCGGCGGATCGGCAACGCTGGAGACGTTCCCGGACCAGCCGCACGCCTTCGCCACGCAGGACCCCACCTCGGCGGAATCGCTCCGCGCGATCGAGCTGATGAAGGCCTTCGTGCTGAAGCGCGGAGCAGCATGATCCCGACCTAGTCTTGCCGGCGTTTGGCGCGCCGCACCAGGTAATCGAAGTTCACCACGAACTGGTCCGGCCGGCTGATGTCGTGCTTGAGCTTCTCGATATCGTCGCGCGGGAATTCCGGCGCGATGTCGCCGGCGGCCTCCGCGATCAACTGAATCTGCGCGGCGTTCTCGAACATGATGGTCCGGATCACCACCTCCTCGACGGTGGGTGCCGCGGTGACGATGCCGTGGTTCTTCAGCATCACCACGCTGTGCGGTCCCAGCGCCCTGGCGACGCCCGCTCCCATCGCGTGGCTGCGGATGAGGTTGATGGTGTCGGTGTAGATGCCGATGGCGTTATGGAACAGCGCCGCGGGCTGGCTGATCGCCTTCAGCGGTCGCCCGCCGCCCGACCACGCGATCGAATAGACCGGATGCGTATGCAGGATGCAGTGCACGTCCGGCCGGACCTTGAAGATTTCGGAATGGATATAAACCTCGCTGTGGCGGCGCGAGGTGCCGGCCACGACGTTGCCTTCGAGATCGATGGTCAGGATGTTGTCCTGGGTGATCTCGTCCATGCCGACGCTGTGGCACTTCATGAAGAACAGCGAGGGGTTGTCCGGCAGCCGCACCGAGATGTGGCCGCGGGTGAAGTCGTCCTGGCCCTCGTTGACCAGCACCTTGCCGGCCCAGATCATTTTTTCTTTGATTTCTGAATGCGTCATGGGGTGCGTTTTACCCGGCCCTGCCGTTGTGAATCGCCCGCCACACCCGCTCCGGCGTCGCTGGCATCTCGATGTGCTTGACGCCGAACTCGGCCAGCGCATTGACCAGCGCGTTGGCCACCGCCGGCATCGCGCCGACGCAGCCGGCCTCGCCCGCGCCCTTGGCTCCGATCGGATTGGTTTTGGTCGGCACCGGATTGGCCTTGACCTCGATCGCGCAGAAGTCGTGGGCGCGCGGCATGGCGTAGTCCATAAACGAGCCGGTGACGAGCTGGCCCTCGGCGTCGAAGGAAATGTCCTCCTTCAGAATCTGTCCGACGCCCATCGCCACGCCGCCGACGATCTGGCCCTTGAGCAGCAGCGGGTTCATCACCGTGCCGACGTCATCCACCACGTTGTATTTCACCACGTCGACGTGGCCGGTCTCCGGGTCGATCTCGACCTCGCAGATGTGGACGCCGTTCGGGAAGTTCTCCACGTCCGCCTTGTAGACGGCGGTGGCGTAGAGTCCGGCTTCCATGTTCTTCGGCAGCTTCGCCGGATTGAACGAATCCTGGGCGATATCCTTGATCGTCATGGTCTGGTTGGTCTTGGCGCTGGAGAAGATGCCCTCTTCGAAATTCACGTCGGCCACATCGACCTTGAGATTGTGCGCGGCGATCGCCTTGGCCTTGGCGATGACCTTCTCACCGGCGTTGTAGAACGCCGAGCCCGACATGGTCGCCGAGCGCGAGCCGCCGGTGCCTTCGCCGAAGAACACCTTGTCGGTGTCGCCCTGGATGTATTCGATGTCGTTTGGATGGATGCCGAGCTTGTCGGCCACCACCTGCTTGAATGTGGTCTCGTGGCCCTGGCCCTGGTTGATGCTGCCCGAAAAAATCTGCACCGTGCCGCCGCGGTCGAAGCGGATCTCCGCGCCCTCGAAGCTCGGCGCGGCCGCCCGCTCGATGGTGTTGGACATGCCGAGCCCGCGCAGCTTGCCGTTCTTCTTCGATTCCGCCTTGCGCTTGGCGAAGCCCGCCCAGTCCGCCATCTTCAGCGCGAGGTCCATGCCCTTCTCGAACTCGCCGGAGTCGTAGGTGAAGGTGAGGCTCGTCTTGAACGGCATCGCCTCCGGCGGGATGTAGTTCTTCCGCCGCAACTCGGCCGGATCGATCTTCAGTTGCGCCGCGGCGACATCGACCATGCGCTCGATCACATAGGCCGCCTCGGGCCGGCCGTTGCCGCGGTAGGGCCGCATCGGCTGGGTGTGGGTGAACACCGCCGTCGATTCGACGTACATCGCAGGTGTGCGATAGGTGCCGGCCAGCGTGCCGAGGTTGCCGGTGTAGGCCTGGAAGCCCGACTGCAGATAGGCGCCGGCGTTGACGGTGGAGGAGACGCGGAAGGCGAGGAAGATGCCGTCCTTGTCGAGCGCAAGCTCGGCGTCGGTGACGTTGTCGCGCGCCTGCGCGTCGGAAAGAAACGCCTCGGACCGCGTGCTCATCCACTTCACCGGCCGTCCGGTGATCTTGGAGCCGAGCAGAACCAGCGGCACCTCGTTGTAGATCGCCGATTTCATGCCGAAGCTGCCGCCGATGTCGGGAGCCACCACGCGCACCTTGTGCTCGGGCACCTTCAGCACGAGCTTTGCCAGCTCCGCGCGATAGGGATGCGCGCGCTGCAAGGTGGTGTAGATCGTGTAGCTGTCGGCCGTGGCGTTGTAGTCGCCGACCGAGCCGCGCGGCTCCATCGACGCGGTGGTGACGCGGTTGATGACGAGATGCTCCTTGACCACATGGGCGGCCTTGGTGAAGGCGGCTTCCGTCGCGGCCTTGTCGCCGTGGATCGCCACGAAGCAGATGTTGTCTTTGCAGTCCTCCCAGACGAGCCCCGCGCCGGGTTTGGCCGCCGCGGCGGTCGCCACGATGGCGGGCAGCACCTCGTAATCGACCTCGATCAGTTCGGCCGCGTCCATCGCCTGATTCTTGGTCTCGGCGACGACGAAGGCGACGTAGTCGCCGACGAAGCGCACCCGGTCCTTCACCAGCGCCGGATAGCGCGGCTTGTAGTTGGTCGAGCCGTCGCGGCGCTTGTGGGTGCCAGGCACCGGCAGGTCGCCCCAGCCGGACTTGATCCAGTCCTCGCCGGTCAGCACGCAGAGCACGCCGGGCGCGGATTTGGCCTTGCTCGTGTCGATCGATTTGATTTTTGCATGCGCGTGCGGCGAGCGCAGCACATGCCCGAACGCCATGCCCGGAAGCACGATGTCGTCGACATACTTCCCGCCGCCGCGCAGCAGCCTCGGGTCCTCGAACCGCGGAACGCCCTGACCGATTGCAAACTCACCCATCGCAGCCCTCGTATTCCATCGACCTGCCACGCCGCCGCCGTCATTCCGGATAACCGCGCGCAACGCGGTTATCCGGAATCCATACTCCCGGTGCGAACGATCAAGAAAACACAGGGATTATGGGTTCCGGGATCGTCGCGCCTTCGCCCTTCGGGCTACGGCGGACGCCCCGGAATGACGTCGAGGGGTGTTCCGGATTGCTTTTAGCACAAGCCGGCGGCTCGGGTCAGCCTTTGGTCTGGTGCGACCCGTCTCAGGCTTGACCGGCCCGCGGCGGTCCATTCTTATCGATGCAGGGACCTGCTGCGGGGGCGGCAGGAGAGGGAACGATAACGCCGCACGGCATCAGCCGTTCGGCCCATGGGAGCGAGCGGTGGCGAGCAGTGCTCACGCGCCTGCGGACACCTTTCCGAAATTGCTGGTCCGCAATGCGCGCATGTTCGGCAACCGGCCGGCGATGCGGCACAAGGATCTGGGGGTCTGGCAGACCCTGACCTGGGCGCAACTGCTCGACGACGTTCGTGCCTATGCGGTCGGCCTGCATCGGCTGGGCCTCAGGCGCGGCGACACCATGGCCATCGTCGGCGCCAACCGGCCCAGGCTCTATGCGTCGGTGATGGCGGCGCAGATGCTCGGCGTCATCCCGGTCCCGGTCTATGCCGATGCTGTCGCCGAAGAGCTGTCCTATGTGCTGGCGCATGCCGAGGTGCGCTTCGCCGCGGTCGAGGATCAGGAGCAGGTCGACAAGATATTGTCGGTGTCCGACCGGCTGCCGAAGCTCGAAACCATGGTCTATGACGAGAAGCGGGGTCTGCGCGACTACGACCACACCCGCCTCCACGCCATGGAGGACGTCATCGCCGCGGGCCGCAAGGCCTTGGCGGAGGATGCGTCGCTCGCCGCCTGGCTCGATGCCGAGATCGCCGCGGGCAAGGGCTCCGACACCTCGATCATCCTCTACACCTCGGGCACCACCGGCCAGTCAAAGGGCGTGGTGCTGTCGGCGGAGCGCTGCATCGGCGCGGGCTCCGACACCGTGGCCTTCGACAAGCTCACCGAGCGCGACGCGGCGCTGGCCTATCTGCCGCTCGCCTGGGTCGGCGATCACTATCTCAACTACGCGCAAGGCTTGATCGCCGGCTTCTGCATGGCGTGCCCTGAGAGCGGCGACACCGCGATGGCGGACCTCCGCGAGATCGGGCCGACCTTCTTCTTCGCGCCGCCGCGCACCTTCGAGCAGATGCTCACCCGCGTGATGATCCGCATGGAGGACGCAAGCTTCCTCAAGCGCCAGATGTTTCATTATTTCATCGGCGTGGCGCGGCGCTACGGCGAGGCGATCCTCAACAAGCAGGACGTCGCCCTGCACGGCCGGCTGCTGTACTGGCTCGGCAACGTGCTCGTGTACGGCCCGCTCAAGAACGTGCTCGGGTTGTCGAACGTGCGCGTCGCCTACACCGCCGGCGAGGCGATAGGGCCGGACCTGTTCTCGTTCTACCGCTCGCTCGGCATGAACCTGAAGCAGCTCTACGGCCAGACCGAGGCGTTCCTCTATCTCACCGCGCAGCCGGACGGCCAGATTTTTTCGGACACCGTCGGCCCAGCGCTGCCGAACGTCGATCTCCGTATCGCCGACAACGGCGAGGTGCAGTTCAAGTCGCCGGGCCAGTTCGTCAGCTACTTCAAGGACGACGCGAAGACGAAGGAAACAATGACGCCCGACGGCTATGTGAAGACCGGCGACGCCGGGTTCTTCGACAGCAAGACCGGGCACCTCAAGATCATCGACCGCGCCAAGGACGTGGGCAAGCTCGTGGACGGCACGCTGTTCCCGCCGAAGTACATTGAGAACAAGCTGAAGTTCTTTCCCAACATCCGCGAGGTGGTGGCCTACGGCGATGGCCGCGATTTCGTCGCGGTGATGATCAACATTGATCTCACCGCGGTCGGAAGCTGGGCCGAGCGCAACAACGTGGTCTATGGCTCCTATCAGGAGCTGGCCGGCCATCCTCTGGTCTACGACATGATCGGCAAGAACATCGAGGAGATGAACCGCTCGCTCGCCGAGGACAAGGTGACGGCCGGCGCACAGGTGAAGCGTTTTCTTATTCTGCACAAGGAGCTCGATGCCGACGATGGCGAGGTGACGCGGACGCAGAAGGTGCGCCGCGGCTTCGTCGCCGAGCGCTACGCGCCGCTGATCGCGGCGCTGTACGACGGCTCGCACGAGGCCGACATCTCGACCGAAGTGACGTTCGAGGACGGCCGCAAAGGCGTGCTCTCGGCGCGGGTCAAGGTTCGCGACGTTGCGACCGTCCCCGCCGCGCCGACGATGGGGAAGGCGGCATGAGTCGGCTCCGTTGTTCCGGGGCGCCGCTACAAGCGCGTTCACGCGCGTCTTCGACGCGCTATGGCGGCGATCCCGGAATCCATACCCCCGGTCTGTGGTTATGGATTCCGGCACTCGCTCGCTTCGCTTGCTCGGCCGGAATAACGGCGGAGCGCGCCGCACCATGAGAGCCCCCGCCGACAGCGACATCGCGGCCGGCGAGATTCTGCTCTCGATCGAGAATGTGTCGCTGTCGTTCGGCGGCGTGCGTGCGATCCGCGACGTGTCGTTCGACATCAAGAAGGGCGAGGTGCGCGCCATCATCGGCCCAAACGGCGCCGGCAAGACCTCGATGCTCAACGTCATCAACGGCTTCTACCAGCCGCAGCAAGGCCGCATCACCTTCAAGGGCGAAACGCGGACCAAGATGCGGCCCTACGACGCCGCGCATGGCGGGATCGCGCGCACGTTCCAGAACGTCGCGTTGTTCAAGGGCATGAGCGCGCTCGACAACATCATGGCGGGCCGCACTCTGAAGATGCGGCGCGGCCTGCTCTGGCAGTTGCTGCGGATCGGGCCGGCGCTCAACGAGGAGATCGTGCACCGCCACCGGGTCGAGGAAATCATCGACTTCCTCGAAATCCAGGCGATCCGCAAGGTGCCGGTGGCGCGGCTGCCCTACGGCCTGCAGAAGCGCGTTGAGCTGGGGCGGGCGCTGGCGATGGAGCCCGACCTGCTCCTGCTCGACGAGCCGATGGCCGGCATGAATCTCGAAGAGAAGGAGGACATGTCGCGCTTCATTATCGATGTGAACGACCATTTCGGCACCACCATCGCGCTGATCGAGCACGATATGGGCGTGGTGATGGACCTGTCCGATCGCGTCGTGGTGCTCGACCACGGCGTCAAGATCGCCGACGGCACGCCGGATGAGGTCAAGCGCAACCAGAACGTCATCGACGCCTATCTCGGCGTCGCGCATTGAAGAATTTGGCACATCGAGGGCAGGATGCTGGGACCGGTTCTTGAAACTTTGATCGGCGGACTTCTGACCGGCGTGCTTTACGCGCTGGTCGCGCTCGGCTTCGTCCTGATCTTCAAGGCGTCCGGCGTTTTCAATTTCGCCCAGGGCGCCATGGTTTTGTTCGCAGCGCTCTCGGTCGCACGGCTCTCGGAGATGATGCCGCTGGTCGTCGCGGTCGCTCTCAGCGTCGTGATCATGATCGTGCTCGCCTACGCCATCGAATTCCTGGTGCTTCGCCGGCTGGTGAACCAGGAGGGCATCATCCTGTTCATGGCGACGCTCGGCATCGCCTACTTCCTTGAGGGTTTCGGCGAGACGGTCTGGGGCAGCAACATCTACAAGATCAACCTCGGCATCCCGAAGGAGCCGATGTTCTTCTTCGAGAGCGTGTTCCCGGGCGGGCTGCTGATCGACCGCGAGGAGGTCGCCGCCGCCGTGGGCTGTGCTGTGCTGGTTGCCGCGCTCGCCATATTCTTCCAGGTCACCCGCGTCGGCCGCGCGCTGCGCGCGGTCGCCGACGACCACCAGGCCGCGCAGTCGGTCGGCATTCCGCTCAACACCATCTGGCTGATCGTGTGGGCGGTCTCCGGCATCGTCGCCATCGCTGCGGGCATGGTCTGGGGCTCCAAGCTCGGCGTGCAGTTCTCGATCTCGCTGGTGGCGCTGAAGGCGCTGCCGGTGCTGATCCTCGGCGGCCTCACCTCGATTCCGGGCGCCATCGTCGGCGGACTGATCATCGGCGCCGGCGAGAAGCTCGCCGAGGTCCTGCTCGGCCCGTTGCTCGTGCGATGGTTCGACCTGGCCGGCGGCGGCATCGAGAACTGGTTCGCCTATATGCTGGCGCTCGTCTTCCTGCTGTTCCGGCCGCAGGGCCTGTTCGGCGAACGCATCATCGAACGGATTTGAGGGCAAGCCGTGTTCTACCGCGAAGCCGGCCAGTTCAAGACCACGTACAAGGCCGACCAGGCGATCTTCCCGATCGTGCAGGATCGCTGGTTCGTGATCGGCGTCCTGGCGTTTGCCGTTCTCATCCTGCCGCTGTTCGCCAATCAATATCTCTACACCGAGGTGCTGATCCCGGTGCTCATCCTGTCGCTGGCGGCGATCGGCCTCAACATCCTCACCGGATATTGCGGCCAGCTCTCGCTCGGCACCGGCGGCTTCATGGCCGTCGGCGCCTATGCTGCCTACAATCTCGCGCTGCGCGTGCCCGAGACCAATCTGATCGTCGTGTTCCTGTTCGGCGGCGTGATGGCGATGCTGGTCGGCGTGTTGTTCGGCATTCCTTCGCTGCGGATCAAGGGCTTCTACCTGGCGGTGGCGACGCTGGCCTCGCAGTTCTTCCTGGAATGGGCGTTCGCGCGGGTGAAATGGTTCACCAACTACGCGCCTTCCGGCTCGGTGGCGGTCGCCAACCTCGAATTGTTTGGCATCCCGATCGACACACCGATGAGGAAATACCTGCTCGTGCTCTTCATCGTCGCCGTACTGGCGCTTGCTGCAAAGAACCTCATCCGCGGCCGGCTCGGCCGCATGTGGATGGCGACGCGCGACATGGACATCGCCGCCGAGATCATTGGTATCCGGCCGCTGCATGCAAAGCTTTCGGCCTTTGCCGTGTCCTCGTTCTATGTCGGCGTCGCCGGTGCGATGTGGGGCTTCCTGCGGCTCGGTTCGTGGGAGCCGCTGGCCTTCGACATCAACCGGTCATTCCAGATACTGTTCATGGTCATCATCGGCGGGCTTGGCTCGATTCTCGGGTCGTTCCTCGGCGCAGCCTTCATCGTGCTCTTGCCGATCTTCCTCAACCAGGTGCCCGGTCTGCTCGGCATTCCGCTGTCGACGGCGATGGTGTCGCACCTGGAATTCATGATCTTCGGGGCCATGATCGTGTTTTTCCTGATCGTGGAACCGCATGGCCTGGCGCGTTTATGGGCCATAGCAAAGGAAAAGCTCCGGTTATGGCCCTTCCCCTTCTGATGGACGCATTGAGGGGAGGGCGGAACGGGGGCACTATGGGTGCAAGGAGCGGGCACAACGCCCGTGGCCTTGGACAAAGGCAACGCCGGCGGGCTCGCAAGACGCCTCCGGCGCCACAAGGGAGGTTGCGATGATGTTGAAACTTGTTGGAATTGCCGTAGCGGCTGCGGTCGGCGGTGTGGCGTTCGCTGCGCCCGCGCTCGCCCAGAACGAGCAGTTCATTCCGGCGCTGGTCTACCGGACCGGCGCCTATGCTCCGAACGGGGTGCCGTTCGCCAACGGGATCGCCGACTACTACAAGCTGGTGAATGCCCGCGACAACGGCATCAACGGCGTCAAGATCGTCACCGAGGAATGCGAGTTCGGCTACGCCACCGACCGCGGCGTCGAATGCTACGAACGCCTGAAAAAGAATGGACCGACGGGCGCGGCCTACGTCATCCCGCTGTCCACCGGCGTGACCTTCGCGCTGACCGAGAAGACCACGACCGACAAGATCCCGATCATCTCGATGGGATACGGCCGATCCGAGTCCCGCGACGGCTCGGTGTTCCAGTGGAACTTCCCGCTGCTCGGCACCTACTGGACCGCCTCCGACATCATCGTCCAGCATATCGCCAAGAAGGAAGTCGGCTTGGACAAGCTCAAGGGCAAGAAAATCGCGCTGGTCTATCACGACAGCCCGTACGGCAAGGAGCCGATCGCGCTCTTGACCGAGCGGGCGAAGCTGCACGGCTTCGAGACCATGTTCCTGCCGGTCACGCATCCCGGCGTCGAGCAGAAGGCGACCTGGCTGCAAATCCGCCAGAACCGCCCCGACTACGTCCTGCTCTGGGGCTGGGGGGTGATGAACTCGACCTCGATCAAGGAAGCGGTCGCGGTCGGCTACGCGCGCGACAAGATGTACGGCGTATGGTGGTCGGGTGCCGAGCCCGACGTGCGCCCGGCCGAGGCAGGCGCGACCGGCTACAACGCCGTCACCCTTCAGCACACCGCGGGCCAGTTCAAGCTTCACGAGGATCTCAAGAAGCACGTCTACGACAAGAACCAAGGCTCGGCCAAATGGGATGAGACCGGCGAAATCCTCTACGTCCGCGGCCTGATCAACGCCATGCTCGGCGTCGAGGCGATCCGCACCGCGCAGGCGCGGTTCGGCAACAAGCCGATGACTGGCGAACAGGTGCGCTGGGGCCTTGAGAACCTCAACATCAGCGCCCAGCGCATCACCCAGCTCGGCTTCGACGGCGTGATGAAGCCGATCAAGGTGTCCTGCGCCGACCATGAGGGCGCGCGCACCGGGCGCATTCAGACTTGGGACGGCAAGAACTGGAAGATCACCTCGGACTGGTATGAGTCCGACGACAAGGTGATCGCGCCGATGGTCAAGGATGCGGCGGCGAAATACGCCGCGGAGAAGAAGATCGCTCCTGGCTGCCTCACCAACTGATGCCGGCCGCGGCCGACACAGATCGCAACACCGGGGAGGCGGCGGTCACGCCGCCTCCCGCCGGCGTGACGGATTCGACGGTTCCGGCGCCGATACTGCGAGTCAACAACATCGAGGTCGTCTACAGTCACGTCATCCTTGTGCTGAAAGGCGTCTCGCTCTCCGTTCCCAAGGGCGGCATCGTCGCTTTGCTCGGCGCCAACGGCGCCGGCAAGACCACCACGCTCAAGGCGATTTCGAATCTGCTGCACGCCGAGCGTGGGGAGGTGACCAAAGGCTCGATCCTGTTCGAGGGCGAAGAGGTGCATTCGCGTTCGCCCAGCGATCTGGTCACGCGCGGCTGCATCCAGGTGATGGAGGGCCGCCGCTGCTTCGCCCATCTCACCGTCGAGGAAAACCTTCTCACCGGCGCCTTCACCCGCAAGGACGGCAAGGCCGCGGTCGCGGCCGACCTCGATCTGGTCTATTCGTATTTTCCGCGCATCAAGGAGCGCCGCAAGGCGCTGGCAGGCTACACCTCCGGCGGCGAGCAGCAGATGACGGCGGTCGGGCGCGCGCTGATGTCGCGGCCCAAGATGATCCTGCTCGACGAGCCCTCGATGGGGCTCGCGCCGCAGATCGTCGAGGAGATCTTCGAGATCGTGAAGAACCTCAACGGCAAGGAGGGGGTGTCCTTCCTGCTCGCTGAGCAGAACACCAACATGGCGCTGAAGTACGCGAGCTACGGCTACATCCTGGAGAACGGCCGGGTGGTGATGGACGGCGAGGCCAAATCGCTGCGCGAGAACGAGGACGTCAAGGAGTTTTACCTCGGCGTCGCCGAGGGCAAGCGCAAGTCGTTCCGCGACGTGAAGCACTACAAGCGAAGGAAGCGGTGGCTGGCGTAGATCACGCGTTCGGGCATTGTTGTTCGTCATGGCCGGGCTTGTCCCGGCCATCCACGTCTTGCTTGCTTGAAGACAGGCGTGGATGCCCGGCACAAGGCCGGGCATGACGTGGAGAGGTCATGGCAGACCATTACGACGCTCTTGAAACCCGCGATCCCGCCGCACGCGAGCGCGAGTTGTTTGCGGAACTGCCGGAATTCATTTCCGGCGCGATGATTTCGCTCGGTTGGGCAACCCAGCTCAAGGGAATTGATCCCGGTTCCTTGAATTCGCGCGCGGCCCTCGCCAAGTTGCCGCTGCTCCGGAAATCCGACCTGTTGTGGATGCAAAAGTCGCGACCGCCTTTCGGCGAGTTCAATCGAACGCCGTCGGGAATGGCGAAGCGTCTACTGATGTCTCCCGGCCCGATCTTTGAGCCTCAGGGCTGGGGCGACGACGTATGGGGCGCGGCGCGCGCCTTGTATGCAGCGGGCGCACGCCAAGGGCACATTTTGCACAACTCGTTCGCTTACCACCTTACTCCCGGCGGTTTCATGCTGGAGAATGGCGCGCATGCGCTCGGCTGCGCGGTGATTCCGGGTGGCGTCGGCAACACCGAACAGCAACTTGAGGCGATTGCCCATTATCGTCCGTCGGGATACATGGGCACGCCAGACTTCCTCAAAATCCTTCTCGACACGGCGGCGAAGAGCGACAAGGACACCTCGTCGATCAAACGCGGGTTGGTGTCTGGCGCGGCGCTGCCGGCCTCGTTGCGGCAGGAACTTTCAGCGCGTGGAGTTTCGGTGCAGCAGTGCTACGCCACCGCCGAGGCCGGTGTAATCGCCTACGAGAGCGAAGTCAAGGAGGGCATGATCGTCAACGAGACGATCATTCTGGAGATCGTGCGTCCCGGCACCGGCGATCCGGTCGCGGACGGCGAGGTCGGCGAGGTGGTCGTGACCTCGTTCAACCCCGACTATCCGATGATCCGTCTCGCGACCGGCGATCTCTCTGCGGTGATGACCGGCATATCGCCCTGCGGCCGCACCAACACGCGCATCAAGGGCTGGATGGGCCGCGCCGACCAGACCACCAAGGTGAAGGGCATGTTCGTGCATCCCGCGCAGGTGGCGGAGATCGCCAAGCGCCACCCCGAGCTCGCCCGCGTGCGGCTCGTGGTCACCCGCGAGGCCGAGCAGGACGCGATGACCTTGCACGCCGAGACCGCTTCGGCGGACGTGGGCCTCGCCGAGGCGGCTGGCGCCACCCTTCAGTCGGTCACCAAGGTTCGCGGCGCGGTGAAGCTCGTTGCGCCCGGCTCGCTGCCGAACGACGGCAAGGTGATCGCCGACGAGCGCCCGGTCGGCTGATCCGCCGCGGCCTTGTTTTCACCCTCTTTGCCGGTAGTTTGGCGCGCGGCTTGGCAGTTCGAGACATTGTGGAGACGTGATGCGCTTTTCCTCGCTGATTGCGGCCCTGGCCGTTGCCGCCCCGCTCGGTCTTTGTGCCGGCCCGGCCTCGGCGCAGTTCTTCCAGGGCCAGAGCGTTCTCGGCGGCCGACTGCACGGGCCCCAAGGAGCATGGTGCGCGCGAAACAACAACGACGGCGCGGAAGAAATGAACTGCTCGTTCAACTCCTTCGAGGCGTGCAACCGGGAGGCCCGTCTCAGCAACGGCTTCTGCACCCAGAACTTCAGCGGTGGCGTGCAGCCGGTCCGCAGGAGCAAGGGCGATCGCGAACGCCGGTAGGCGCCGCCACTAGCGAGCGTTCGCCGATCCGTTGCATAACAGAACGGATGACTGACGCGCTGAAAGCCCGGGACGCCAAGGATGTCGAGGACGCCGTGCGCTGGGCGCTGGCAGAGGGCAAGACGCTCGAGGTCGTCGGCCGCGGCTCGAAGCGCGCGCTCGGGCGCCCGAGCCAGTCCGACCTGACGCTCGATCTCTCCGGCCTCTCCGGCGTGACGCTGTACGAGCCCGAGGAGCTTGTGCTCTCGGCCAAGGCCGGCACGCCGCTCGCCGAGATCGAGGCGCTGGTGCAAGCCAAGGGCCAGCAGCTTGCTTTCGAGCCGATGGACTATGGCCCGATCCTGGGCGGGTCCGCCGACGCGGGCTCGCTCGGCGGCGCGCTCGCAACCAATCTCTCAGGCCCGCGGCGGATCAAGGCCGGCGCCGCGCGCGACCATTTCCTCGGCTTTTCGGCGGTGTCGGGCCGCGCCGAGACCTTCAAGTCCGGCGGCCGCGTGGTCAAGAACGTCACCGGCTACGATCTCTGCAAGCTCCTGGCCGGATCCTACGGCACGCTGGCGGCGATGACCGAGGTGACGATCAAGGTGCTGCCCGCGCCCGAGACCGAGGCGAGTGTGCTCGTCCTCGGCCTCGCCGACGCGGACGCCAACGCGGCGATGTTGGCTGCGATGGCGTCGTCCTGCGACGTGTCGGCGGCGGGGCATCTGCCGCGCGGCGCGGTGATGCATTTTTCCGGCCTCTATGTGTCGCAGGCCGCGACGGCGTTCCGCATCGAGGGCTTCGCGGCCTCGGTGAAGCATCGCAAGGACGCGCTGATGGCCCTGCTGCAGCGGTTCGGGCCGCTGGAAGCAGTCGCTGAAAGCGACTCGCGCAAGCTCTGGCGCAGCGTGCGCGACGCCGCCCCGTTCTGGGCCAACGGCTCGGTTGGTGACTGGCCGCTGTGGCGCGTCTCGACCACGCCCGCGCGCGGCGCAGAGTTTTCAGAAAAACTTCCGCCCGGCGCGCAGTATTTCTACGACTGGGCCGGCGGCTTGATCTGGATCGCGCTGCCGCCGTCGCATGGCGCGGGCACCGCCACCATCCGCCGCGCCGCGGTGGCGACAGGCGGCCACGCCACGCTCATTCGCGCCTCCGCCGCCACCCGCGCCGCCGTCGACGTGTTCGAGCCACAGAAAAGCGTGCTCGCCGGCGTCAGCAAGCGCGTCAAGGAGAGCTTCGATCCCAAGGGCGTGCTCAACCCCGGCCGCATGTGGGCGGGGGTCTGATGGATCGGGGCACGGCCGTGCAACGTTTCCCGGGCGCAGCGCAACACGCAGTGTTGCGCTGCAGACCCGGGATCGTCACGAATGCTGGGTCTGGAACGGTCCCGGATCGGCGGTGCGTCACTTCGTGCCGCACCGCGTCCGGGACACGGGTCTGAGCATGCAAACCACCTTCTCCCTCGCCCAGCTCGCAGATCCCAACATCGCGGTGGCCGACACGATCCTGCGCGCCTGCGTGCATTGCGGCTTCTGCCAGGCAACCTGCCCGACCTATGTGCTGCTCGGCGACGAGCTCGATTCCCCGCGCGGGCGCATCTACCTCATCAAGGAGATGCTGGAGCACGACGCGCCGGCGACGCAGGAGGTCGTCACCCATATCGACCGCTGCCTGTCGTGCCTCGCCTGCATGACGACATGCCCCTCCGGCGTGCACTACATGCATCTCGTCGATCACGCCCGCGCGCATATCGAGGAAACCTACGAGCGCCCGCTGATGGACCGGCTGATGCGGCTGTTCCTCGCCCATGTGATGCCGTATCCGCGCAGGCTGCGCATGGCGATGGTGGCGGGCGTGGTGGCCAAGCCGTTCGCGCCGCTGCTCGCAGCGATCGGTCTGAGGCCGCTCGCTGCCGCCGCCCGGCTCGCGCCGCTCCGCGCGCCGGGGACGATGACCGAGCCCGGCGTCCATCCGGCGAAGGGTCCGCGCAAAGGCCGGGTGGCGCTGCTCACCGGCTGCGCCAACGAGGCGCTGGCGCCGCAGATCACCCAGGCGACCATCCGCCTGCTCAACCGCCACGGCGTCGAGGCGGTGGTCGCGCTGGACGCGGGATGCTGCGGCTCGCTTGAACACCATATCGGGCGCGAGGCGGGGGCGCTTTCGAAGGCCCGCGCCAACATCGATGCCTGGACCCGCGAGATCGAAGGCGAGGGGCTCGATGCCATCCTCATCACCATCTCCGGCTGCGGCACCACGGTGAAGGACTACGGCTTCATGCTGCGCACCGACCCGGCCTATGCGGCACGGGCCGCCAAGGTCTCGGCGCTTGCGCTCGACATATCGGAGTATCTGGCGCGGCTCGGCGTGAAGCCCGCCGCCGGGCCCTCCAACCTCACTGTCGCGTTCCATTCCGCCTGCTCGCTGCAGCACGGCCAGCGCGTGCACCGGCAGCCGCGCGATCTGCTGACCGCTTGTGGCTTCGTGGTGAAGGAGATCCCGGAGGCGCATCTGTGCTGCGGCTCGGCCGGCACCTACAACATCATGCAGCCGGACATCGCCGGACGCCTGCTCGGCCGCAAGATCGGCAACATCGAGACGACCGCGCCTGATATGATCGCCGCCGGCAACATCGGCTGCATCACCCAGATCGCGTCCGGCACGAACATTCCGGTGGTGCATGTGGTCGAGCTGATCGACTGGGCGACCGGCGGGCCGCTGCCGGACCCATTGAAGGGCCGCTTCAATTCATAGGCAACCACTGGAGGGCGACCATGGCAAAGAAGCGCAAGGCGAAAAAGAAAGTCTCCAAGGCGAAGAAGCGCGCGGCTCCCGCTCGCAAGAAGAAAGCTGCCGCGAGAAAGCCTGCCCGCAAGGCGAAAGCCAAGGTGGCGAAGCCGAAGCGCCGGGCGGCGAAGACCAAGCTTCCGCCGCGCTCGGCCGCACCGGCTGCGCCGCGGCCGATGAACGCGCCCGGCCCCGCCGTCACGCCGATCGCGCCACGGCCGTCGCCGTTCCCGTCGTCGGTGCCGGGCGATGCTCCGCCGGATTCGCCGGACGGGAAGAATTGAAGGCGCGAAGCACGACCTATCCACGTCATTCCGGAAACCGCGCGTAGCGCGGTTGTCCGGAATCCATACCCCCTGTGCCGAAGACTCGGATGCTGCGGGTTATGGATTCCGGCTCTTGCTTCGCTTGGCCGGAATGACGTCGAGAGGTTTTCGCGCTACTCCGCCGCGACCGTGTGCGCCGCCTGCTGAACCTGCAGATTGACCAGCGCCAGCGGCGTCGCGGTCTCCTCCAGCATGCCCCAGCTCTTGAGCCAGTCGTAGGTGCGCTGCATCTCGTCCATCGGGATCGGCGCCGGATCGCACACCACGATGCGGCTGGCGCGCAGATCCTGCGGCGTCAGCGCCGCGATATCGGTGTCCTTCTTCGCGTGATAGTCGATGAAATAGTGCAGGTACTTCGCCTTGTCGGCGTTGATCCGTTTCACCGCCTCGCGCACCGCGCGGTTGAACGCCGCATAGGTCTCGGCGTCGACCCGGTCGGAGGCCACCTCGGTGCCGTGATAGAACGCTTCGCAAATGAGCCGGCAGCCCGCCTTCTCGGCGAGCGTCACGTAGGGCTCGGTCAAGGTCGTCGCCTCGATCTCGCCGCGCATCATCGCGTCGAACCGCTGCCGCGAGCCGTTCGAGGTGCGGCAGAGCCTGATGTCCTCGCGCGGCATGAAGCCTTCCAGCAGATGCAGCGCCAGATAATGGGTGCCGAAGTAGAACGGCACGCCGACCGTCTTTCCCGCAAGCTGCTGCGCCGTGAACACGCTTGAGTCCGGCCGCACCACAATCGCCGCGTAGGTGACGATGCCACGCCGCCCGACCTGGCGGCTGCCGACCTTGGTGTCCTGCACGCGGCAGTAGTTGCCCCATTCGCAGGCGTTGTACATGTCGGCCTTGCCCGCTTCGAGCATCTTGCCGTGGCTGGAGAACGGGTTGAGGCCTTTCGGGCTCTGCACATCGACCTGCGTGCTCTTGTCGTCGCTCTCGCGCTCGACCCACTCGATCTCGATGCCTTCCCGGGCGAACAGCCCCTCCCGGTCGGCGACCAGCTCCGGCAGTCCCTGGAACGGCGCGGTGGTTTCGAGGACGAGCTTTTTCATCGGCAGGCTCCGCGTTGATCGACAGAGATTAGCACATCGGCATCGGCGGGTTCACCTCTCGCGCCGCATTGCATCGCCCGGCCTGCCGCCATAATGTTGCGGTCAATGAAGGCGGCCCTTGGACGCGATAAGGGCCTGAACCTTCTCCACATTCAATCCACACAGGGAGCTCATTCGCCATGCCATACAACATCCTCATCCTGGGCGCGGCCTACGGCTCGCTGCTCGCCTCCAAAATGCTGTTCGGCGGGCACAAGATCCATCACATCTGCCTGCCGGCCGAGGCCGACCTGATCAACGCCGAGGGCTTCCGCGTCCGCCTGCCGGTGAAGGGCCGCAAGGACCCGGTGATCCTCGACTCGACGAAGCTGCCCGGCAAGGTGACCGCCGGCCCCGCCACCGGCGTCAAGCCTTCGGACTACGACCTGATCTGCCTTGCCATGCAGGAGCCGCAGTACCGCTCGCCGGGCGTGAAGGAACTGCTCGACGCGGTGGCGAAGTCGAAGGTGCCCTGCATGTCGATCATGAACATGCCGCCGCTGCCGTATGTGAAGCGCATCCCCGGCCTCGACTACGCGGCGCTGGAGCCCGCCTACACCGACGCCCGCGTCTGGGACAGCTTCGATCCGAAATTCCTGACGCTGTGCAGCCCCGACCCGCAGGCGATCCGTCCGCCGGACGAGAAGGTCAACGTGCTGATGGTTACGCTGCCCACGAACTTCAAGGCGGCGAAGTTCGACGACGAGAAGGGCACCGCGATTTTGCGGCAGCTCGAGGGTGAGATCGACGCGATCCGCTTCGATCCGGGCGACGGCACCAGGATCGAGCTGCCGGTCAAGCTCCGCGTCTACGATTCCATCTTCGTGCCGCTCGCCAAATGGTCGATGCTGCTCGCCGGCAACTACCGCTGCGTCACCAAGGACGGCATGCGGACCGCGCAGGAGGCGGTGCACTCCGATCCCGCCACCTCGAAGTCGGTGTACGATTTCGTGTTCGATCTCTGTGTGAAGCTTGGCGCCAATCCCGCCGATCTCGTGCCGTATGAGAAATACGCCGCCGCGGCGCAGTCGCTGGTGCGTCCGGCTTCGGCCGCGCGCGCCTTGCAGAACGGCGCGCCCAACATCGAGCGGGCCGACAAGCTCGTTCAGCTCATCGCCAGGCAGAAGGGCCTGAGCCATCCGGCGATCGACGCGCAGGTCGCGCTGGTCGATGCACGGATCGCGGCGAACCGCGCCAAGGCCGCGGCGGCTTGAGCTGCGGCGTCCCGCGAAAAGGACAGCGGCGGCGTGGCGCGCACGCCCCGCGCACAGGCGCGGCAAGCTCAAGCGTCACCCGCGGGCTTGACCCGCGGGTCCATCGTCCTCGCGGGGTTCCTGTTTGAAGCTGGATCGCCGGGTCAAGCCCGGCGCGCGCGGCGGCGGTCGTCGCGCGCATCCTGCCAGTGCGCGAGCGGGATAGCGAGCAGCGCTACCAGAACGCCCGCGATCGGCGCCGCGATCGCCAGCAGCTTCAGAAATTCAATATCGCTCATTCGCGACCATGTGGCCGTCAACTTGGTGCGTTCGGGCGCCATAAAACTCCCGGACGATGAATCATGTCTGCCTGGCAGCGGAATCGGGGCAGGTCCGGCGGTCATGGCGCCCCCCGAAGGCCAGGGGCGGCTGGCGTCCCTCGGGAGTGCGAGAGAGCAGGGGACAACCTGCAGTGTTGTCCACAGCGTTAACCCTACAAGCATACCCAAAACCCAGTAAAAATGTGGCTTCGCTGCCACCCCCCCGGACTCTTCTGCGATTCAAGGTTGAATCGCCTAAAAAGGCAGCAGTTGCCGAGGCTTTCACCTTGTCCCTGATGCCTCTCGCATGCTGAATTTTGGCCATAATAATTCAAGTGGTGATGGGCACTGGGTTGATGTTTCCAGTCGTGTACGGGAAGGGGCTTGATATGAAGAAGTTTACTGTCGCGGCTGTTGCCGCGCTCGCACTCTCTGTCGGATCCGCTACGGCACCCCGGAACCTCCGGCATGGGACATCGCCTTCGGTTCGGCGATCGCCAGCGACTACATCTTCCGCGGCATCACGCAGTCGAACCATCAGGTGTCGGGCGCGGTGTATTTCGAGCCGCGCTACAACATCACGCCGACCCTGCAGGTCTACGCGGGCCTCGGTCTCGCGAGCATCAGTTTCCCGAACCGCGCCGCGGCCGAGCTCGACGTCTACGCCGGTATCCGCCCGACCTTCGGACCTGTCGCGTTCGATTTCGGCGTCTGGTACTACGGCTATCCGGGCGGCGAGTGCTTCAATGCCGGCACGACCCTCGGCAATTGCGCGGCGAACTCCCCCGGCACCGGCGGCCTGCCGATCAATGGCAACTTCGCCAAGAACAACGCCGGCTTCTGGGAAGGCTACGCCAAGGCCGCCTATACCGTGGGCGACTTTGTCTTGGGCGCGGTCTTCTATGCCTCGCCGAACTTCCTGAACACCGGCGCCGACGGCCAGTACGCCTCCGGCTCCGTGAAGTGGACCGCGCCGAGCACCTTCCCGATGCCTGCTGGCGTCGGCCTGTATGTGTCCGGCGAGTACGGCTATCAGTGGCTTGGCACCAGCGACTCCTTCTACGGAACGTCGATCGCGAGCCCGCTCGGCGGCGGCCCGTTCCCGGGCGGCATCAAGTACTCTGACTACTCCACCTGGAACATCGGCTTCGGCTGGACCTGGAAGGTGTTCACGCTCGATCTGCGCTACATCGACACCGATCTCTCCCGCGCGGATTGCAATGCGTTCACCAGCGACTTCACGGCTCGCCTGACGAACGACTTCTCGCCCATCAATCCGGGCGGCTTCGGCTCCGACTGGTGCGGCGCGCGCTTCGTGGCTCGCCTCTCGGCCGATCTGACGATCAACACCAACATCAAGTAAGCCTGAAGACAGCCCATCCTGTCGCGGGCGGCAGCCTCACGGTTGCCGCCCGTTTTCTTTTTTTGCAGGCTTGCCGGTCCGGCGATTGCATGGCCGGGGGCATGATCGAACGCAGAAGGTTATTTGCCGTGCTGGCCGGCTCCGCCGGCGGCGCGGTTGCGATCGGCGGCATGGGGTTGTTCTCGGCCGTCGCCGAATATCCGCTGATGGCGATCCCGTTCGCCACCTCCATCGTCATGGTAATGGGCTCGCCGGCCGCCCCGCCGGCGCAGCCGCGCGCGCTGATCGGCGGGCATCTGGTCTCCACCGTGGTGGGCCTCCTCGCGGTCAAGCTGCTCGGCCCCGCGCCCTGGGCGGCGGCGCTGGCGGTCGGTCTGGCGATGGCTGCGATGCACCTCACCGGCACGTTTCACCCGCCGGCCGGGATCGATCCGCTGGTGATCGTGGTCAACGACCTGTCCTGGAGCTTCCTTCTTGCGCCCGTCGCCGTGGGCGCGCTGCTGCTCGCGCTGTTTGCCTTCACCTGGCACAACCTCGTCGCCCGCGCCGCGAATACACGTTGCTCTTGGCCCGCGCGCTGGTGGTGACCCTTATTCCGCGGGCTTGAGCGTTGCCTCGCGCAGCCGATAGCGGTCGCCGTCGCGTTCGAGCGCGAGGCGCCGGCGGTGGAACGCCACCAGTGTCGAGCGGTGGCCGATGGAGACGATGGTGGCGTCCGGCAGCCGCTGCTGCAGCAGCCGGTAGAGCGCCGCCTCCGAGGGCTCGTCGAGCGAGGCCGTGGCCTCGTCGAGGAACAGGAAATCGGGCGCCTGGAGGATGGCGCGCGCGATGCCCAGCCGCTGCTGCTCGCCGAGCGAAAGCATGCGGTTCCAGTGCGCCTCCTCGTCGAGCCGCTGCGCCAATGCGGGCAGGCCCACGGCGTCGATTGCCTCGGCCACCCGCTCGCGGGCGTAGGTGCCGGGTTCGGCCGGATAGGCGACGGCCGCGGCCAGCGGGCCGACCGGAAAATACGGCCGCTGCGGCAGCATCATCAGGCTCGCGTCTTTCGGCACGACGACGCGGCCCGAGCCGAACGGCCAGATGCCCGCGATCGCCCGGAACAGCGTCGATTTGCCCGAACCGGACGGCCCGGTGACCAGCACCTGCTCGCCGCGCGTCACCGCGATATCGTCGGCGGCGACCAGTGGCACGCCGCTCGGCAGGCTCACCGCGACGTCGTCGAGTTCCATCGCCGGCCCGCCGGCCCGCACCTCGATGGCCGGCGGTGTGCGCGCGGCGGTCTGCGCCGCGACCACCGCCACGCCAAACCCGTCAAGCCGCTGGATGACGGACCGCCATTCCGCCAGCGTCCGATACACATTGATGAAGAACGAGAGCGAGGTCTGCACGCTGTTGAAGGCGGACGCGGTTTGCATCAGCCCGCCGAGCTGCATCTTCCCGGCGAAGTAGGCGGGGCTGACCACGACATAGGGAAATATGATCGAGACTTGCGAATAGCCCGCCGTGAAGAATGTCAGCCGCTTGGTCCGCGTCATGATCAGCATCCAGTTCGCCACCAGCCGCCCGAAGCGCTCGAGCAGACGCTCGGTCTCTGCGGGCTCTCCCTTGAGCAGCGCGATCTGCTCGGCGTTCTCCCGCACCCGCACCAGATTGAAGCGGAAGTCGGCCTCGTAGCGCTGCTGGTTGAAATTGAGCTGGACCAGCGGCCAGCCGATCAGGTGCGTGAAATAGGTCCCGATCAGCGCATAGATCAGCGCCGCCCACACCAGATAGCCGGGGATGTTCCAGTCGCTGCCGAACAGATGCAGCGGCGCCGCCGCCGAAAGCGTCCAGAGAATGATGATGAACGAGCCGAGCGTCACCAGCGCGCCGAGAAGGCCTACGCCGATGGAGAGCGTGCGCTCGACGAACATCTGGACGTCCTCGGTGATGCGCTGGTCCGGATTGTCGGCGGCGTCGCCCAGGAGCTGCATGCGATAGTGGTTGGCGCTGTCGAGCCAGGCGCCGAGATATTGCTTCGTCATCCACCTGCGCCAGCGGATCTGGAGCCACTGGTTGAGGTAGATTTGGTAGACGGCGAGCAAAATGTAGGCACCGGCGAGCAGGCAGAAGAACTGCAATTCGGTCACGAAGGCGTCCCAGTTGCGGTCCTGCAGCGCGTTGTAGAACCGGTTGTTCCACTGGTTCAGCAGCACGTTGATCCCGACGATCGACAGTTCGGTGCCGATCAAGGCGGCCAGCAGCGCGATGCCCGCCCGGCGGTCCTCGGAACGGAAATAAGGGGAGGCGAGCCGCCAGATCGTGGCGAGCGTCGAGGCCATGCCTTTCACGGACTAATCTCCTATCGGGCGGGAAGAGCAGTCGCGGCGTGGGCCGCTTTGGGCCGGTAGAGTGCGGCGATTCGGCCCGCCAATGTCGCTCAAAATAGGTCGGATCGGGGCCGCATGGGAGGCCCCGGGCTTGTGAAACACCGCCAAGCCGATAATAGTATCGCCTAACCCGGCGGAATAGAACGCCGCTGCGGGAGGTTTGAAGTAACAAGGGGCAGCGGTCACGCGGCCCCATCATTGACCCAGGGAGGGGACCACGTGATGATCGCGACGACGAGATCGCCCGGCTGAAATCCATGGTGGGCGAGATCACCATGGACAACGAACTACTCTACGCCAAGATAGCGGCGATGGAGGGCAAACGCCCTTTTGCACACAGGAGGTCGAGACGATGAGCCAGACGCT
>CAMAWG010000052.1 GCA_945861855.1 Rhodoplanes serenus
CGATCGCGACGAGATTGTGCTGATCCGCCAGTTCCGGCTCGGCGCGCACCTTGCGCTCGGCAAGGGCGATATGGTCGAGGTGCCGGCGGGGCGGGTCGAGCGCGGCGAGAATGTCGCAGATGCCGCACGGCGCGAATGCCATGAGGAAATCGGCCTCGTCCCGCGGACGCTGATGCCGCTGTTCGACCTGATGCCGTCGGCGGGCTCCTCGGACGAGCACATGTTCTTCTTCCTCGGCCTCGTCGATGCGTCGAAGGTGCCGGAGCGCGCCGGCGCCGCGGACGAGCAGGAGGACACGCGCCCCATCCGCGTGCCGATCGACCGCGCGCTCGAAGCGCTCGCAGGGGGCCAACTGCACTACGGCGCGGCGGTGATCTGCCTGCAATGGCTCGCGCTCAACCGCGTCAGGCTGCGGGAGATCGCAGGCGCGGCGCGATGAGCGCCGTCCTCCTGGCCTTCAACGGGCCGCAGGCCGGCGAATGGATCGAGGCGCTTCGCGCCCACGCCGGTGGGCGTGAGCTGCGCGTCTGGCCCGACGCGATCGGCAACGCGGCCGATATCGCCTATGCCTGCGTCTGGCTCGCGCCGCACGGCCTGCTTGCCGCGTGTCCCAACCTGAAGGCGGTCATCAATCTCGGCGCCGGCGTCGATCATCTGCTCGCCGATCCAGCCCTGCCGCCGGTTCCGGTGGCGCGCGTGGCGCATCCCGATCTCGCCGCGCGGGTGACCGAATATGTCGTGCTGCATGTGCTGATGCACCACCGGCGGCAACGGCGCTATGACGCGCAGCAGCGCCAGCGGCTCTGGCTCGCGCACGATCAGCCTGCCGCGAGCGAGGTGGGCGTCGGCGTGATGGGGCTCGGCGTGATCGGCAGCCATGCGGCGGCCGCGCTCGGGCGTCTCGGTTTCAACGTCGCAGGCTGGAGCCGCTCGCCCAAGAGCCTGCCCGGCGTCGCGACCTTTCATGGCGAGGCCGGGCTCGACGCCTTCCTGGCGCGGACGGAAACCCTGGTCTGCCTGCTGCCGCAAACACCCGATACCGAGGGGCTTCTGAACCTCGCGCTGTTCCGCAAGCTCAAGCGCGGCGGCGCGGCGGGCGGCGCGTTCCTGATCAACGCCGGAAGGGGCCAGTTGCAGGTCGATACCGACATCCTCGCGGCGCTCAATGAGGGCACGCTCGACGGCGCCACCCTCGACGTGTTCCCGCAGGAGCCGCTGCCGCCCGAAAGCCCGCTGTGGGCGCATCCCAAGGTCACCATCACGCCGCACAACGCCGGTGACATTTCGCCGCGCGTGTTCGCCCCGCATGTCATGGCGCAGATCGAGCGCTTCGAGCGTGGATTGCCGCTGGACAACCTCATCGACCGCACCCGCGGCTATTGATACATTTCACCGGCTTACAGATCTCGGTCGCGCGACGGAGGACCAACATGCCCCGGCTGATCGGACGAAGCGTGCTGCTGGGCCTCGCGCTGTTGGCGTTTTCGCCACAGCCGGTTGCGGCACAGGACTTTCCATCGAAGACGATCACGCTGGTCGTCCCGCTCGCGGCCGGCACCGGCATGGACATCATCGCCCGCCTCTACGGCGAGCAGCTCGCCAAGAGCCTCGGCAAGCCCGTCATCATCGAGAACAAGCCGGGCGCGGGCTTCTTCGCCGCCACGCAAACCGCGCTGTCGGCGCCGCCCGACGGGCACACGCTGCTGGTCGCCGCGCCGTCCACGCTGTCCTACAACCAGGTGCTCTACAAGCAATTGCCCTACGACCCCGAGAAGGACCTCATCCCGATCTCGCATTACCTGATTTCGCCGTTCATCCTGGTGGTCAATCCTTCGCTGCCGGTGCAGACGGTCCCCGAGTTCATCAAGTACGCCAAGGAGCGCGCCACTCCGCTGAACTACAGCTCGCCCGCCGGCGGCGGGGTGCCGCACTTCGCCGTCGAGGTGATGAAGCACCGGTTCGATCTGAAGATCACCCACGTGCCCTACCGCAACAGCCCACAGTCGATCCTGGACGTCGCCTCGGGCCACATCGACTTCGCCTTCGCCGAGGCCGGCGCGTCGCTGGCGCTGATCCGCGACGGCAAGCTGCGTGCGCTCGCAGTCTCTTCGAAGCAGCGCCTGCCCGCGCATCCGAGCGTGCTGCCGTTCGCCGAAGCCGCGAGCGCGCCCGATTACGAGGTCGTCGCATGGCACATGCTGGCCGCACGCTCCGGTACGCCGAAGCCGATCGTCGAGCGGTTGAACGCCGAGATGAAGCGCATCATGTCCGCGCCGGAAATGCA
This sequence comes from Rhodoplanes serenus, assembly GCA_945861855.1. GTDB lineage: Bacteria > Pseudomonadota > Alphaproteobacteria > Rhizobiales > Xanthobacteraceae > Z2-YC6860. The sequence goes on from CAMAWG010000052.1 coordinate 2,285, forward strand.
GCAGCGCATTTCGAACATGGGGCTGATCCCGCTCGACCCGCCGTCGGCCGAGGAAACCGAGCGCTACATCAAGGCCGATGTCGCCAACTGGCGAAAGATCCTCACCGCCGTCGGGCTCGCCGGTTCGCAATAGGCACTTTCATTTGAGCCGCCGCACGCTGGTAACCTGGCTGCCGGCAGCGCCGATGCGCGCCAAAGCCTCGGCCACGGGCTCGATCGCCACCGCCATATGGAAAGCGTTGGCGTGGATCATGCTGTTGCGGCCGCGCGCGATGGCCACGTGGCCCTTCCAGAAGATGAGATCGCCGCTCTGCAGGCCGGCGAGGCTGGCAGGCTTGCCGAGCGCGCTCTCCTGCATGTCGCTGTCGCGCGGGCATTTGACGCCGCACGCGGTCAGCGCGACCTGCACCAGGCCCGAGCAGTCGAGACCCAGGCTCGACTTGCCGCCCCAGAGATACGGCACGCCGGCGAAGCGCTCGACCACGGCGACGAAATCGCTCTCGACCGCATCGAGCGGTGCGAGATGCCGCGCCGGCACATGCAAGCCCGCCGCGGTTACGGCAAAACTGTCGTCCTGCCGCACCACGGCGATCCGGGCTCCGAGCGGCAGTCCATCCACCGGCGGCAGCTTGATCGACGGCCCGGGGAACGCCAGCGTCCGCAGCGCCGTGACCTTGTGGGTCGGCGGCGCTTCGGGCGCAAGCAACGTTACGGCCGGCAGCCAGCCGACATAGTTGTCGGACTCGAGCTGGCCCCAGGCCCAGCCCTCCTCGTCGGTCTCGTAGATCGTGATGCGCTCGCCGCACAGCGCCTCGGTGAGCAGCGGCGCACCGTGCGACGGTTCCTTCCGCAGCGGCGCGATGCCGGCGATGACCTCTTGCATCGTGCCCTCGGCGAAGCGCTCCGCCTTGACCTTGCCGCGCAGATGCGATGCCGCGAGGTCGGGGCGTGCCGGCGTGATGCGAGGATCGAAGTTCACTGCATTGGTTCCTTTGTCTTCAGGGTATCCACCCCGTCATTCCGGCCGAGCGAAGCGAGTGCCGGAATCCATAACCCCTGTGGTCATCCTAGACGAAAGACAGGGGTTATGGATTCCGGGCTCGCGAGCTTCGCTCGCGCCCCGGAATGACGGAGCACCTCAGCCTTTCGCCATCGGCACCATGGAGAGCTTTGGGTCGGCGCCAGGAATGTAGGCCTCGGGCAGGCCCAGCTCCTTGCGCACGATATTCGTGCCGCGCACCAGCGCGATCATCTTGTAGGTGGCGTGCATCCGGCTCGCCGACTGCCGGCCGAAGCCGCAGTCGCTGGTGAGAATGAGCCGCTCCGGCTCGATATGCTTGAGCGCGCGTCGAATGAGGTCGGCGACCTCCTCGGGCCGCTCGACCTGCAAGGTGCGATGGCTGATGACGCCGAGCGCGATCTTCTTGTCCTTGCCGATCATCGTGCCGAAGTGCTCGAGGTCCATGCCGTTGTTGAACGCGCCCTCGACGGTTATCACATCGACGTCGAGCTGGTCGAAGTAGGGCAGGGCCGCCTTGTAGGATTGATTCTGGCTCGCCACCCGCTGCGCCGCGGGACTGCCCCAGCAGGTGTGGCACCACACCTCGCATTTGCCGCGCAGGCCTTTGACCTCGGCGTTGAACGCCTCGACCCACTTTTCCGGCCTGATCTTCTGGTTCGGGTCGGCGATGATCTGGTGGATCGCCGGTTCCTCGATCTGGATGAGCGGCGCGCCGGTGTCGGCCAGCGCGTGGTAGTCGCGGTTGAGCGCGGCCGAGAGATCCATCAGCAACTGGAACCGGTCGCCCTTGTAGTGCTCGTCGGTCAGCATCAGCGCGAGGATCTGCGCCGAGATCGAGCCGATCTTGACCGGCCTGTCGGTCATCGGCGCGATCGCCTTGTAGGCGCGGTCGAGCTGCAGCGAGGCCGCTCCGATCTTTCCGATCACCGGCGGCGTCATGCGGGTCTCGATCACCTCCCACATCAGGTCGCCTGGCCCTTTGTCGGCCATGAAGCCCGCGGGCGGCACCTCGACGCGCGGCGCGCCGATACCTTCGATCCGCTCGGTGGCGTAGCTCACCCAGCTCCGCCCCGCGACGTCGTCGTCGAGCCTCGTGTCGCCATCGACGTAAATGTCGATCCCGGCGCGGTGCTGGGCCGCGACGTGGCAGGCGAGGCAGTCGAAATGCTGCTCGCGATAGGCCTGTTGCGAGAAACCTTGCGACAGCGGCATGCCGCGCAGGTTCGCCGTGTACCAGGTCGGGCGCGGCAGGGCGCCGGTCGTGGTCGTGAGCAGCGCGCGGTCCTTGGTTGTCGTGAACATCGGGCTATCGGCCGTAACGGTGTGTCAACAGCGCGTAGAGCGCCCGCGCCGCCTGGCATTCGCCGCCCTCGGGCCGTGCGGGCCTCGCCTGCGGCGTCCAGGCGTAGATGTCGAAATGCAGCCAGCTTTTCGCGTTCGACACGAAGCGCTTGAGGAACAGGGCGCAGACGATCGAGCCGGCCATGCCGCCGGGCGCGACGTTGTTGAGATCGGCGACCTTGGAGTCGAGGTTCTGGTCGTAGCGCTTCCAGAGCGGCAGCCGCCACAGCGGATCGTTCTGATCTGCGGCGGACTGCGCGAGCTCTCCGGCGAGCGCCTCGTCGTCGGTGTAGAACGGCGGCAGCTCGGGGCCGAGCGCGACGCGCGCGGCGCCGGTCAGCGTGCCCATGTCGACCAGGAGGTCGGGTGCTTCCTCGCAGGCGAGCGCCAGCGCGTCGGCGAGGACCAGTCGGCCCTCCGCGTCGGTGTTGCCGATCTCGACATTGAGTCCCTTGCGCGAGGGATAGACGTCGAGCGGCCGGAAGGCGTTGCCCGCGACCGAGTTCTCCACCGCCGGGATCAGCACGCGGAGCGACACCTTCAGGCCCGCACCCATGATCATGTGCGCGCACGCGAGCACGGTCGCCGCGCCGCCCATGTCCTTCTTCATGATCAGCATGGCGCTCTCGGGCTTCAAATCGAGCCCGCCGGTGTCGAAGCAGACACCCTTGCCGACCAGCGTTACCTTGGGGTCGCTTGGCTTTCCCCAACGCAATTCGATCAGCCGGGGCGCGCGCTTTGCGTCGGCGGCGCGGCCGACGGCGTGGATCAGCGGAAAATTCTGCTTCAGCAGATCGTCGCCGACGATCGAGCGAACTTTCGCGCCGTGCTGTTTGCCGAGTGCGCGGGCGGCGTCTTCGAGTTCGGCCGGGCCCATGTCGTTGGCCGGCGTGTTGATCAGGTCGCGGGCGAGCGCCACGCCCTCGGCGATGCGCGAAACATCCTCGCCGTCGACGCCGTCGGGCAGTACCAGCCGCATAGCCTTGTCCTTGAGCTTGCGGTAGCGCGTGAAGCGGTAGGAGCCGAGCGCGAAGGCGAGCGCCGCGAGCCGCGTGTCGTGCGGCGCATTGGCGAAGCGATAGGCGCCGGCCGGCAGCACGCCGGGCAGGAGGCCGGGCAGGAAGGCGTTCTTGTCGTCCTTTTCGCCTTCCAGCCCGAACAGCACGCCGCCGGACGGCAGGATCAGGTGGCGGCCTGGCTTCGGCTCGTAGCCCGCGGCCTTCACATAGGCGCGCGCGCTCTTGTGCAGCTTGGCGATGACTTTTGAAAACGTCGCAGACGTCACAAACCAGATCGGTTGTGCCGCCTTGCTGCGGGCCACGAAAACGGGATGCATGATGTTCGGTTGGCCCTATCGGTCAGTCCGGATTTGCGGGAAAGCATGTCATGGCGGCCGGAGCCCAACAAGCAGGCTTGCCGATGCCCATTCCGAGGCCGCGAAACCGCAGGCCGGGTCTGAATTAACCTCTCATTAGGGTTAACGATTTATTGCTCGACGCTCGCCCGGCTGCTGCTGCCGTCCCGATACCCGTTGAGGGCCTGCGCACGATGCAACGTCCACCCGCGCGCCTTCTCGTCTCCGTCGCGGTTCTGGCTGCCCTCGTCACGGGCGGTTGCTCGACCACGGTCGGCTCTCCGCCCGAGACCACGGGATCGATTGCGACCGACACCGCGCCGCGCTCCCCCGTGCAATGGCGGCAGGAGATGGATTCCTGGGGTGAGCGTTACCGCGCCAATCCGACCGATCCGGATGCCGCGGTCCGTTACGCCCAGGCGCTGCGCGCCGTCGGCCAGCGCGCCCAGGCCGCGGCCGTGCTCGAACAGTCCGCGATTCACAACAAGGAAAATCGTGTCGTGATCGGCGCCTATGGCAGGGCGCTCGCCGACAACGGCAACTACCAGCAGGCCCTCGACGTGCTCAACCGCGCGCACACCCAGGATCAGCCCGATTGGCGCATCCTGTCGGTGCAGGGCGCCGTGCTCGACCAGATGGGCCGCCACGCCGACGCGCAGCGGTATTACGCCAGCGCGCTGCGGCTGATGCCGGAGGAGCCCTCGGTTCTGTCCAATCTCGGCCTGTCCTACGCGCTGTCGAAGAACCTCAAGGAGGCCGAGGCGACGCTGCGGCGCGCCGCGGCGCATCCCGGGGCGGAGCCGAAGGTGCGGCAGAACCTCGCTCTCGTCGTGGGCCTGCAGGGCCGTTTCCAGGAGGCGGAGACCATCGCCAAGGGCGATCTCTCGCCCGCCGAGGCCGCCACCAACGTGGCCTATCTACGCCAGATGCTGGCGCAGCAGAACGACTGGAAGAAGAACAAGCGCAGCTCGCCGCTGGCGCCGACGACCGGCTCCTAGAGAGCAGTTGTTTTAGATTGAATCATTCCCGTTCGTCCCCGCGAAAGCGGACCCAGCGTTTTTGCCAAAGAACTGGGTTCCCGCTTGCGCGGGAGCGAACGGAGCTTGTTTCAGCGTCATGCAATTATGCATTAAGCGCGGAGTTCCGGCTCGGCCCCGGTATGCGAACCAGCGGCTGGGCAATGGGAAATTACTTCGACTTGACGAGCGGCGCGTCGGGCGTGGTGTTCTGCGTCGCCATCACGCGGATGGCCGCCGGCCCGAGAATGACCACGAACAGCACCGGCAGGAAGAACAGGATCATCGGCACCGTAAGCTTGGGCGGCAGCGCCGCGGCCTTCTTCTCGGCTTCCGACATGCGCATGTCGCGGTTCTCCTGCGACATCACGCGCAGCGTCTGGGCGAGCGGCGTGCCGTAGCGCTCCGCCTGTTGCAGCGCCATGCAGACCGACTTCACGCCGTCGAGATCGGTGCGCTTGGCGAGATTTTCGTACGCCATCTTGCGGTCCTGCAGGTAGGACAGCTCCGCGGTGGTCAGTGTCAGTTCTTCGGCCAGCGCGATCGATTGCGAGCCGATTTCCGCGCTGACCCTCTTGAACGCCGCTTCGATCGACATTCCGGCTTCGACGCAGATCAGCAGCAGGTCGAGCGCGTCGGGGAAGGCGCGCTTGATCGAGAGCTGGCGCTTCGAAATGCGGTTCTTGAGGAAGAAGTAGGGCGCCTGCATGCCGGCGTAGGCGGCGCCGAGGCAAATCCCGATCTTGACCATCGGCGGCTGGTCGAGCTGGACCACCACGAACAGATAGAACACCGCGACCACGAACATCACCGCCGGCGTGACCATGCGGAAGAACAGGAAGGCGACGTAAGGCGCCTGCCCGCGAAAGCCGGCCTGCACCAGCTTTTCGCGCGCTTCCTCCTGGGCCAGCCACTTGGTCAGGTTGAACCGCTCGACGATCTTCGACATGTACTGCTTCGGCGACTGCCGGAGCGAAATCTTCTCCTTTTCGCCGCGCGCCAGCCTTTCGCGTTCGCGCTGGCGGATCTTCTCGCGTTCGAGCGCGACCGACTTCATGCGCTTGCTGAGCGTGTCGGTCGACAGGAGCGGCATGGCGAGGGTCAGCACGGTCGCGATCGAGGCCACGCTGGCCAGCAGCATGGCGACGAACTTGGTATCGTGCATTTTCTCAATGAGAAGTTCGATCATGATACTGCGCTCAAAAATCGAAGTTGATCATCTGCTTCATCACGAAGACGCCGATGCCCATCCACATGGCGCAGCCCGCCATCATCATGCGGCCGAGCTCCGCCGTCCAAAGCAGCTCGATATAGTCCGGGCTGGTCAGCCAGACCAGCGTGCCGACGCAGATCGGCAGCGCGCCGATGATCATCGCCGAGGCCTTGGCTTCCATCGACATGGCCTGGATCTTGGCCTTCATTTTCTTGCGTTCGCGCAGCACGCGCGACAGGTTGCCGAGCGCTTCGGACAGATTGCCGCCGGCCTTCTGCTGGATCGAAATGACGATGCCGAAGAAGTTGGCCTCGGGCAGCGGCATGCGCTCGTAGAGCTTGGCGCAGGCCTCGCCGATCGGCATGCCGATGGTCTGCGTCTCGATGATCGCCTTGAATTCGCTCTTGATCGGCTCCTGCGAATCGAGCGCGATGATCTTGAGGCTGTCGAGCAGCGGCAGCCCGGCCTTGATGCCGCGAACGATGACGTCGACGCCGTCGGGAAAGTTGTTGAGAAATTTCTTCTCGCGGCGCTTCTTGAGGAAGGACAGCAGCCATCGCGGCACGCCGAAGCCGGCGGCAAAGCCCGCGCCCAGCGCGGGCAGCAGGCTTCCGGAGATCACAAGCACCGCGACGAAGGCAAACAGCCCGAGCCCCGCGGAAATCATCAGGAATTGATTTTTCGACCAGGACAGCCCGGCCTGCGCGATCCTCATGGGCAGCGGCAGGTTCTTCGGCTTCTTTGCCTTGACGTCGAGTTCCTTCAGCGTCTCCTCGACCTGCTCGCGGCGGGACTTCTGCTGCGTCCGGCCGGTCGTGCGGGCGACCGGCTCGGCGCGCGTCACGCTGGCGCGCCGTTGCTCGGCCTGGCGCTCGCCGGACAGGAGCGGATAAATGAACACATAGGCGACGCCGCCGATCGCGGTCGCCACCATGCCGAAGATCGCCAGCGTCTGCATTTTCATCGCGGACGATCCCTTATCGTGCCGGCACGGCGGCGATGTCGGAGGCGTCGAGCGCCGCCGCCAAACGCTTTTCCTCGCCGTAATAGCGTGCGCGATCCCAGAACTTGGGCCGGCCGATGCCGGTCGATTTGTGCGAGCCGATCAGGTTGCCTTGCGCGTCCTCGCCGGTCATTTCGTAGACAAACAGATCCTGGGTGATGATGACGTCGCCCTCCAGGCCGACCACCTCGGTGATGTGGGTGATCTTGCGCGTGCCGTCGCGCAGTCGCGCGGCCTGCACCACCACGTCCACCGACGCCACGATCATCTCGCGGATGGTCTTGGACGGCAGCGAGTAGCCGCCCATGGTGATCATGGATTCGATACGCGACAGCGCCTCGCGCGGCGAGTTGGCGTGCAGCGTGCCCATCGAGCCGTCGTGGCCGGTGTTCATCGCCTGCAACAGGTCGAATGCCTCGGGTCCGCGGACTTCGCCGACGATGATCCGCTCCGGGCGCATACGCAGGCAGTTCTTGACGAGATCGCGCATGTTGACCTGCCCTTCGCCCTCGAGGTTGGGCGGGCGGGTTTCCAGGCGGACCACGTGCGGCTGCTGCAATTGAAGCTCGGCGGCGTCCTCGCAGGTGATGATGCGCTCGTCGTCGTCGATGAATTGCGTGAGGCAGTTGAGCAGCGTGGTCTTGCCCGAGCCGGTGCCGCCGGAGACGATGGTGTTGACCCGGCAGCGGCCAAGGATCTTCAGGACTTCCGCGCCTTCAAACGTGATCGAGCCGAACTTGATCAGGTTGTCGAGCCGCAGTTTGTCCTTCTTGAACTTGCGGATGGTGAGTGCGGGGCCATCGAGCGCCAGGGGAGGCGCGATCACGTTGACGCGCGAGCCGTCCGGGAGGCGCGCGTCGCAGATCGGCGAGGATTCGTCGACGCGCCGGCCGATCTGGCTGACGATGCGCTGGCAGATATTGAGGAGCTGCTGGTTGTCGCGGAACCGGATGCCGGTTTTCTGGATTTTGCCGTTGACCTCGATGAAAACCAGGCCCGAGCCGTTGACCATGATGTCGGCGATGTCGTCGCGGGCGAGCAGCGGCTCAAGCGGGCCGTATCCCAGAACGTCGTTGCAGATATCGTCGAGCAGCTCTTCCTGCTCGGAAATCGACATCACGATGTTCTTGATCGCGATGATCTCGTTGACGATGTCGCGGATTTCCTCGCGTGCCGCATCGGCATCGAGGCGCGCGAGCTGCGCCAGATCGATCGCTTCGATCAGCGCACCGAAAACCGTGCCTTTGGTCTCGTAATAGCTCTCCGAGCGCCGGGTGTCCGTGGCCATCGCCTGCGGCTGTGCGGCGAGGCGGGCGGGCGTCGCCGGCGCGGCACTGATCGGTGCGCCAAGGCCGGCCGAGGACAGCGGCGAAAGCCGGTCGCCGCCCTGCGGCGGCGGCGCATGCGGCGCGACCGCCGGCTTCGGCGCTGTTGCCGGCGCGGGTGGCGCCGGTCTGGCATCGGTGGTGCTACGCTTGCCGAACACGAAGGAGTTCCCCGTACTTTCCGGTGTGACTTACTTTTTCATGAGCTTGCTGAGCAGCGGCGTCAGCAGGCCGCCCTTGGGCTTCTTTGCTTCGGAGCGTCCGGTCAGAAGCTGGGCGAGCTGGCGGAACGTGTCGGCGGTGCGATGGTTCGACGACACCTCGGCGATCATCTGGCCGTTGTTGGCCGCGGCGCCGAAAATCTGCGGCTCGAACGGGATGATTGCCACCGGCTGGTCCTCCAGCGCCTTGGCGAAGTCGGCGGGCTTGATCTCCGGACGCTTCGGCACGCCGACCTGGTTGAGGCAGTAGGACGGGCGATGATCGTTGACGCGCGCGGTGCGCAGGTAATCGAACAGGTTCTTGGCGTTGCGCAGGTTTGCAAGGTCGGGCGCCGCCACGATCAGGATGTCGTCGGCGCTCACAAGCGCGCGTTGGGTCCATCCGGTCCACTGATGCGGAACGTCCAGGACGATGCAGGGCATCGTCGATCGCAGCGCGTCAAAGATGCTGTCGAACGCTTCGGGGCCGAAGTCGTATGCGCGTTCCAGGGTGGCTGGCGCCGCCAGGAGGCTCAGGTGTTCGGTGCATTTCGACAGCAGGCGGTCGACGAAGGCGGTGTCGATGCGGTCGGGCGAGAACACAGCGTCGGCGATTCCCTGCGGCGGGTCCTGGTTGTAGTCGAGGCCGGCGGTGCCGAACGGGAGATCGAGATCGGTGACCACGGAATCGAGCGAAAGATCGCGGGCCACCGACCACGCGATGTTATGGGCAACGGTGGAGGCGCCGACCCCGCCCTTGGCGCCGACCACGGCGATGACGCGGCCGACGGGCTTGGCGTCGGGCGCGGAAAACAGTCCGCAGATCGAGCGCACCACGTCGATCGTGCCGACCGGCGAGAGCATGTAGTCGCTGACGCCCCGCCGGACCAGTTCCCGGTAGAGCGTGACGTCGTTGGTCCGCCCGATCACGACGACGCGGGTGCCCGCGTCGCAGAATTCCGAGAGCGCATCGAGCCCGTTGAGGATGCCGTCGCCGCGCCCGTCGGTCTCCAGCATGATCACGTTGGGTGTCGGCGAGCCGCGATAGGCCTCGATCGCGGCTGCGATGCCGCCCATCTGAATCTTGACATGCGCCTTGCCGAGGCGGCGGTCCTCGCCGGCCGACTGGATCGCGGCCGCGGTCTCGACCGTTTCGCAGAACGCTTGGATCGACACGCGCGGCGCCGGCGCGATGTGCTCGTCGCGCCCGGCCACCTCGGCCGACGCGGTCTCAGGTGGGAGAGTTTGCAGAGCCGTTCTGATCATTTGGCCACTTCGCTGATCGCGCCCTTGGCGGCATCGGGATAGGTCGTCGCCGGGCTGTCGCCCTTGCGCCATTTGTCGATGCCGAAGGTGCGCTTGCCGTTGTAGACAGCGTCCTCGGCTCGCGGCTGCACGAGGTCGGCCGGATTGGCGGTCATCGCGGCGAGATTGCGCTGCGTCGCGCAGCCGAAGTTGTAGTACTGCTTGTTCTCGAAATGCTTGGTGTCGTAGCTCGGCCCGAGGTAGTCGGGCCACAGGCCGCATGGGCCGGCGTTCGCGACCGTCAGCGGATAGTTGAGCCGCAAGCTTCCAAGCTTTTCGCCGGCGTTGTAAGGCCGGATGCCGATGCCGCTTTGCGGCACGCCGGCCTGGACCAGGATCGACAGGGTTTCCTTCAACGTGTCGTTCGCGGCGCGCTCGTTGGCGCCGCCGACCGGCCGGTCGATGGTGACGCCGCCGGTGGCGTCGCGCCGCCAGTTCTGCGCAAAGGCAAGCACCTCGGCGCGCTGCATCGGCGCGAGGCCGCCGCGGCCGGAGCCGACGAACAGCGCGAGCGACTTCTTGCCCTCTTGAAGCGAGATCGGATGGCGCGAGCGGTAGTCGGAGGGAATGCTGTTGGTGGTGTCGGCGGCCGTGGTGGCGTTGCAGCCCGCGAGAGTAGCGGCGATGCCGGCCAGCAGCACGCCGCGAACGCCCAGGGCGAGGGCGCGGCGGCGGGCGACGTTGAGAAACTCACAGTGCATCGATCGTCTCCTCGTCGCGTGACTCAATCGAGAATGAAGCCGACATTGCCGCGGTAGCTCTTCTCCCGCGGGTTGTCCTGTCCGGGCGTGCCATAGAGCCGGTTGAAGCGCCCCAGCAGGCTGGTGGCGGGATCGGAGGCGTCGGCGTAGCCGTCGTCCGGTTTTGACAGATCCTTCTGCGCGACCGCGCGCACGATGTAGGGCGTGACCAGCACCATCAGTTCGGTTTGGCGGTTGACGAAGTCGCGACTCTTGAACAGCGAACCCAGCACCGGCAGGTTCATCAGGCCGGGTATGCCGTTGAGCTGCTGCTTGGTCTGGTCCTGGATCATGCCCGCCAAGGCGAGCGAGCCGCCGGAGGGAATTTCCACCGAGGTGTCGGCGCGCCTCACGTTCAGGGAGGGGATGGTGATCCCGGCGCTGACCAGGGCGCCTTCGGTCGACAACTCGGACACTTCGGTCAGAACCTTGAGGCTGATCCGGCCCTCGGAAAGCACAACCGGGGTGAAGTTCAAGCCGACGCCGAATTTCTTGAACTCGACCGTGGCCTGGCACTGATTGGACCCGGGAGGGCTGCAGCTTACGCCCGACACGACCGGAAATTCGCCGCCCGCCAGGAAGGTGGCGGATTCGCCGGAGATTGCGGTCAGCGTGGGCTCGGCCAGGGTGCGGACCACGCCGGCGCGTTCCATCGCGCGCAATGTCGCGGTCACCCCGCGGTAATTCAGGGTGATGCCATTGGAGCTGACCAGCGGCTGGTTGATCGGGAACGGATTGGAGTTGGCGAGGTTCACCACCGCCTGACCGTTGGACAGGTTGCCGCTGAGGTCGATACCGAGCTGCTTGATCACGTCGCGCCGGACTTCGGCGACCGTCACCTTCAGCATCACCTGATCGCGGCCGCGCACCGCGATGCTGTTGACCACCTTGCCGTCGCCGACGAGGCGGGAGGCGATGTCATAGGCCTGCTGCGACTCGCCCTGGTTCGCGGCCGAGCCGGTGAGCACGAGGCCGTCCGGGCCGAGCCCTTCGACGTTGATTTCGCTGGCCGGCAGCGCGCGCTTGAGCGCCGCGCGAATTCCGTTGAGGTCGCGGGTCACCGCGATGTCGAAGGCCATGAGCTGCTTGCCTTCGGCGTCGAAGAAATAGACGTTGGTCTGCCCGACCGCGACGCCGATGATGTAGGCGCGCCGCGACGTGCGTACGACCGCGTTGGCGATCTTCGGATCGGCCACCAGCACGTCCTTGATGTCGCCGGGCACGTCCACGACGATGCTCTTGCTCACCCCGAGCGGGAGGAACTGCGCCGCCTTGTCGCTATGGATCTGCACGGCGGGGGAGACGATCCTGCCGCCCGGATCGGCGGCGGTGACCGGCGCGGAGCGGCCGAGCAACGTCATGACGATCAGCGCCGCCAGTGTTGCGGTGCGAACGAGCGTCGCTTTCGTCATGGTTTGGCTCCTGTGAAACGTCATCTGCTGTTGCTGACACCGAACCGGACGGTGTTGATGTCAGTCTTGCGGTCGTTGTCGTCGGTGGTCTCGCCCTTGCTGGCGTCGAGCAGGCTGCGCAGCGCGAGCGACAGCGTGCCGAGCTGCCGCGATTGCGTGAGCGTTTCGGCCTGACGCGGCGCGATCTCCAGGGTCGCGGTCTTGCCGACGACGACGCGCTGGCCGTTCTTTTCCTCGACCGTCTGGTCGATCGCCAGCACGCGCACGTTGGTGAGAATCGTCTCGCTGCTCGGCATTGCGCCGCCGCTCTTGTCATTGTCCTTGGGGCGGCGCGAAAGGATCACGTCCACCCGGTCGTTTGGCAGGATGAAGCCGCCAGCGCCCGTTTCGGGCGAGATTTCGGTCGAGACCGCCCGCATGCCGGACGGCAGGATCGCCGCCATGTAGCCGGCGGCGCCGTTGGTCCGGATCAGCTTGGCCTCGCGGATCGGCTCGCCGGCAGTGAACGGGGCACGGGTGATGGCTCCGTTCAGCTCTTCGATGGCGTTCGGCTTGTCTTTCTTGGTGATGTAGCTCTCGCCGGTCGTGGCGGCCGGCCACGCCTGCCATTGCAGGTCCTGGCCGGACATCGCCGTGCCCATGCCGATATCGGCTTTGGCGATCAGTACATAGATGGTCTGAAACTGGACGACGGGGGCGGCGGCGACTTCGGGCTTCTTCTCGTCTTCGCCGCCGACGAGGAACGCAGCGGCCCCGCCTGCTGCAAGGGCGACTGTCAGCACAAGGATACGCGCGGCTTTCATAACGCTTCACTCACTCTGGTTACGGGACACGACGGCCAGCACATGGACCGCCTTTTCTCACCTAGTGACTCCGCAGCGCAGGAGCCGAACTCCGCTGGATTTACGCAGGCAAACGTCAATTCGTGGTTAACGGTGCGTATCCAAATGCGGTTAAAAATGTCTTGAGGAGAAAATAGCGGGGTGCGCGCGCGGCATGCATGAGCTCACGCCCGCGTCAGGCGCGACGCGCCGGTCCCGGCGCGCATCTGTCCGATCGGGACGGAGCCGGCTTGTCAGCCGGGATGCATCCAGGCGGTTTCGGGGTAGATCATCAGCGCCGAGGCCGCGAGCGCGATGCCGTAGGGCACGCCGCCGTCGAGCCGGTGCAGGCGCTTCACCCATTCCTGCTCGGCCAGGACCTCCGGTAGCGGCATCAGCCGGAAGCGGATCATCGCCAGCGTCAGGATGCCGCCGAAGATCGAGGCGTAGAGCAGATAGACCACCAGGTGGTCGAAGCCGAGCCAAAGCGCGGTTGCAGCGGCGAGCTTGGCGTCGCCGCCGCCGATCCAGCCGCGAGCGAAGAACACGAAGGTGACCGCCAGCACCGTGGCCGCCGCCCCGAAATGAGAGAGCATGTCGTTTAGGCTCATGCCGCTGACGAGCGCCAGCGCCATGAACCCGCCGACCAGCGCCAGCGTGACCCGGTTGGAGATGGTCATGGTGAAAAGGTCGCTTGAGGCCGCGAATGCCATCAAGGCCGGAAACACAAGAAGGCGGATCGCGTCGGTCAGCATGGCTATTCCCCTGCAACGAACCTGGATTCTAGGGCCTGCTCGTTGCAGTTTCGTTATCGCCCGGCCCAAAATGCCAATCACCTCCGCCGTGGCCGCAGCCGCGACGGAGGTGAATCTGGACGGCGTGCCGATTGAGGCGCGCCATAGAGGCTAGTTGAGGGCGGTATCCACCTTGGTGAAGGTCGCGGTGAGCTTGGTGCCAAGCCCTGAAACGGTGGCGATGATGGCCACCGAGATACCGGCGGCAATCAGGCCGTATTCGATGGCGGTGGCGCCGGCATCGTCGCGAAGGAAGCGAGCAATAAGGGACATCGTTCTGATCTCCTGACTGAACTGCGCCGAAGGTTTCGGCGCGTGAGGGCCTTCTATCGAAGAAGTCTGAAACGGGATGTAAAATGAAACCCTCGATTTTCCAGCAATTGTCTGAAAAAACTCCGGTGAATTGCTCTGAATTGGCCTTCGCGGCCGGCCAAAAACGAAAAGGCTCCGGACCTGCCGGAGCCTCTCGCCGCAAGAAGTCGAACGCGACTTAGTTCATCGCGTTCTGGACCTTCGTGAACGTCGCGGTCAGCTTGGTGCCGAGACCCTGCACGACGGCGATGATGGCAACGGAAATGCCCGCGGCGATCAGGCCGTATTCGATGGCGGTCGCACCGGACTCGTCCTTCACAAAGCGCGAAAAGAGGTTCTTCATTTTGGTAACTCCTTGATCCTTACGTTGCTGTCTGAGCTGGCCCCTAGGCCGTTTCCGGTCCACTGCGGACCATGCCAAACCCATGACAAGGGGGCGTTGCGGCCCGGTTAATTCGGGCAATGATTTCTCAGGCTAATCGCGGGAGTAGGATCGTGGTTAACAATGGATTTCACAACAACGTAATAGTATTCGGGGTGACGATGGCCTAGAATAGCTTGCGAATATTGAAGGTCGCTTTGGCCCCTACTTAAAATTGACCGCATCCATTGCGGGACACGGCAGGCAGGAGCGGCCGCCGCGCTCGCGCGACATCTATCGCTCGACGCTGCGGCCCGCCGCGCAGACCTTGGCTTTGCGTTTCATTCACCAATTTGCTGTCAACTTCACCTCCATGAGTACCGCGCGGCTGTGTGTCTGGCCGCCGGTTGTAAAGCGTGCGGAGAGTTCGATGACGGCGTTCGTTTGCTGCCGCGGCCACCGGCCGCTGCTGTTTTCCGCCCTGGGAAGCCTGATCTTCGCTCTCGCTGCGATTGCACTTCCGGGACCGGCGCTCGCGGCGGACCCCGTGCCGGTCGGCAGCGCCCGTGAACCGGTTGTTGTCCATCTCGACCAGGCCAAGCTTCTCAAGCTGCCGGAGCGGACCGCCACTCTGGTGATCGGCAATCCGCTGATCGCCGACGCGGTGGTTCAGCCCGGCGGCGTGGTGGTGATCACCGCCAAGAGCTATGGCGCAACGAACCTGGTGGCTCTCGACCGCAGCGGGACCATGCTGATGGAGCAGACGATCCAGGTGGTCGGGCCGAGCGACACTGTCGTTGTGGTCTATCGCGGCATTGATCGGGAGACCTATAGCTGCGCGCCGAACTGCGAACGGCGGATTACGCTCGGCGACACGCCGGCCTTCCTGGCGGCGAACCTGACCGCATTCGGCGCCTACACCGCGCAGGCCCAGGGCGGGGGAGCGAAATAGCCTGCCGCATCCGCCGCACGTGGTTAGCGGCGCGTAAAGGCGGACCGCGCCGTTGCATCCTTCGCTCGCAACAATTCGACAACGCCTCCCTGATAAAAGAAAAGCTGCGCGGCGGGCTCTGCCGCAGCAGGTTCGGGTGATGATCATGATCGGCAACATGCAAGCCAGGCTGCGTCGCGCCATGCAACGTCCTTTGGCATGGGCTGTGGCGCGGCGGCTGATCCGGCAGCAGGAGGGCGCGACGACCGTCGAATTCGCCCTGGTCGCGGCGCCCTTTCTGGCGATGGTGTTCGCCATCATCGAGACTGCGGTGGTGTTCTTCGCGGGCCAGACGCTGGAGACGGCGGGCGCCGACAGCGCGCGGCTGATCATGACCGGGCAGGCGCAGACCCAAGGCCTCAGCCAGGCCCAGTTCAAGCAGGCGGTTTGCGACAGGATCTACGGACTGTTCAATTGCGCCGGCGGTCTCTACGTCGATGTCAAGAACTACCCGTCATTCTCCAACATCAACAACGCAAAGCCGGTCGACGCCAACGGCAATCTGCAGACCGGCAGCTTCGGCTATCAGCCCGGCGGCCCCGGCAACATCGTGGTGGTGCGCCTGATGTATCAATGGCCGGTCTATGTGTCGCTGCTCGGCCTCAATCTCGCCGACTCGGCGGGGAGCAAGCGCCTCCTGATATCCACCGTCGCATTCCGCAACGAGCCGTATCTGGGGTCCACGCCATGACCGGTGTCATGAACCGCTTTACGTCCTTGATAGGCTCGATCGAGCTGCGGCTGCGGCGCCTGGTCGGCGATGAGCGCGGCGTGTCCGCGGTCGAGTTCGCCATGCTGCTGCCGCTGATGCTGTCGCTCTATCTCGGCGCGGTGGAGCTTTCGCAGGGGATCGGCGCCGACCGCAAGGTGACGCTGACCGCGCGCACCATCGGCGACCTGGTGTCTCAGGTGTCGAGCATCAACACCGCCGACATGAACAATGCGCTCGCCGCCGCGTCTTCGGTGATGGTGCCGTATCCCGTCGCCAATCTCAAAGTGACGGTGTCGAGCATCAAGATCGACGCCAACGGCGTTGCGACCGTCGACTGGAGCGATGCGCTCAACACCACCGCGCGAACCAAGGGTTCGGCGGTGACGCTGCCGGCGGCGCTCAAGGTGCCGAGCACCTGGCTGATCTGGAGCGAGGTGCAGTACACTTACAAGCCGGTGGTCGGCTATGTCGTGAGCGGTACGCTCACGCTCAAGGACCATATCTACATGCGCCCGCGGCTGTCGGACTCGGTGACGCGCACATAGCGCCGCGCGTCACGGGATCGGCAGCGCCGTCGTCGATTTGATCTTTTCCATCGCGAAGCGCGACGTCACGTTCTTCAGCGAAACCGTGCCGATCAATTTCTTGTAGAACAGGTCGTAGCCCGCGATGTCGGGCACCACGACGCGCAGCATGTAATCCACATCGCCGGCCATCCGGTAGAACTCCATCACCTCCGGCATCGCGCCCACCACTTCGGCGAAGCGGCCGAGCCATTCCTGCGAGTGATCGCCGGTCTCGATCGAGACGAACACGGTGATGCCCAGCCCGATCTTGCTCGGGTCGATCAGGGCGACGCGCTTGGTGATGACGCCATCGGCCTCGAGCCGCTGGATGCGCTTCCAGCACGGCGTCGATGAAAGGCCGACCCGGCTGCCGATTTCCGCGACCGACAGCGAGGCGTCGTCCTGCATCACGGCCAGGATTTTGCGGTCGATGGCATCCATGCTGGCAAACTCCCCGATTCTAGGCCAAGTCCACTGATTTTCATTCAATAAGTGGAATAAAATTCTTTTTTTATCAGAGATACTGTCTTTACAGAGTAAAATATTCTATTTCAAGCACAATCTATTCCGTCCCGCAGGAGCCTTGTCATGTCGTTCGTTTCCGTCGTCAGGCGCATCTTCGCCGCCGCGGTCCTGCTCTCGGCCGTTGCCGTCACGCCCGCGGGGGCGGAGGCAGCCAAGCCGCTGGTGTCGGCGCAGTGGCTGATGGAGCACCGGTCCGATCCGGCGGTCCTGGTGCTGGACATCCGCTCGGCGATCGATGGGGGCGGCGTGGAGGCCTATGCGAAGGCGCATGTCCCCGGCGCGATCCACAGCGACTACGACAAGGCCGGCTGGCGCGTCACGCGCAACGGCGTGCCGTTCATGCTGCCGAACAAGGCCGAGCTTGAGAAGCTGATCGGCGAAGCGGGCATCGACGAGGATGTTCACGTCGTCGTCGTGCCGGCCGGCGTCAGCGCCACCGATTTCGGCTCGGCCGCGCGGGTCTATTGGACGCTGAAGATCGCCGGCCATCCGGCGGTGTCGATTCTCGACGGCGGCTTTGCCGCCTGGCAGGCGGCGTCCTATCCGGTCGAGAGCGGCAGGAACGCGCCGTCGCCGAAAATCTTCACGGTCACGCTCGAGCAGGGCCTGCTCGCCGAGGTGGAAGCGGTTGAACGCAACAACAACGCCACGCTCGTCGATGCCCGCCCCGCCAGCTATTTCGATGGCAAGGAGAAGGCCTCGGCCGCCAAGGCCTACGGGCACATTCCGGGCGCAATCCATCTCGACAGCGCGAGCTTCTACGATCCGGTCGCCAACCGTCTGCGCCCAAAGGAGCAGTTGGAGAAGATCGCCGCAAGGCTGCCGTCCGGCCCGGTCGTGGCCTATTGCAACACCGGCCACTGGGCGGCGACCGACTGGTTCGTGCTCTCGGTTCTGCTGGGCCGCCCCGACGTGCGCATCTATGACGGCTCGATGGTCGAGTGGACCGCCGATGCACGCCGCCCGGTCGCGGGGTCGCGCACGCGGCTCGACGATCTGAAGAAGGCGCTGGGCCTGGGTTCATAGAATCTGGCTCGCTAGCGCGAAACCTTCCGCCGGAAAAAAGACCATGAGCATTGCCGCCACCGATTCCGCCGCCGCGGCGCGCGTACTGCGTCTCGACTGGCCGTTCCTGACCGCTGCGGTGCTGGCGCTGGCCGTGCTCATAGCCCTCGTCCTGGTCGACGGCCAGCCGGCGGCTGCGGCGCTTCTGGTGTTCGGCTTCGCGCTCGGTGCGGTGTTCCTCAAGACCGAGTTCAGCTTCACCGCCTCGTGGCGGCGCCTGATTGTGCGCGGGCAGGCCGACGGATTCCTCGGCGGCCTTCTGCTCATCGGCATCGCCGCGGCGGTGATCGTTCCGGTCGCGGCGCTGGCGCCGGGCTTCGGCGGCGCCATCGCGCCGATCGGCCCGTCGCTCATCGTCGGCGCCTTCGTGTTCGGCATCGGCATGCAGCTCGCCAACGGCTGCGGCTCCGGCACGCTCTACACCGCCGGCGGCGGCTCCGGGCGCATGCTGATCGCGCTCGCCTTCTTCATCGCCGGCAGCGTGATCGGCAGCCTGCACCTGCCGGCGTTCTTGCGGCTCGGCGGCGTCGATCCGATCCTTGCGTCCCATTATCTCGGCGCCTGGGGCGGTCTCGCCGCGACGTGGGCAAGCCTTGCCGTGGCCGCGGGCGCAGCCATCGCGATCGCGCGCCGGCGCGGCGCCGCGTTCTCGCCGCCGCGGCGGATCGTGATCGGCGCGATCCTGATCGGGCTCCTCTGCATCGCGGTGTTCGCCGCCGGCCGCCATCCCTGGAGCGTGACCTTCGGTTTTACGGTCTGGGGCGCCAAGATCGCGGCGCTGTTCGGCGCGGATTTCTCCGGCGCCGAATTCTGGCAATGGGCCGGCCCCAGGCGTGCGCTCGGCGACTCCGTCCTGAGCGACACGTCGAGCCTCACCGATTTCGGCATGATCCTCGGCGCCACCGCCGCAGCCGCCGCCAGCGCGCCGTTCGCGCGCAACGCCTGGCCGCCGCTGAAATCGCTGCTCGCCGCCGCCGCCGGCGGGCTGCTGATGGGCTGGGGCGCGCGGCTCGGCTTCGGCTGCAACATCGGCGCCTTCGTCGGCGGCGTGGCGTCAGGCTCGCTGCACGGCTGGGTGTGGTTTGCCGCAGCGCTCGGCGGCTGCACCGTCGGCATCCGGCTCCGCCCGCTGTTCGGCCTCTCGCGCGAGTGAGCCCGATGCGGATCGTCTATGCCATCGTGTTCGTGACAGGCTTAGCCGCGATTGTCGGCCAGCACCTGACCTCGCTGTCGAGCGGCCGGCCGGTGTCGCCCGAGGAATTTGCGGGCGCCTGCGCGCCCTGCGGCGCGCCGTGCCCGTCGGCGCAGAAGAAGTAGCGCGGGGTACGCTCCCGTCAGTGGATCATCGTTGACGGCAGCCACAGCACGATCGCGGGAAACAGCACAAGCAGCAGAAGCTTCAGCAGATCGGCACAGACGAACGGCAGCACGCCCCGATAGACGGCTCCGAGGGGCACGTCGGCGCCGGCGATGCTTTTCAGCACGAAAAGGTGAATGCCGAACGGCGGCGTGATCAACCCGGTCTCGAGCACGATGAGATTGATGATGCCCCACCATACCAGGTCGTATCCCATGCCGGTGATCAGCGGTGTGACGATCGGGATGGTCACGAACATGACCGTGTTCGAATCCATGATGGCGCCGAGCGCCAGATACACCAGCAGAATCACGGTCAGCACGATCACGGGTGCCAGATTCAAGCTGCTCACAAACGCAGTCATCTGCTGCGGCAGGCCGGTCACGCCCATGGCGAACGAGAACGTCAGCACGCCGATGATGATGAGATAGATCAGCGCTGTGGTGGCCGTGGTCTCGCCCATGACCTGCAGAAACGTCGAACGGGTGATCTTGCCCCGCGCCAGCGCAGCTATGAATGCGCCGCCGGCGCCGATGGCCGCCGCCTCGGTCTCGGTGCAGATCCCAGTGTAAATCGCGCCGACCACGACGATCAGCAGCGCGATTGCGGCCCAGGCCCGGCGAAACGCTTGCAGGGTCTCCGTCCAATTGGCGCGCTCCTTTTGCGCTGGCGCGGCATCCGGGTTGAGGCGCACGTAGATTGAGATGGCGGCGAGATAGAACGTCACCGCGATGACGGCCGGTACGACGGCGGCGACGAACAACTGGCCGATCGAGGATTCGGTCAGCAGCGCATAGAACACCAGCGGGATCGAAGGTGGAACAAGCGCGCCGAGGGTGCCGCCCGCCGCGACGGTGCCGGCGGCGAGCCCACGCGCGTAGCCGCGCGACACCATCTCGGGCATGGCGACGCGCCCGATGGTGGCGACGGTCGCGAGCGAAGACCCCGTGAGTGCGCCAAATCCGGCGCAGCCGCCCACGGTCGCCAATGCGAGCCCCCCGCGAAAATGCGCCAGCAGTTTATGGGCGAGATCGTAGACGTCGCCCGACATGCCGGCGGCGACCGCGAAACTGCCCATCATAAGGAACATCGGCAGCACGGCGACCGACGGATTGGTCAGGAACTGGACGGATTCGTTGCCGAGAACGGTCAGAGCCGGCTCCAGCCCGAGGAACACGATGCCGGCAACCAGGCCGAGCAGGCCCATGACGGCCGCGAGCGGCACGTACATGATCAGCATCACCCACAGCAGCAGGAGGATAATGCTGGAGAAAAGTATGGGATGGCCCCTGGCGAACACGGTCAGCGCGCCGAGCGACCCATGGATTGCAAGCAACGCGATCGCCGCAGCCGCGATGATGACCAGCCCCACCGCGAAGACGAGCCGGCCGTCGACACGAACCGCCGGTGCGCGATCGGGCGGCGCATCGCCCGCCGGCCCGATGCTCCATCCGCCCGGGCCCGCAACGCCGACGATTGCGTAGCCTACGGTTGAAAACAGTGCGACCGTCTGCACCAGCGCGCTCACGGCCACGAAGGCGGCGATCGTCCAGACGAACGGCGCGAGCGGCATCTGCACGAAGATGGTTTCGGCGCCGCGCGCCTGCAGCTTTTGCGCATAGACGCCGATCCGCCACGCCAGCAGCGCATAGAACACCAGCAGCAACAGCGCGCCGCCGACCTTGAGCCACGCCAAAGCCCGCTCGCTGATGCGATCCTGCAGGAGATCGATCGTCAGGTTGACGCGCTGCGACGCGCCGGCCGGCAGGGTGGCGGCGACCGCAACCGCCATGCCCATGCCGACGATTTCATTGAGGCCGTGGATTGGCGCATTCGCAAGCCAGCGAAGCAGCACGTCGGCAGTGGTGATCAGCGCTATGGCCAGCATCGCGATCACGCCCGCGAAAGCAACGCGTCGCGTGATCGCAAGGCACCAATCGTTGAGGGCGTCCAAATCGAAGGTCACATGAGGGCGTGCCACGTGCGCTATTTGCGCATGGCCTTGATTTCGGCACGGAACACCTCAAGCACCTTTGCTCCTTCGGGCACGGATTGGGCCCATTCCTGAGTGGCCGGGTCCAGCACGGCCCTCCATTGCTTCTCCTGGTCGGCGCTCAGGACCGACACGGTGTCCTTCACGTTGTTGCGCGCGCGCTCCCACTCGTTCTGGGTCGCCTTGCCGGCCAGTTGCGACAACGCAAGCCCGGAGTTCTTGTCGATGGCGGCCTTGGCCTGCGGCGGCAGCTTGTCGTAGCTCTGCTTGTTCATGAACACGATCGAAGGTTCGCCGCCCAGCGCGACATCGAGATGCATGCGCGCCACCTCGTGGAGCCTGAAAGTCTCCATGCCGTTGAACGGCATCAATGCGCCATCCGCTACGCCGCGGCTGACGGCTTGATAGACCTCGTCCGGCCGCATCGTGACCGGCGTTGCGCCGAGCAGCACCACCATCCTCGCGGAAATGGCGTTGGAGACGGTGATCTTCTTGCCCTTGAGGTCGGCCATGGAGCGGATCGGCTCCTTGGTGTGGAGCGCCGCGTTGGGAAAGGCCCAGGCTCCGAGGAACTTCACCTGGGCGAACTCGCCGGCGGTCACGCCTTTTTCATAGGCTTTCCAAAGCGCAGCGGCCGGCTCGTGCGCGTTATTGGTCTCGAATGCCAGCGCCGCGACATTCTGCTGCTTGAATCGTCCGCCGGCCAGCGAGCTCAAGGTCCAGCTGAGGTCGGCGACGCCGTCGACGACGCGATCGTAGGTGACGCCGAAGTTGCCCAGCGTGCCGCCATAGAACTTTTCGATTTTCAGCGTGCCGCCGGAATCCTTCTCGATCGCTTCCACCCAGGGGTCGAATACGTTGGGATGAAGATAGGAGCGCGGTGGTGATGGGGAGTTGAACTTGAGCGTCACTTGCTGCGCCAGCGCCGGCGCGGCGGCTATGGTCGCAAAGATGCAGCCCAAGACGATCCGTTTCAGCATCCTAGCCTCCCTGTGCGTTCGGATTTTTCATCAACATTACCTGGGAATGTCCCGATCAATGTTGAAATAGGAGGAGCGGCGTTGCTCGCCTTGAGCCGGTAGGCTCGGGGTGTCGAATCCACGAAAGGAAAGCAACGCCATGAAGAGAATTACCACGATTGCGACTGGATTGCCGCCTGTCCCTGTGGG
>CAMAWG010000053.1 GCA_945861855.1 Rhodoplanes serenus
GATTTTGTTGCAGAAGTGATTTGAAGGATTTGGCGAACAGTGATTCCGTCGTCCTGAAGCGATCTGCTGTGGAGGCGGACGATGATGGGGCGACTGAAGCGCGATCAGGAGCAACTGTTCTACTCATTCAGCCTTGAAGAGGCCGTGCCGGACGACCATCAGGTCCGCGCGATTGCTGCCGTGCTCGATCTGTCATGGGTCCACGGCGAGCTTGCGTCCTACTACTCGCGGCTGGGCCGGCCCTCAATTGATCCGGCGCTGATGATCCGGATGCTCATCGTCGGCTACGTGTTCGCGATCCGCTCGGAGCGGGCGCTGTGCCGTGAGGTGCAGGTGAACCTCGCCTATCGCTGGTTTTGTGGGCTCTCCATCGAGGACAAGCTTCCAGATCATTCGGCGTTCTCGCGTGCCCGCAATGAACGGTTCCGCGACAGCAACATCTTCCGGAGCATGTTCGAACGTATTGTTGAAGCCTGTATTGCCGCCGGGCTGGTCGGCGGTGAAGGGTTCGCGGTCGATGCGAGCCTGATTGCGGCGGACGCCAACAAGCAGCGGTCGATTCCGGGCAAAGACTGGGACAGGAACCGCGCTCCGGAGAAGGCGAGCCGCGCCGTGAAGGAGTATTTGGCCACCCTTGATGATGCGGCGTTTGGCGCAGCGAGTGACGTGACGCCGAAGTTCGTTTCCCCATCCGATCCGGCCGCGCAATGGACAGGCGCAATGCGGGGACCAGCCTTCTTCGCCTATGCCGACAACTATCTGATCGATGTGAAGTTCGGTGTCATCATGGATGTCGAGGCGTCGCGCGCCATCCGCCAGGCCGAAGTCGGCGCGGCAAAAACCATGGTTGAGCGCACCGAGGGGCGCTTCGATATCAAGCCCAAGCGGCTCGCGGCCGACACGGCCTACGGATCAGGTCCGAACCTCAATTGGCTCGTCAAAGACATGGATATCGAGCCGCACATCCCGGTGATCGACAAGTCGAAGCGTAACGATGGGACCTTTAGCCGGGAGGACTTCACCTTCGACAAGGAGCGCAACGTCTATACCTGTCCGGCAGGCAAGACCCTCACGACGACGGGCAAGGTGGTCAACGATGGCGAGACCATCCTCTATCGCGCAAGCATCCGTGATTGCGGCCCTTGCCCGCTTAAGTCCAAATGCTGCCCAAAGACACCGGAACGCAAAGTCACACGCAGCATCTATGAGGAGGCTCGTGACGTTGCCCGGGCGCTGGCCAAGACTGCCGCATTCGCTCAATCATGTTGCGACAGGAAGCGTGTTGAGATGCTGTTTGCACATTTGAAGCGCATTCTGAGGCTTGGCCGCCTTAGGCTGCGCGGCCCGCGCGGGGTACAGGACGAGTTTACCCTCGCAGCCATCGCACAAAACCTACGCCGGCTAGCCAAGCTGGTGGTCCGACCGCCGCCAACGGTCGCCATGTGCGGGGCGTAGCCGTCGCGGGTAGCGGCACCAAAAGCGTCAAAGCTGCCGCTCCCAATGGAGCGGTCAGCAACTCTCAGCCCAAAAATAAATCGATCCGACATCCAACCGCGCGGATCGCCGACTTCTGCAACAAAATCTGCCAAACGCAGACATGTCGAATCGTTGAAAGGTTTGCCCGAAATAAGTCTCCGGAGGCCGAACGTGTAAGGCGTGCGGTGGCGATAATTGACGATGATCGATCCGCCCTCACGCCAGCCCCGGGATTTCCACCAACAGCAGAAATCCGTTGATCGCCAGCAGCGAGCCGAGCAAACCGAGTGCGCCGCCAACGAACGACAACCATACCAAATTTGCGACAATCGCCACCGAGATCAGAACGATGGCAATTTGCAACAGCGCCTCGGCATAGTCGAAATACGGATCCTGCTTGAGGGCGTGGTCGCGCTTAGCTTCGTGATAGCGCGCCAGCGCCAGCAACTCCTTCTTGCCCTCGTTAGTCTCCGGCTCGCTGTCATAGCGGGCGATGGTTGCCTTGTACTGGCGAAGTTTCTCCCGGATCGCGTTCTGGGTCGCTTCGGGAAGCGCGGGCTGGCTGAGCCAGGCGACTTCGAACTCATCGACGGCAGCAGTCAGCACGGACTGCCGCAAATTCTTGGCTTGGTAGAAATTAAAATAGTTCGACGCCAGGACATTGTTGTTGATCGCCTCCTTCCCGGCGTTTGATCCGCCAAGCCCGGTAATCGCGAGCAACATGGCGAAAACGCCGATGACCATGGCAGCCAACTGCCTAAAGCGGTCTTGCTCCCTGTCCTTATCTAACAGTTCGGCGGCTTCGTCGGCTTTCATCGCGGCCTCCAGACTGGCAAGCCCACGTGGCATTAAACCCGACAACCGTCGCCAACGCTACATGGCTGTCCGAGTCGTGCCAACCCCAGACATTCGCCGCTTCATTCGATCACCTCGTCGGCGCGCGCGAGCAGCGAAGTCGGTACGATGAGGCCGAGCGCCTTGGCGGTCCTGAGGTTGATCACCAGTTCGAACTTGGTCGACTGCACAACCGGCATGTCCGCCGGCTTCTCGCCCTTAAGTACGCGGCCGGTATAGGCGCCCACCTGACCAAACATGTCTCCGATGCTGGTGCCGTAGCTCATCAGTCCGCCGGCTTCGACGTAATCGCGCACCGAGAAGGCCGTGGGGAGAACGTGACGCGCGGCGAGTGTGGCAAGCTGAACGCGCCGGCCGTTGAAGAACGAGTCGGGACCGACGAACAAGGCATCGACCCGCTCGCGCGCAAGGCTAGCGAAAGCCGTGTCAATCGCGTCATTCGTGCTGGCGTTGAAGATCAAGACTTGCAGGCCGAGCGCAGGCGCCGCCGCCCGCGAGTCCCGCACTGTGGCTTCGGCGTTGGTCGTATTGCTCGGATTGACTAGCACCGCGACGCGCGTGGCGTTGGGCACTAGTTCGCGCAGAAGGCCGAGCCGCTTGGCGATCAATTCGACGGTGAAGAAATTGATGCCTGTGGCGTTGCCACCGGGCCGGGCGAGGCTCGCGACCAGTCCGAATTTCACCGGGTCGTCCCCGATGCCGAAGACGATAGGGATCACTGTGGTCGCAGCTTTGGCCGCAATCGCGGCCACCGTGCTACCGGGCGCCGTGACGACGCTCACCCGACGACGCACCAGATCGTCCACAAGTTCGCCCAGCCGATCGAATCGCCCCTCCGCCCACCGGTATTCAATCGTCACGTTCTGTCCCTCGACGTAGCCAGCTTCGCCCAAGCCCCGACGGAATGAAGCCACGTGAGCTGCGAACGGGCTCGGCGAGGCGCTATGAAGAAACCCGATCACCGGCATCGCCTGTTGCGCGCGTGCGATGAGTGGCCAGGTCGCCGTACCGCCGAGACCCGCAATAAACTCCCGCCGCCTCACTCGATCACCTCGTCGGCGGCCACCAGCAGGCCCGGCGGCACGGCCAGACCGAGCGCCTTTGCGGTCTTGAGGTTGATTGTTGTTTCAAATTTGGTAGGCGCCTGCACCGGAAGATCGGCGGGAAAAGCACCACGCAAAATGCGGTCGACATAGGTCGCCCCCCGCCGGAATTCATCGAGACGATCGGTGCTGTAGGACATCAGTCCACCGGCCGCCACATAAGCACGAACGCCATAAACTGCGGGGAGGCGATGACGGGCGGCCAACGCCACGATGAGATCGCGATGCGATGTCATGCTGCCATCGGGCGGCACAACGAATCCGCCGCCCGGTGTGCGCGCGAATGTTTCGATTGAACTCTCGATTTCGACAGCACTCTCAACGCGAAGAGGAATAAGCTCAACAGCGAGCGACGCCGCTGCTTGCGCAGCCGAACGAAAGAAATACTCATAGGGCGTCGTCCTTGGATTGGCGACAAGCGCGCAGCGCGTCAGACCCGGGGCGAACTCCTTCAGCATAGCCAGCCATTTGCTGGCGATAGTGTCTTCATACAATTGCAAGCCGGTAAGATTGCCACCCGGTCGCGCCAGATTTACGATAAAGCCAGAGCCGATTGGATCCGACACGCCAACAAACACGATCGGAAGCAGTCGCGTCGTACGCTGCACTGCGGCTGCCATTGGCGTCGAAGCTGTAAAGACGACGTCAGGTTGAAGGGCGACCAGTTCTTGCACATGATCGTGCACACGCACGCCGAGCGGCGCATAGCGTATGTCGATATGGAGATTTCGTCCCTGCGACCACCCGAGACTCTCAAGGCCCTCGCGAAATGCTTCAAATCGCGCCCGACCCTCCAGATCGTGCTCCGCGAAACCCATCAGCACAGCGACGCGGCGGGTGCGGTCAGTATGCTGCCCCCGCGCCACCACCGGCCACGCGACCGCCGCACCGCCAAGCCCCGCAATAAACTCCCGCCGTCTCATTCAATCACCTCGTCGGCGCGGGCGAGCACGGATGGCGGCACGGTGAGGCCGAGCGCCTTTGCGGTCTTCAGATTGATGACCAGTTCGTACTTGGTCGGCGCCTGCACCGGCAGATCAGTAGGCTTCTCGCCCTTGAGAATGCGGTCAACGTAGCCGGCTGCGCGCCGGTACTGGTCAACGAAATCAGGGCCATAGGAGACCAAGCCGCCAGCGGTTACGAAGGCGCGTTCAAAATAAACCCCAGGCAGTTGGTGGCGAACTGCAAGTGTGGCGATCAGATCGCGATGGCGCTGCGCCGACCCGCTCGCCGTCACGACCATGCCGCCGTTTGGAACGCCCGCAAACGCGGCCACGGCGCGCTCGATTTCGCTGGCCTCGCTCATATTGATCGGACTGACATCCATCCTGAGCGAAGACGCCGCCGCCTGGATGACGGCAAACTGGCTGTTGCCGGATCCCAAAGCCGTATCCCGAAGGATGGCGGCTCGCGTCACGCCCGGTGCGATCTGTTTGAGCAACTCCAGCCATTTCCCGCTCAAACTGTATTCGAAAGACATGAATCCTGTGGCGTTGCCGCCAGGGCGCGCCAGGCTTTGGACTAAGCCGGCGCCAACTGGATCGACGACGATCGGGAACACGACAGGCACGGTGCGGGTCGCTTGTAGTAACGGCCCCACGGTTGAGGAGCCATGGGCCACGATGACTTCTGGCGTGGTGGCTGCCAATTCCGCCGCATGTCGGCGAACCTCGGAGACATTGGTCGTTGCCCAGCGGATGTCGATCCGCACATTGCGCCCTATGGTCCAGCCCAATTGCCCCAAGCCTTGCAGGAACGCTCCAACGAAGGCCTGAAAATCCGGATTGTCTGCCGTCGCGGGAACGATCACGCCGATGCGACGCACGCGCTCGGCTTGCTGCGCACGCGCCGCGAGCGGCCATGCGGCCACTGCACCACCGACCAGCGTGATGAACTCGCGCCGCTTCATGCCCATGCCCAAACCTAGGACACGTCATCGTATCGGCTCAAACGAGTACTTTGATAGGGGCCGACACCGGCTTCATCGCCGTTTCACTGAACAGGTCCGATGTCCGCTGTGGGGTCATTTTCGACAGGGACGACCCCAGCCGCGGGTCCCGCCTTGTCCGCTATGTTGCCAATAAGCGACCAGCGAAAATAGCCAGATCAGCCCCTCGACCACCGTCCATGCTGCCCGAATGGCCGGTAAGCTTCGGCAACTCGCGTCGGTCTTGTGGCAAGGCCGTAAAACGGGAGCCGCCGGCGTGGCACGAGGCCCATCGCCGCATGCAGGCGGAGGGCCGGCCTTCCAAGTTGAGGCATCCCTCCGAGGCACATCAGCGGTTCGACATCGCTCCGCCGCGCTGAAATCACTGCCAATGTCGCTGTTGGGTCAATCGCGACCGAGTCGAACCAGCAGTAGGTCGAGCCATGTCCGCTATGCCCCGAAAGCAGAAGTGAAATCAAGCAAACGGGGCGGCCTTTTAGGCCGCCCCGCGTCCGATGAAGCGGTTTGTCTCAGTTGGCCGCGCGCTTCGGGCTCGGCGGGAACGCCGAATTGGTAATCACGCCGCGGATCAGGTCGAGCGACATCTTGAGCGCCTTGTCGTCCTTGGGATCCGGCGGCACGTAGGACTGCGAGCCGGTGGCCTCGTCGCCCTCGGCCTTGAGGTGGCCGCGCAGCGAGGATTCGCCCTTGGTGTCGGTGCGCGCCTTCAGGTCTTCCGGCACGTCCTGCAGCACTTCGATGTCGGGCGTGATGCCCTTGGCCTGGATCGACTTGCCCGACGGCGTGAAGTAGCGCGCCGTGGTCAGCCGCAGCGCGCCGTTGTCGGCACCGAGCGGAATGATGGTCTGCACCGAGCCCTTGCCGAACGAGCGCGTGCCAACGAGCGTCGCGCGCTTGTGATCCTGCAGCGCGCCGGCCACGATTTCCGAGGCCGATGCGGAGCCGCCGTTGATCAGCACGATCACCGGCTTGTTCTTGATCAGGTCGCCGGCGCGGGCGCTGAAGCGCTGGGTTTCTTCGGCGTTGCGGCCGCGCGTGGAGACGATCTCGCCCCGCTCCAGGAACGCATCCGACACCGAGATCGCCTGGTCGAGCAGGCCGCCCGGATTGTTGCGCATATCGACCACGAAGCCCTTGAGCTTGTCGGCCGGAATCTGGGTCTGCAGATCGACGATCGCCTTCTTCAGGTTCTCGGTGGTCTGCTCGTTGAACTGGGTGACGCGGATGTAGCCGACGTCGTCCTCGACCCGCGAGCGCACCGCCCGCACGCGGATGACGTCGCGCGTGATCGACACTTCGATCGGCTTGTCCGTGCCCTTGCGCATGATGGTGAGCTTGATCTTGGTGTTCACCGCGCCGCGCATCTTCTCGACCGCCTGGTTCAGGGTGAGGCCCTGCACCTGCTCTTCGTCGAGCTTGGTGATGATGTCGTTGGCCCTGACTCCGGCCTTGGCGGCAGGCGTCTCGTCGATCGGCGCCACCACCTTGATCAGGCCGTCTTCCATGGTGACTTCGATGCCGAGCCCGCCGAATTCGCCGCGGGTCTGCACCTGCATGTCGCGGAACGCCTTCGGCTCCATGTAGCTCGAATGCGGGTCGAGCCCGGAGAGCATGCCGTTGATCGCGGATTCGATCAGCTTGGAGTCGTTCGGCTTCTCGACGTAGTCGGCGCGAACGCGCTCGAACACGTCGCCGAACAGATTGAGCTGGCGGTAGGTGTCCGCCGCGGCGGCCTTGGCGCTCGAGCCGAAGCCGATCGACACCAGCCGCGGCTGGGTCGCCAGCAACGTCAGGGCTGCGCCCGAAGCTGCACCGAGAAGAAGAAGAACTGTCTTGCGCATCATCCGCGAACCTTTTCGCCTTTGCCTGCCCACCACGGGCTGGGATCGATGGGAGTACCGTCTTTTCGGAACTCGACGTATAGCACCGGCTTGTCGGGGCTCGACGCGATGTTCCCAGTAATCTGGGTTGCCGACGCCTGTGAACCGCTGCCCATCACCGCGACGGGCTCCCCGGTCAGCACGAACTGGCCGACATTCACTGATATCCGATCCATCCCGGCGAGTACCACATGATATCCGCCACCGGCATTAAGGATCAAGACTTGGCCGTAATTGCGGAAGGGTCCGGCATAAACCACCCAGGCGTCGCAGGGAGCCGTGACCTGGGCTGAGGCCCGGGCGGCGATGGAAACGCCCTTTTCGGTGCCGCCCCGGCTGTCGGGAACCCCGAATTCCCTGATCCGGGCCCCGTTAACCGGAATAGGCAATCGCCCGCGGGCGGAGGCAAATGCGACCGCCGGCGTCAGCCGGCCGGGGTCGTTCAGGGCTGCCAGGTCGATTCGGGTCTCCCGGCCCTCGGCCGCGCGGGCGGCCGCCCGGGCGGCACGGCTCGCGCTGTCGAGACCCTGCTCGACCTTGCCGATCAACTCTTTGAGATCGTCAACCTGACGGGCGAGCACGAGCGACTTCTGCCGCTCGGCCTCCAGCACCCTCTCGGTCTCGGTCTGCTGCTTCTGCCGCTCCTGCACCAGCAGCGCAATTCGCTGGCGCTCCTCGGTCCGCGAGGCGACATCGCGAATGAGCCGGTCCTTCTCGTTGGCGATCTCCTTTCTGATGCGCAGCAGATCGGCGAGGTCGCTGGCCAACGCCTCGGCCTGGACGCGCATCTCCGGTAGCACGGCGCCGAGCATGATCGCGGTGCGCACCGATTGCAGCGCATCTTCGGGCCGCACCATGATCGCAGGCGGCGGGTGCCGGCCGATGCGCTGAAGCGCGGCCAGCACCTCCGCGATGGTGGCCCGCCGGCCTTCCAGCGATTGGCGCAGCGAACGCTGGCTGTCGTCCAGCGGCTTGAGCCTTCCTTCGGTTTCGGCAATCCGGTCTTCCGTGTCGCGAAGCCGCGCGGCGCCATCGATCAATGCGGTATTGAGCTTGCGCCGGTCCTCGCCGATGGCGTCGATCTCGTCCTTGAGTTTGGCCTGTGTTTCGGTGGCCTTCTTCTGCTCGATGCGAATCGCCTCAAGCTCCTGGTCGCGCTGGCGGAGCGCGTCGAGAGCGGACTGGGCATGGACAGGAGTGGCGAGGACGAGCGATAGGCCAAGAGTCAGGCCAAGCGTGGCGGCCAGCGCGCGAGACGAATCGGTGAACCGGTCCGATGCTCTCATCGCCGAGTGAGGTAATGCCGCAGCATTCCAAAAGCAATATCAGGCGCGGTGATAAGGGTGCCCGGAAAGGATGCTGATGGCGCGATAAATCTGCTCAAGCAGCATGACCCGCACGAGCTGGTGCGGCCAGGTGGCGGCGCCGAATGCGAGCCGCACCGTTGCCTTGTCGCGGAGGCTCGGCGCCAGGCCGTCGTCGCCGCCGATGATGAAAACCGCCGCCGGGCGGCCATCGTCGCGCCAGCGCCCGAGCCGCGAGGCGAGCGTGGCGCTGTCGAGGCTCTCGCCGCGCTCGTCGAGGATGAGGATGACCGCCTTGTCGGGGATGACGTTGGCCAGCGCGATCGATTCCTCGACCATGCGCTTGCCCACCTCCTGGGCGCGGCTCTCCCGGATTTCCACAACTTCCGTGTCCTGGAAGCCGATGCGGCGGCCGGTCTGCTCGGCGCGCTTCCTGTAGCGCTCGGCGAGCTCGCGCTCCGGGCCGTCCTTGAGCCGGCCGATGGCGGCAACCATCAGCCGCATGGGGTTGCCCTTAGATCGGCTTTTGCTTGCGAGCGCCGACGCCCGCCCACATCTTTTCCAGATCGTAGAAGGCGCGCACTTCCGGACGGAACACATGAACGATGACGTCGCCGGCGTCGATCAGCACCCAGTCGCCGTTGCGCTTGCCTTCGACGCGGATGCCTTTCACGCCGGCCTTGGAGAGGCCTTCGATGGCGCTGTCGGCGATCGAGGTGACATGGCGGTTCGAGCGCCCGCTGGTCACGACCATGGCGTCGGCGATCGAGGTCTTGCCGGTGAGATCGATGGTGGCGGTGTCCTCGGCCTTCATATCGTCCAGGCGCGCGAGGATCAGGCGAAGGGTCTCCTTTGCGTCGGGACGCTTGGAGACGGGTTCGGGCACACGACGGGCCTTGGCCCGTGGGGCTGCGATGGGGGTCAGGGGCGTCTTTTCCTTTCGGTTGCAGAAACCGGTTGCCGACAACGCTCCGGAATCGCCGGAGCCACGACTGTTAAGATAGGCACTGTCCCCCGATGGTTTCAACCTTTCGCCGTCTGTTCGCGCATGATCTTGTCCGACCTTCCTACGCCCGCCGAAGCGGGCTTCGCGAAGGCGGGAAACCGGTTCCCATCCCGGATCAAGTCCGGGACATGCTTTGTCGGGATCATGCGCCCTTTCGGAGCGCCCGGAGCGCGGTTGAGGACAGAGGGGATTTCAGCCCGTGCAGATAGACCCAGGCCGGGGCCTTGCGTCCGGCCAGATCGGCGGCCGATCGTTCCGGCAGGCGGTAGCGCAGGAGCGCCTGGGCCGCCCGGCCGCCGGTCGCGTAGAGGCTCGAGCCCATGCGGTCCACCACCGCCATGGGGAGCAGGTTGGCGATGCGGCGCCAGCTTTGCCAGCGGTAGAAGCTCCGCAGGTTATCCGCGCCCATGACCCAGACGAATCGCACGCCCGGGCAGCGGCGCACCAGATACTCCAGCGTGTCGCAGGTGTAGCGCGTGTTGATGACGGCTTCGAGACCGGTCACGTCAATGCGTGGATGGCCTGCCAGCGCGCGGGCGTCGGCCATGCGCTGGGCGAGCGGGCGCAGGCCGCGGGTGTCCTTCAGCGGGTTTCCGGGCGTCACCAGCCACCACATCCGGTCGAGCTTCAGCCGCTTCATCGCGAGCAGGCTCGCGCCGAGATGCGCCAGGTGCGGCGGGTCGAAGGTGCCGCCGAACAGGCCGATTCGCATGCCGCGGGCGTGCGGGGGAAGGACAAGGCGGGGAAGGAGCATCACGCGGACTCGTGTCCCGGGCGAGTAAAGCGAGGGCGCAGCCCGAGCGGAACGAGACCCGGGACCCAGCGCAAGAATTGCGAAGCGCAACAAAGAGGCGCGCAAGGCGCGCCAGTTTTCTCCTGGGTCCCGGATCGTCGCTCGCGTTTCACGCTCGCTTGTCCGGGACACGGACGTGACTGCCTGCTCACGGCCTGATCTGCCCCGTGCCGCGCACGCGATACTTGAAGCTGGTGAGCTGTTCGACGCCGACCGGGCCGCGTGCGTGCAGCTTGCCGGTGGCGATGCCGATCTCGGCGCCGAAGCCGAATTCACCGCCGTCGGCGAACTGCGTCGAGGCGTTGTGCAGCACGATTGCGGAATCGACCTCGTTGAGGAATTTTTCCGCGGCCTGCTGGTCGGCGGTGACGATCGCATCGGTATGATGGGTGCCGTAGCGTTCGATGTGCTCGATCGCGGCATCGACGCCGTCGACCACACCGGCGGTGATGATCGCGTCGAGATATTCGGTGGACCAGTCGGCCTCGCTGGCGGGCTTCACGCGCGCGTCGGCCTTCTGCACGGCGGCATCGCCGCGGACCTCGCAACCAGCGTCAAGCAGCATTTCGATCAGCGGCTGCAGATGCGTGGCCGCCGCCGCGCGATCGACCAGCAGGGTTTCGGCCGCGCCGCACACGCCGGTGCGACGGAGCTTTGCGTTCATGACGATGGTCTTGGCCATGTCGAGGGCGGCCGCCTTGTCCACATAGACGTGGCAGACGCCTTCGAGATGCGCGAACACCGGCACGCGCGCCTCGGTCTGCACGCGCCCCACCAGGCTCTTGCCGCCGCGCGGCACCAGCACGTCTATCGCGCCGTCGAGGCCTTGCAGCATCATGCCCACCGCGGCGCGGTCGCGGGTCGGCACGAGCGAGATCGCCGCCTCCGGGAGATTGGCTTCGCGCAGGCCCTTGGTCAGCGCCGCATGGATCGCGCGCGACGAGCGGTGGCTGTCGGAGCCGCCGCGCAGGATCACGGCGTTTCCGGCCTTGAGCGTCAGCGCGCCGGCGTCGGCGGTGACGTTCGGGCGGCTCTCGTAGATCACGCCGACGACGCCGAGCGGCACTTTCACGCGCTCGATTGTCATGCCGTTCGGCCGGGTCCAGGATTCGGTGACCTTGCCGACCGGATCGGCCAGGCCGCGCACCACGTCGAGCCCTTCCGCCATGGCCTCGACGCGCTGGTCGTTCAATGTCAGGCGGTCGAGCATGGCGGCGGTCAGGCCGCCGGTCTTGCCTTCGGCCAGATCGTCGGCGTTGGCGGAAAGAATCCCGGACTTGCCGGCGCGGATCGCCGCGGCCATCCCGGCCAGCGCGCGGTTCTTCTGATCCGCCGAGGCGAGCGCCAGCACACGGGCGGCAGCCTTCGCCTGGCGGCCGATGTCCTGCATCGTCGCGGCGATTTCGCCCGATCCCTCGATGGTTTTCAGCGGTGCGGTCATGGCCGGTTAGATATGCTCAATCCAGTGATTTCCCCATGTTGTATCACGTCTCGGGGCCATTCTCACCCCTTGCCCGACCCTCTTGCCTGACATGGGCCCTATCTTCCACGGTGGGGCGGACCGTAGGCCAATGAACCACCAGGGAAACACCGATGATCCTGATCGACCTCAGCCGCGACATCGAACACAAGATGGCGGTGCTGCCGAACCATCCGCAGGTCATCGTCTCGCCGTTCGCCACCCACGACGAGGTGCGCGTGGCGGACGGCTACGGCTTCTCGTCCGCGACGATGGCGCTGGTCATGGGCGACCACGCCGGCACCCATGTGGATGCGCCGAAGCACTTCAACGCAGACCCGAAGGCGGTCTCGATCGATGAAGTGCCGCTGGAAAATTTCTTCACCGAGGCGGTCTGCCTCGACCTGTCGCACAAGCCGCTGAAATCCGACATCTCGATCGAGGACTTGCAGGCCGCCGAGAAGGCCGCCGGCGTCACCATCAAGCCGAAGGACACCGTGCTGCTGCACATGGACTTTTTCCGCCGCACCCACGGCACGCCGGGGTTCATCACCGATTTCCCCGGGCTGACGAAAGAGTCGGCGACGTGGCTGGGCAAGAAGGGCATCGGCATGTTCGGCGTCGAGGCGGTCAGCCCCGGGCGGCCGGGCCGCAACAATTTCGAGGTGCATCACGTCTGCCGCGATCTCGGCTTCACGCACATGGAAGGGCTGGTCAATCTCGACAAGCTCGTCGGCAAGGGCCGTTTCCGCTTCATCGGATTCCCGATCAAGATCAAGGGCGGCACCGGCGCGCCGATCCGCGCGGTGGCGTGGCTTGACGGCTGAGCGAGCCAAAGCCAAACAAAGGCATGATCCGCCGTGCACTTGCTGTAACGCTCGCGCTAACGCTCGCCGCTCCGGCGTTTGCGCAGGGCAGCGCAGGGCAGGGCCGAGCGTCCCGAATCCTTCGTCAACGCCGCCGCCGTGTCGCCCGGACTCATCGTCGAGGCGCGCTACGCCGGCCCGCATAATTTCGTCGGCGTGCCGATCGACGGCTACGAGAAGCCGCTCTGCTACCTGACCAGACCAGCCGCCGCGGCGCTGGCGCAGGTGGTGAAGGATCTCGAGCCGCGCGGGCTGACCTTGAAGGTGTTCGACTGCTACCGCCCGGAGCGGGCGGTCGCGCATTTCATCCGCTGGGCGCGCAATCTCGGCGATGCGAAGATGAAGGCGGAGTTCTATCCGCATGTCGACAAGCGCAGCCTGTTCAGCGACGGCTACATCGCCGCGCGCTCCGGCCACTCGCGCGGCTCGACGGTGGACCTGACGGTGGCGCATCGCGCGGACGGCAAGGAGCTCGACATGGGCACGCCGTTCGATTTCTTCAGCCCGCGCTCATGGCCGTCCGACAAGAGCGTGAGCGCGGAGGCGCAGGCCAACCGCGCCTTGCTGGCGCAGGCGATGCGCCGGCGCGGCTTCGTTGCCTACAACAAGGAATGGTGGCACTTCACGCTGCGCCACGAGCCCTATCCGCAGGGCTATTTCGATTTTCCGGTTCGCTGACTGGGTCAATGGCCCAGTCGCTGAAAACGGAAAACCCGGCCCTCAAGGACCGGGTTCTTCCGGGCGACCGTCGGTCGCCTTCTGAGTCGATTGTGTGTCACGTCGCGCGGGAATAATGCGCGTTACGCTTGGCGGTTCCAGTGGGCCGGCAAAAAAAGCGGGGGGCGCGATGGCCCCCAGAAGACTGCTGGGGATTAGCGTCGGTTAGGACGCCCCGCGATTCGCACACGACGCGAACGCGAGCTCTGGATATTCTTGTTCTTCCTTGTGACCGTCGGTCCCGTGACGCCCGAGCGCGGGCGTGAATTTCCATATCGCCAATCAATGGGATAGGGGCTGCAGCGGCAACGTGTTGGATTGCCGCGCGGCAGGTCACCGCGCGTCAACTCACCGCAGATCGTCGTCGCAGGCGACCCATCACGCGCGGCTACGCGCCGGCGAGAACCATGTCGTCGCGGTGGACCATCTCGGCGCGGCCTTCGATGCCGAGGATCAGCACGATGTCGCCGGACGATTTGCGGACGATCCTGGCGGCATCTTCGGCGTCGTAGGCGACGAGCCCCCGCCCGATCTCGGCGCCGTCGGGGCCGCGGATCACCACCGCGTCGCCGCGGCCGAAGTCGCCATCGACGCGGATCACGCCGGCCGGGAGCAGGCTCTTGCCGCGGCGCAATGCGGCGGCGGCCCCGGCGTCGATGGTGAGCGTGCCCTTGGGTTCGAGCGATCCCGCGATCCACTTCTTGCGCGAGGTCACCGGGTTTCCTGGCGTCAGGAACCAGGTCACGCGGGCGCCGGCCTCGATCGCCTTGAGCGGGTTGTCGATATGGCCGGAGGCGATGACCATGTGGGTGCCGGCGGTGGTGGCGATCTTTCCCGCCTCGATCTTGGTGCGCATGCCGCCGCGGGCGTGATCGGACGCGGCGTCGCCCGCCATCGCTTCGATCTCGGCGGTGATGCGCGGCACGAGCGCGATGTGCTTTGCCTTGGCGTCGAGGTGGGGCGGGGCGTCGTACAGGCCATCGACGTCGGAGAGCAGCACCAGCAGGTCGGCGCTGGCCATGGTGGCGACGCGGGCGGCGAGGCGGTCGTTGTCGCCGTAGCGGATTTCCGTGGTCGCCACGGTGTCGTTCTCGTTGATCACCGGGACCGAGCGCCACTCCAGGAGCTTGTCGATGGTCGAGCGGGCGTTGAGATAGCGCCGCCGTTCTTCGGTGTCGTCGAGCGTGACCAGGATCTGGCTCGCGGTGATGCCGTGCCGGCCGAGCACCTCGGACCAGGTGCGGGCCAGCGCGATCTGGCCGACCGCGGCGGCAGCCTGGCTGTCCTCGAGCTTCAGCGTGCCCGGCGGCAGCTTCAGCACCGAGCGGCCGAGCGCGATCGCGCCCGAGGAGACGACGATGATGTCGCGCTTGCCGCCATGCAGCCGCGCGATGTCATCGGCGAGAGAAGCAAGCCACGCCTCCTTCAGCCGGCCGGCCTTGGCGTCGACCAGGAGCGACGAGCCGACTTTCACGACGATGCGGCGGAAGTCGGCGAGGGCGGGGGCTTTGGCGGACATAAATGACTCGAAAGAAGCGGAAAGACTTTGAGCGGCTGTCTAGCATGCGTCATCTCAGCCGTCATGGCCGGGCTTGTCCCGGCCATCCCGATTCGTGTTGCTCGGCCGTGGCTATGGAGTCGGGATCGCCGGGACGAGCCCGGCGATGACGTGGAAAGGGTTCAATCCTATCGATAGAGAGACAGCTACGGCTGCCAGGCGGGGGCTTCGGCGCGGCGGCGGGCGGCCGTGGTGCCGCCCGAACTGTCGATGATCTCAAGCAGCGCCCGCTTGGCCTCGATCACGCCCTTGCCGGACTGCGCCGACAGGAGCAGCGGCGTCTTCTTGCTGGCGCGCTTCAACCGCGCCGCCTGCTGCTTGATGACTTCGGGGGTGAGCGCGTCGATCTTGGTCAGCGCCACGATCTCGTGCTTGTCCTCGAGGCCCTGGCCGTAGGCTTCGAGCTCGGCGCGCACGGTCTTGTAGTCCTCGCCGGCATGCTCGCCGGTGCCGTCGACGAGGTGCAGCAGCACGCGGCAGCGCTCGATGTGGCCGAGGAAGCGGTCGCCGAGGCCGGAGCCTTCGTGGGCGCCCTCGATCAATCCGGGAATGTCGGCCAGCACGAACTCGCGGCCGTCGCTCTCCACCACGCCAAGCTGCGGGTTGAGCGTGGTGAAGGGATAGTCGGCGATCTTGGGCTTGGCCGCGCTCACCGCGGCGAGGAACGTGGACTTGCCGGCGTTCGGCAGCCCGACCAGGCCCGCGTCGGCAATCAGCTTCAGCCGCAGCCAGATCCAGCGCTCGTCGCCCGGCTGGCCGGGATTGGCGTTGCGCGGCGCGCGGTTGGTCGAGGACTTGAAATGCGCGTTGCCGAAGCCGCCGTTGCCGCCCTCGGCCAGCACCACGCGGTCGCCGATCTTGGTGAGGTCGGCGATCATCGTCTCCTTGTCCTCGTCGAAGATCTGCGTGCCGACCGGCACCTTGAGCGTCACGTCGGGGCCCCGCGCGCCGTGGCGGTCCTTGCCCATGCCGCCGACGCCGGGCTTAGCCTTGAAGTGCTGCGAATAGCGGTAGTCGATCAGCGTGTTCAGCCCGTCCACCGCCTCGACCACGACGTCGCCGCCGCGCCCGCCGTTGCCGCCGCTGGGGCCGCCGTGCTCGATGAACTTCTCGCGCCGGAACGCGACGCAGCCGTTGCCGCCGTCGCCGGAGCGGATGTAGACCTTGGCCTCGTCGAGGAACTTCATGGGCTATAAGTAGCCATCGGGGCCGTCCTTGGAAAGGACACGGCCCGTCAATCGCGGCAAACACCTCCGCTATGGTTTCCGACGCACAACCGAGCCCTCTGGAGCGCCGCGCCGCATTGGCCGGGATCGGCCTGATGGTCGCCGGCATCCTGCTGTTCGCGGTCAACGACGCGCTCGGCAAGTGGCTGGTGGCGACCTATTCGGTCGGCCAGGTGCTGCTGATCCGCAGCATCGCCGCGCTGGCGCTGCTGGCGCCCTTCATCTGGCGCGACCGGGCGTCCTTCGCGACGGCGCCCCGATGGGGCATGCAGGCCATGCGCGCGGCGCTCGCCACCATGGAGGTCGCCTGCTTCTACTGGGCGGTGGCCTATCTGCCGCTGGCCGACGTCATGGCCTACTACCTGGCCGGGCCGATCTTCGTCACCGCCATCGCCGGCACCATGCTGGGCGAACCGGTCGGCTGGCGGCGTTGGACGGCGGTAACGGTCGGCTTCCTCGGCGTGATCGTGTGCCTGCGGCCCGGCAGCGCGGCGCTGAGTTGGCCCGCGCTGATCGCGCTGGCCGGCAGCTTCACCTTCTCGCTGTCGATGCTGTCGACGCGGTCGCTGCGCGGCACCGGCGACACCGTGCTGGTGACGGCGCAGACCGTGGCCGCGCTCGCCTTCGGCGCGGTTCTTGCGCCGGTCGCCTGGGTGACGCCGACGCTTGGCGACGCCGCGCTGCTGGCGCTGCTCGGAATGGTCGCGATGGTGGCGCATGTCTGCGTCAACCGCTCGCTCAAGCTTGCGCCGGCGAGCACCGTGGTGCCGTACCAGTACACGACGATCGTCTGGGCGGTGTTGTTCGGCTATCTGGTGTTCGGCGACGTGCCGGACGGCTGGATGGCGGCCGGCGCCGTCATCATCATCGGAGCGGGCCTGTTCATCTTCGTGCGCGAGCGGCAGTTGGCGCGGCGCGAAGCGGCGTTCTCCGAGCCGCCGCCGTAGCGGCCGTCACGCCATGAACCGCGTCGTCCCGTCGCGCGCGATCCGCGGCAGGAGATCGACCTCCCACGAGAGATACTCGTTCATCGCGTCAGTGGTGTTGCCCGGTCGCTCGTAGGGCTTGGGCCAGTAATCCAAAGGCTCGTCGGCCATGCGCGCCTCGGCCGAAAACGAGAGGCCGGCTGCCGTCCAGGCGGCGTTGCCGCCGCGGAGATAGCGGGCCGGCACATGGGCTTCGACTGCTGTCAGGCCCGCGAGCACGCCGTCCTCCGAGGTGAGCACGAGCGTGCCGTTCACCGGGATCTTCGCCAGCGCCTGCTGGAGCCGCGTGCGAATGGCGAACCAGGCGCCGGGGATATGGCCCTTGCGATAGGCGGGGCTGAGCGAGAGGTCGACGACGGTGACGCGGTCCTGCGCCACCAGCTCCGACAACTCCTTCGCGTCGATGCCGAGCTCGGGCGGCGGCGCGGGGCCGAGCACGGGCGCAGCCGACCGTCCCGTGTCGCTGCCGCCCGCGGCCAGCACGAACACGTCGCGCCAGCCCATCTGCCTGAGCCACGACGCGGTCATCACCGCGCGCACCTCGCGGTCGTCGACCAGCACGAGGCGCGCGCCGAGCGTCCCGGCATACTGATCGGTGGCCTGGACGAGCTGGCCGCCAGGCGCGTTGATCGCGCCGGGCAGATGGCCCGCGGCGTAGTCGGCCGGATCGCGGACGTCGAACACATAGAGCGTGCGCGTCGTGTCGGCGCGGAAGCTGGCCAGGGCCTTTTGGTCGATCCGCATGACGCCGAACTTCTGGGCTACGCGCTCGGTGGCGGCCTTGGCGAAGGCGAGGCCATTATGGGACGGGTCGGCGTAGCGCCGGGTCTTGCCGCTGTCCGGCGTGAAACCCGCCAGTGTGTAGCCCATGGTGCCGTTGCGCAACGCCACCACCTTGTTCGGCAGGCCGGCGTTAATCAGCGATTGAGCGCCGATGATGCTCCGCGTGCGGCCGGCGCAGTTCACCACCACCAGCGTATCGGGCGAGGGCGCGATGTCGTGGATGCGCAGAACGAGTTCCGCACCGGGCACGTTGGTGGCGCTCGGGATCGACACGCGCTGGAATTCGTCGAACGGGCGGCTGTCGACCACGACCATGTCGGTGCCGCTCTTCATCAGCGCATCAAGTTCCTCGGCGGAGACACTCGGCGTGTGGCAGGCGTGCTCGATGTGCTCGCCGAACGCCTTGCTCGGCACGTTGACGCCGGAGAACAGCTCAAGGCCGGCCTTCTCCCACGCGGCGATGCCGCCCTGCAGACAGGACAGATCGGTGTAGCCGGCGGCGGCGAGGATTTTCGCCGCGCGCTCGGTCGCGCCATCGTTGTCATCGCACAGTACGACGCGGGTGTCCTTGCGCGGCACAAGGCGCGCGAAGCGCAGCTCCAGCCGGCTTAACGGAATGGATCGCGCCCACAACAGATGGCTGCGCGAGAAGATCAGCTCCTCGCGCAGATCGATCAGCGCCAACTCGCGACCGTCGGAGAGCATGGCTTTGATGGCGTGGGGGTCGAGCGGCTTCAGTTTTGATTGCGATGACATGACACTCTCTCCGCGTCATGGCCGGGCTCGTCCCGGCCATCCACGTCTTGCTGTTCTAAAGACATGGATGCCCGGCACAAGGCCGGGCATGACGTACGTTATGTGGCTGGCGTAAGTCTTACGTCGCCTGCTGCGGCGTCATCTGGTGCACTTCGCCCGACTTCAGGTCGATCCGGATGCGGTTGATGTTGTCGAGGTTGGTGCCGGTCACGCGCACGAAGCGCGATTTGTCTGGATAGTCGATCGAGTGGATCGCGCCGTTCTGATAGATCCCGGCGTGGCCGGGCTCGAGCCGGTACTTCTTCTCCGGCGTCAGCTTGGCGTGCTTGGCATCGGTGCCGTCGTCCTCGCGCTTCCATTCGATCATGTCGGTCCACAGCTTCGCCTGGCCGTAGATCGCCCATGACTCGCCGTGATCGTGCGGCGGCGAAACGCGCGCCTTGTCGTTGATGTGGGCGAGC
Source organism: Rhodoplanes serenus (assembly GCA_945861855.1). GTDB lineage: Bacteria > Pseudomonadota > Alphaproteobacteria > Rhizobiales > Xanthobacteraceae > Z2-YC6860. The sequence goes on from CAMAWG010000053.1 coordinate 19,178, forward strand.
ACCTGGAACTTCAGCTCCGGGTCCTCGTACAGAACCTTCAAGCCGCGCTCGACATCGTCGCCGCAATACTTCTCGACGAAGTCCTTGTTGCTCAAAAGCCGTTCGAGGTTGGCGCGGACCTGCTCGCGTCCGGCTGGGCCGGGATCGCGCTTGAGGAAATTGCGGCAGTCGGCGATGAATTGATCGAGCTCATAAGCCATGTTGTGCTCCCTGGCGAAATCAAATGCCACGCAGGGGCGTATTTTCACGCAAAATCTCGTGCCGCGCCAGTCATTCGTAGAATATCAATCCTGCGCTGTGCGCAGGATTGGAATTTTCGTGTTGGTGCGCAGGATTGGAATTTTCGTGTTGCGGGCGGGAGATAGCCTAAGCGCTAATGCAGCGCCCGGGAGGGACAAGGGGCCATGCCTCACTGATGCGGCCCGCTGATGTCCGCTCCCCGGAGTGCCGTTCGTGGTTTTGCCGCTATGCCATCGTCCAAACGTCAGCGATGGCGGTTAGCGGCGGTACTGACCCGGTGGCGTCATGGTGACCTCCGTTGTTCAGTTGCTTTTATGCGGCCGCCTCGGCGGCGCGCTCAACACACACTGATGCTCCTCCTGTCGCACGGCGGAGTCAACCACGCTGACATGCGTTCGCCGCGCCCTTGAGCCGCATTCGACGGATGGAACCAATTGCGTCGCCGTGGCAAGCTGAGACACGAAATCGGGAGAGTTGCGATGAATGAGACAGTGAGCCTCGAACGCATTCGTGCCATCCAGGGGGTCGAGACTCTTGAGGGACTCTACGACGAGGCGCGGCGGCAGGACATGACGCCGGGCTGGATCAAGCGCGACAAGCCGATCCTCACGGCCGAGCCCACTGGAAGCTACGTGCCGGCACACTGGCAATACGAGCACGTCAAACCCGCTCTCGACGCAGCCAGCCGTCTGGTGGATGTGCACCTGGCCGAGCGTCGCAACCTGATCCTGTGCAACCCGGCTGCAAAGAACCGCGTCGCCACGACGGAAACGCTGGTCTGTGCCTATCAGACGATCCTGCCGGGTGAATCCGCGCGGTCGCACCGCCATTCGCCGCATGCGTTGCGGGTCATCATCGACGCCAAGGGGGCCTATTCGATCGTCAACGGCGAGAAGACGCCGATGGAAACCGGCGATGTGGTGCTGACGCCGGGATGGTTCTGGCACGGTCACGGTCATGACGGCCAGGATCCGGCCTATTGGTTCGACGGCCTGGACGTTCCGCTGACGCAGCTTCTCGGCTCCATCTTCTACGAAGAGCATCCGCAGGAGTTCGAGCCTATCGTTTCGGTGGGGGCGGATTCGCCGTTTCGCTTCAAGCGCGATTCGATCGCGCGGAATCTGGATCAGGCCAAGCCGCATCCGGAGGGGCATCACGGTGCCCGCATCGCGCTCGCCGCGCCGGACATGCCGACGATGGGCCTGTCCATGGAGCGGCTGTCAGCCGGAACGAAGACCCGGCGCCAGCGCTCGACCGCCAATGAGGTGCTTTGCGTGACGGAAGGAAGCGGAGAGACGTCCGTCGGCGGCGACCGCTACAAGTGGCGGCGCGGCGACACGATCGTGATCCCGGCGTGGATCAAGCACGAGCACAAGGCGGATACCGACGCGGTCCTGTTCCGATTGTCCGACGAGCCGCTGATGCGCTTTGCCAGGTACTACCGCTTCGAAGCCGACTGAATCTCAGGGCCGTTCACTGCGGCTGGATATCCGGTTCCTTGGCCAATGCGCTCCATGGGGGCAGACATGGGCAAGCTTTCCGACGAAGGAGAGGCTTGCTGCCTGCCCGTTTCGAATTTGCATCCGATAAGAACAGCGAAATCAGCACGCTCGCGTCGAGATCAATGCTCAACGCCGCCACTCGTTTCGCAACTTTCTCATGAGCGTGCCGGAGTCGAACTGCACAGGCGGCCGCTTAGCGCGCCGCTTGGACAGCCAATCGAGTGCCTCGGGCGCGATCGGCTCGCGGGTGGCAAGGTCGCTTTCAACTCGGCGACCGGCTTGCCGTGCCGGGTGATCACCGCGCCCTCGCCCTTGAGGGCACGGTCGATAAGCCCCGAAAGCTGATTCTTGGCTTCGACGGCGCTGTATCTGCCCATGAAAAAACAGCCATCTGATAGCTATTTTGCACGCCGGACTCCTGGTCCCCTTGGGACCAGGAGTCGAAGTCAGAGTTCACGCAAAGACGCGCCTGGCCACGCCCCAGCTTTTCAGCGAGGCCCACAATCCGCGATCGAGGCGGAAGCGGTCGATCGGCGCCGAGCTCGAGATGGCGCGGATGCGCAGCAGACCCGCGCCGGTCCACTGGAAGCCGCACTTCTCCAGCACGCGGCGCGACGCGGGGTTGGTGACGCGCGCCGACGAATGGATCGCCTCGCAGCCGAGATCGGTGAAGGTGTGGTCGATCACCGCGCGCACGGCTTCGGTGGCGTAGCCTTTGCCCCAATGCTTGACGCCGAGCCAGTAGCCGATCTCCGGCGGATGGCGGTCGACCTGGGTGAAGCCGCAGGCGCCGATCATTTGCTCTTTGCCGCCGTTGCGCAGCGCGATCAGGAATACGGCTTCGTTGCCGAGATTGGCCGTGGCGATGAAGTCCTCGGCGTCGGCCGCGCGGTACGGATGCGGAATGCGTGCCGTGTTCTCGGCGATGCGGCGGTCGTTCGCCAGCACTGCGACCGATTTAGCGTCCCCAAGCCGCGGCGCACGCAGAACCAGCCGCTCGGTCTCGAGGACGGGGATACTTCTTTCGCGAAACGATTCCGAAGGTATCTCTTGCAGCGTCATGGCACGGGCTCCTTTGAAAATGCTGAAGGGAGAGACGGTGTCCGTCTCCCCCTTCAAGAGCCCTTGGGGCCCCGCCGGTTCGGAACAGACACCGGCAGACCCACGATGGTTCTACCGTTTTACTCTGCAGCGGCCTCCGCGGTCGGAAGTACGGAGACGAACACGCGGCCTTTGGCTTTGGTGGCGAATTTCACGCGGCCGTCGATCAGCGCGAACAGGGTGTGATCCTTGCCCATGCCTACGTTCAAACCGGCATGCCAAGTGGTGCCGCGCTGGCGCGCGATAATATTGCCGGCGACGCACTTCTGGTCGCCGAACATCTTGACGCCCAGGCGCTGGCCTGCGGAGTCGCGGCCGTTCCGGGAAGATCCGCCTGCTTTCTTGTGAGCCATGGCCTTGTTCCTAAACTCGCTGTCTGTATACCGCGATTCCGTGACGGAATCATCTCACAAATATTGATACCGGTTGCGAACTCCAGCCCGCCGGCGCAACAAAATGCGCTTTAGCAGGCGGAGCGTTACTTTTTCTTTCCCTTGGCCGCGGGCTTGCTCTTGGCTTTGGCCTTTGCCGCCGGCTTTTTGGCGGGCTTCTTGGCCGCCTTTTTGGCCTTCGGCTTGTCGTCGCCGCCTTCGCCTTCGGTGCCCCCTTCGGTGGTCTTGGCCTTCGCCTCGGGCTTCGGCTTCGGGCCCTTGGTGGGCTTGGCGCCGTTGGTAAGGATTTCCGAGATGCGGATCAGGACGAAATCCTGACGGTGGCCGCGCTTCCGCCGCGAATTCTTGCGGCGGCGCTTCTTGAAGGCGATGACCTTGCCGCCCCGGACATGATCGACGATCTCGGCGGCGACGCTCGCTCCCGTGACCATCGGCGAGCCGATCTGCGGCGTGTCGCCGCCCAGCATGATGACGTCGCCGAGCTGCACGATGGTGCCCGGCTCGCCCTTGACGCCCTCGACCCTGAGGACCTGGTCCTCGACGATCCGGTACTGCTTGCCGCCGGCTTTAATGACTGCGAACATCGTTTTTTCCCGCGTTCAATCCCAGCACTCGGAACATCCGGGCCGGCTTTTTCCAGTCGGATTGTGTTGTGGTTACAAGCGCTTAGCGCCGCAACAATTCGCGCGGACCGCAAGGGCCCGCGCCAATGGCCGAACTTATGGCGGCCGGGGGCAAAACTGTCAAGAATCACGGGAATCGAGGCTGCGCCGCGAGAACGACTTTCCGCTGCGCGCCGGCGGAGAAATGCCTGCCATTTTCCAGGTCAGACTGCCTGTGGATCGGGCGGATGGACGAGCCGTTCGGCGCGCTCGACGCCATGACCCGGGAACGGCTGCAGGACGAACTGCTCGAGATCTGGCAGCGCACGGGCCTCACAGTGCTGTTCGTGACGCATTCGATCGAGGAGGCGATCTTCCTCGCCGACCGGGTGGTGGTGATGTCGCCCAGCCCCGGCCGCATCGAAAGCCAGATGGAGATCACGCTGCCGCGGCCGCGGGACGTGGTCGCGCCGGATTTCAATGACATCCGGCGCGAGCTGTCGCTGCGGCTGCACAGCCATCACGGGCGCAAGGCGGCGTGACACGCGGAGGGGTGCTCAACGACCTCATTGTCGGGCTCGGCTAAATAAAGCAGACTCCGGTCAACAAGGGCGAATGCCTGAATGCGACAGGGAGGGATGCATGCGTCACGCGCGCGTTCTGCTCATTGTTCTCTTTGGCATGATGCTCGCGCCGGTCGAGCCGGTCGCGGCGCAGGCGCAGGACTATCCGACCCGGCCGATCACGCTGGTGGTGCCGTTCGCCCCGGGCGGCGGCGTCGATCAGATGGCGCGGCTGATCGGCGGCAAGCTCGAGCAGCGGCTCGGCAAGAGCTTCGTGATCGAGAACAAGCCGGGCGCAGGCTCGATCATCGCGGCGACTTATGTGCAGAAGTCCGCGCCGGATGGGCACACGCTGCTGATGGCGCCGGCGCCGACCATGGCGGTCAACGTCTCGCTCTATAAGAATCTTCCCTACGATCCGACGACGGACTTCTCGCTGATCGGCCTTCTGTCCGGCACGCCGTTCGTGCTCATGGTCAACGTCGACCTGCCGGTGAAGTCTGTGCCGGAGCTGCTCGACTATGCGAAGGCCAATCCGGACAAGATGACGTTTGCCTCGGCCGGTCCCGGCGTGCCGCACCATCTGTTCATGGAGCTGTTCAAGAGCATGACCGGGATGAAGGCGTCGCACGTGCCGTATCGCGGCAGCCTGCCGGCGTTGAACGACCTAGTCGCCGGCCACATTCCGATGATGTTCTCAGACCTTGGCCCCGCGACCGGGCTGCTGGAGGCCAAGCGGGTGCGTCCGCTCGGCATCTCGATCAAGACGCGGCATCCGTCGTTCCCGGATATCCCGCCGCTCGCGGAAGCCGGCGTGCCGGGTTACGAGGCGGTGTCATGGCAGGCGATCGCGGCGCCGGCGCAGACGCCGCGGCCGATTCTGAACAAGCTCAATGCCGAGATCACCGCGGTGCTGGCGATGCCGGAGGTGAGGGAGCAGACGCTCAAATACGGATTTCTGCCGCTGCAGAACCGCAGCGTGGATGAGCTCAAGGAATTCGTGAGAACCGAGATCGTGCGCTGGGGCAAGGTCGTGCGCGATGCCGGTGTCGCCGGATCGCAATAGGCGCCTGTTGGGGAGGACAAGATGAACATGGCGCGCATGGCGGCGACGCTGGCCGCCGGACTCCTGGCGGCTGCAAGAAATATCTCGACAAGGAAATCGCAAGCTGGGGCCAGCTTGTGAAAGACGTCGGCATCGCTGGCACGGAATGATGGAGCCACGACAAACGCTTTACATTGGCGCGATGGCCGCCCTGGCGCTCGGCGCGCCGGCGCAAGCGCAAT
>CAMAWG010000054.1 GCA_945861855.1 Rhodoplanes serenus
GATCGCGATGGCGCGCACCGAGAGCAGGTCGTTGAGCGAGAAGTGCAGGCCGACACCGAACATCAGCAGGATGACGCCCAATTCCGCCAGTTGATCCGCCAGATGCTGATCGGCGACATATCCGGGCGTGAACGGACCCATCACGACGCCGGCAATCAGATAGCCGACCAGGGGCGATATCTTGAACCGGTGCGCGAGCGCGCCGAGGCCGAAGGCCAGCACAATGCCGACAACGATCGTTGCGATCAGCGGTGTCGAATGCGTCATTCGTCAGGATGAACAGCACAACGCCCAATTGCGCAAGCGCGCACGTGGGCGCACCCTGAGGTTCCGCGCCCTGGCTTTTGGCCGTCCTAGAATCCCACCTTGTCGCCACCCTTGAGCGAGAGAATTTCGCGCGCCTCGTCGGGGTTGGCGATCTCGAGCCCCATCCCTTCGAGAATCTGGCGCACGTTCCTCACCTGCTGAGCGTTCGATTCGGCGAGCTTGCCCGGCCCGATCCAGAGCGAATCCTCCAGGCCGACGCGGACATTGCCGCCCATCGACGCCGCCATCGCCGCGACCCGCATCTGGCTGGCGCCGGCGCCCAGCACCGACCAGTGATACTGGTTCCCGAACAGACGGTCGGCGGTGCGCCTCATCTGCATCACGTCTTCCGGATGCGGACCGATGCCGCCGAGGATGCCGAACACCGACTGGATGAACAGCGGTGCCTTGATCAGGCCGCGATCGAGGAAGTGCCGCAGCGTATAGAGATGGCCGATGTCGTAGCACTCGACCTCGAAGCGGGTGCCGTTCTCTGCGCAGGTCGTGAGGATGAACTCGATGTCGGCGAGGGTGTTCTTGAACATCCCCTTCTTCGACCCTTCGAGATACGGCTCCTCCCAGTCGTATTTGAACTTGCCCTTGTAGCGCGGGATCATCGGATAGAGCCCGAAGTTCATGGTGCCCATGTTCAGCGAGGCTATCTCCGGCTTGAGCGTCGCGGCGGGGCGCACGCGCTCCTCGACCATCATGGTCGGCGAGCCGCCGGTGGTCAGGTTGATCACGACGTTCGAGGCCTGCTTGATGACCTTCACGAACGGCAGGAAGGCCTCGGGAGTCTGGTCCGGACGGCCGTCCTGCGGATTGCGCGCATGCAGGTGCACGACAGCCGCGCCCGCCTCGGCCGCGCCGAGCGCCGCGTCGGCGATCTCCTGTGCGGTGATCGGAAGATAGGGCGACATCGACGGCGTGTGGATCGCCCCGGTCACGGCGCAGGTGATGATGACTTTGTTCTTGGCCACGTTTCACTCCCTCGGTGTTCGATCCGATCCTAAGCATTCCGCGGCCACTTCCGAAAGCCCTATGACCCTCAGGCGTCCATGCCGCCGGAGCACTGGCACCAGCAATAAGAGCGGCGTATTCGTGGCAATACATTGCAACGTCATGGCCGGGCTTGTCCCGGCATGACGGTGGAGAAGTCGGATGAACCCATCGACTCCATCGAGCCGCGCGACGTTAGCCGGCATCGCCTGCGGCGCCGGTGCGGCGGTGTTCTGGGCCGCGGGCTTCGTCGCCGCGCGGCACGGCATCGACGTAGGATTTACGCCCGCGGACCTCACCTTCCACCGCTGCTTCTGGGCCGGCGTCGTGCTGCTGCCGCTGGCGTGGCGCGCGGGCTTACGCGACCTCAACGGCATCGGCTGGGGCCGCGGCATCGTGCTGACGTTCTTCGGCGGCCCGGGGATCGCCTTCGTCAGCTACTCGGGCTTCCCGCTGGTGCCGCTCGGCCACGGCGGCATCATCCAGCCCTCGACCGCGGCGCTGCTCGGCCTCGTGCTGGCGACAGTCGTTCTCCATGAGCGGCTCCCGGCGAAGCGCGTCACCGGCGCGCTGGTCATCGTCGCCGGCCTCGTGGTGATCGGCGGCGAGGCGGTCACCACCATCGGCGCGCATGGCGTCGTGGGCGATCTGCTGTTCGTGCTGGCGGGCACGTTCTTCGCAACCTTCGGCATGTTCCTGCGGAAGTGGCGCGTGGTGCCGACGCGGGCCATGATCGTCACCAGCGTCGTGTCGCTGGCGGTCCTGCCGGTCTATGGGATGCTGATCGGATTCGACCGCATCGTCGCGCTCGGCCTCTGGGAAAACCTGCTGCAAGCCGTGCTGCAAGGGCTCCTGGCCGGCCCCGGCGCGATCTACCTGTTCACGCGCTCGGTGGTCCTGCTCGGCGCCGGGCGGGCGGCGGTGTTTCCCACGCTGGTGCCGCCCTGCGTGCTGCTGATCGGCTGGATCGCGCTCGGCAGCGTGCCGAGTGTGCTGCAGCTCATCGGGCTCGCCATCGTGCTGATCGGATTCCGGCTGACCCAGCGCACCTGACGCGCGACCGCTGCGTTGCGGAATTGGGCGTTGTCGCCCGAATCGCGTATCTCCACCGCACATTTGCTGCGCATGAGCGCGCCGCCGGAGAGGGCATGGACCCAGCCGACCTGCAAGACGCCCTGGCGACGCTGATCACCACGATCCGGCTGACGCTCCGGACCGAGCTCTCCTCGGTCTGGCTGCCGATCCAGTTCGGCGCCATCGCCGTGGCGGCGATCGTCGCCAGCACCGTCGCCGCGATCCTGCGGCGCAGGTTCGATCTCGTGTCGGCGACGATGGGCTGGCCGGCCTACCTGCGCAACGTCGTCCGCGTGCTGATCGCAAACTTCGGCGTGCTGGCTTTTATTGTGGTCGCGGGGCTAATCCGCGGCGGCCTCGAAACCTGGGTGACGCAGGCACGCACCTACATCATCGGTGTGGCGGTCAACCTCGCCACCGCCTGGGTGGTGATCGCGATCCTCGCGAGCCTGATCCGCAATCCGCTGATCAACCGCGTGGTGTCGATCACCGCATGGACCATCGCCGCGCTCAGCATCCTCGGCCTGCTCGACAACGCCGTGGCGGCGCTCGACTCGCGCGCCATTGTGCTGGGCGGGCTGCGAGTCACGCCGCTGCTCATCCTCAAGACCACGGCGCTGCTGCTGATCGCGCTGTGGGCCGCGACCGCCACCAGCAATTTCCTCAACCGGCGCGTCTATGCGGTGTCGGAGCTCACGCCTTCGATCCAGGTGCTGCTCGGCAAGCTGATCCACATCGCGATCATGACCATCGCGGTCATCTTCGTGCTCAGCTCGGTCGGGATCGATCTCTCGGTGCTGGCGGTGTTCGGCGGCGCAGTCGGTGTCGGCATCGGCTTCGGCCTGCAGAAGATCGTCTCGAATTTCGTCAGCGGACTCATTCTGCTCGCCGACAAGTCGATCAAGCCCGGCGACGTCATCTCGGTCGGCGATCACCAGGTCGGCTGGGTCACGACGATGGGCGCGCGCTACACCTCGGTCGACACCCGCGACGGCCGCGAATATCTCATCCCCAACGAGGATTTCGTCACCCAGCGCGTGGTCAACTGGTCCTACTCCAGCAAATCGGTGCGCCTCGACGTGAAGTTCAGCGCGAGCTACGGAAGCGATCCGCGCAAGACGCAGGCCGCCGCCATCGCCGCGGCGCTGAGCGTGCCGAAGGTGCTCAAGCAGCCGGCGCCGGTCTGCCACGTCGTCGCGTTCGGATCGGCCGCGATCGAATACGTGGTGTTCTTCTGGATCGAGGACCCGGCGGCCGGCATGACCAGCACGCGCAGCACGGTGATGCTGGCGCTATGGGATACGTTCGAGCGCGAGGGCATCAGCATCCCGAAGCCGGGCGCGGCGCGGATCATCGTCGAACACGAAAAGTAATCGCTCAGGTCATTGCAGCTTGCACTGCGACGTCTTGCCGGCGCGCCGGATGGTTGCGACACCGCCGACCTTCATCGAGAAGGTAACGCCATTCTTGGAGAAGCGCTGGCTGGTGAGCGAAAAGCGCTTGGGCAATTGCAGCGACTTGCCGTCGAATTGCAGAAACGCGGCCTTGGTTTCCGGATAGAACCCGACCTCGAAGTTCGCTCCGTCGGCGCATTCGTAGTGATAGTAGGTCTGCGCTTGCGCGGGCGCTGCGACAGCCGCCAAACCCATCGCCGCGACAACAAGTGCGGTCGCTCGCATGATCGTCACGCGGCCTTCCTACTCGCCAGGAACTGTCCCATCCGGTCGAGCGCCTTGAGGATGTTCTCGGTCGAGTTGGCGTACGACAGCCGGATGTAGCCTTCGCCGAGGATGCCGAAGTCCGGCCCGCCGATGGTGACGACGCCGGTTTCGTTGAGAAGCGCGGTGGCGAATTCCTTGGCCTTCCAGCCAGTGCGCTTGACGTTCGGGAAGGCGTAGAACGCGCCTTTCGGCACGGCGCATGAAACGCCGGGCAGCTTGTTCAGTCCTTCGACCACGACCTTCCGGCGCTTGTCGAACTCGGCGATCATCTTGTGGACCTCGTCCTGCGGCCCCGTCAGCGCCGCAAGCCCCGCATATTGCGCCGAGGCATTGACGCAGGAGTGCAAATTCACGGCGAGCTTGCGGACATATTCGTAGAGCTTCGGCGGGAAGATGCCATAGCCGAGCCGCCAGCCGGTCATGGCGTAGGTCTTCGACCAGCCGTTCAACAGGATCAGACGATCGCGGATCGAAGGATAGGACAACAGACAAACGTGCTTTTCGCCGTCATAGACCATGTGGTCGTAGATTTCGTCCGACATCACGCAAACGTCCGGCCACTTCTCCAGGCCGGCGACGAGCTTGTCGACCTCGGCCTTGCCGGTAACGCCGCCGGTCGGATTGGCCGGCGAGTTGATGATGAGCAGCCGCGTCTGCGGCGTGATCAGTTTCAGCGTCTCCTCGGCGGAGAAAGCAAAACCGTTCTCCTCACGGATCGGCACGGGGATCGGCCGCGCGCCGGTGTATTCGATCATCGATCGATAGATCGGGAATCCCGGATCAGGGTAAAGGATATCCGCGCCGGGCTCGCCGAACATCAGGATCGACATGAACATCGTCGGCTTGCCACCGGGCATGATCATCACGCTGTCGGGCGACACCTCGACATTGAAGCGCTTGTGCAGGTCCGCCGCGACCGCCGCGCGCAACTGCGGGATGCCGTTCGCCGCCGTATAACCGTGATGACCGTCGCGCAGCGCCTTGATCGCGGCCTCGACGATGAAGTCCGGGGTACGGAAGTCGGGCTGGCCGATGCCGAGGCTGATGATGTCCTTGCCCTGCGCCGCGAGCGCATTGGCGCGGGCCAGAACGGCAAAGGCGTTTTCCTCGCCGATGCGGTCGAACGCCGCGATGGTCTTCAGCATGGGGGCTCCCTGGGCGTATTTTTTTGGCTCGTGCGGCCCAATTTGCGTCGGCCCGGGCAGGTCCGTCAACGGGAGCGTTTCTCGCGCCGCCCGACTTGAACGTCGGCCATTTTCATCACCTCGAAGATGAGCGCGACCGACCAGCCGATCAGCAGCAGGCCGTTGAGCGCCATGATCGGCCCGATCAGGCGCCAGCCGCCGCCCGCGACCACGTCGCCGTATCCCAGCGCCACGTAATTCTCGAACGCGAATTCGAAGACCGTGAGATTCGGGGCCGCGATGCCCGCGAGCTTCATGAACAGCGCCCACAACGCGATCTCGGAAACATGCGCGGCGGTCAGCACGGTCACCGTCACCATCAGCAGCGCGATCACCCGCATGAAGACGTGCAGATCGTCGGTCCGTCCGGCGACATGGTGGGTGACGACCACGATCAGGCCGGTCATCACCGCATGAATGCCGAAATTGAGGAGGCTGACGAGCGCACCGGCCAGAATCTGATTCACCATCGCCGCAGTTGAGCGCATCGCCCCGCCGAAATCAAACCGGCGAGGCACCTTGCAACGGCACGCCATCGTCATCATCCTGAGAACAGGGAGAAGCAACATGACGAAGAAACCGAAAACCCTGGCCCCGCGCGGTAAGGAGCTGCGCTCGCAGCTCTGGTTCGACAATCCGGACAATCCGGGCATGACCGCGCTCTATCTCGAGCGCTATCTCAATTACGGCCTGACCGGGCCGGAGCTTCGCTCCGGCAAGCCGCTCGTCGGCATCGCGCAAACCGGCTCGGACCTCTCCCCCTGCAACCGCCACCATCTCGATCTCGCCAAGCGCGTGCGCGACGGCATCCGCGACGCCGGCGGCATCGCCTTCGAGTTCCCGTGCCATCCGATCCAGGAAACGGGCAAGCGCCCGACCGCGGCGCTCGACCGCAACCTCGCCTATCTCAGCCTCGTCGAGGTGCTCTACGGCTATCCGCTCGACGGCGTGGTGCTGCTCACCGGCTGCGACAAGACCACGCCCGCCCTCATCATGGCGGCGGCGACGGTGAACATTCCCGCGATCGTTCTCTCCGGCGGGCCGATGCTGAACGGATGGTGGAAGGGCGAGCGCGCCGGCTCCGGCACCGCAGTCTGGAAGGCGCGCGAGGAATTGGCAGCGGGCCGCATCGACAATCAGGAATTCCTGGACCTCGCCTCGGCATCCGCGCCGTCGGTCGGCCACTGCAACACCATGGGCACGGCCTCGACCATGAATGCGCTCGCCGAGGCGCTCGGCATGTCGCTGCCGGGCTGCGCCGCGATCCCGGCGCCGTATCGCGAGCGCGGGCAGATCGCCTACGAGACCGGCGTGCGCGCGGTCGAGATCGTGCGCGAGGATTTGCGGCCCTCCGATATTCTCACCCGCAAGGCGTTCGAGAACACCATCGTCGCCAATTCGGCGATCGGCGGCTCGACCAACGCGCCGATCCACATCAACGCCATCGCGCGCCACATCGGCATCAAGCTCTCGATCGAGGACTGGGAGACGCATGGCTACGACGTGCCGCTGCTCGTGAACATGCAGCCGGCCGGGCACTATCTCGGCGAGGAGTATTTCCGCGCCGGCGGATTGCCCGCGGTGATGAACGAACTGCTGAAAGCCAAGCGCATCCACGCCGACGCGCTGACCGTCAACGGCAAGACCATGGGCGAGAACGTCAGGCGCGCGAGGATCGCCGACGCCGACGTCATCAAGACCTGCGCCAAGCCGATGAAGAAGCAGGCCGGCTTCAAGGTGCTCAAGGGCAACCTGTTCGACTCCGCGATCATGAAGACGAGCGTGATCTCCGACGATTTCCGGAAGCGCTTTCTTTCCAACCCAACGGACAAGAATGCGTTCGAGGGCCGCGCCGTGGTGTTCGAGGGGCCGGAGGACTATCACCACCGCATCGATGATCCGTCGCTGAAGATCGACGAGCGGACGCTCTTATTCGTGCGCGGCGTCGGCCCGATCGGCTATCCCGGCTCGGCCGAGGTGGTGAACATGCAGCCGCCGGCGGCGCTGATCAAACGGGGCATCATGTCGCTGCCCTGCATCGGCGACGGGCGGCAGTCCGGCACCTCAGGCTCGCCGTCGATCCTCAACGCCTCGCCGGAGGCGGCAGCAGGCGGCGGACTGGCGCTGCTCAGGACCGGCGACCGCGTGCGCATCGACCTCAACAACGGCACGGCGGACATTCTCGTTTCGAAGGACGAGTTGGCGAAGCGGAGGAAGGCGCTGGAAGCGGCCGGCGGCTTCAAGTATCCGGCGCATCAGACGCCGTGGCAGGAAATCCAGCGCGGCATGATCGACCAGCTCGCCGACGGCATGGTGCTCAAGCCCGCGGTGAAGTACCAGCGCGTGGCGCAAACGAGCGTGCCGCGGGACAATCACTGAGCGACGAGAATCAGAGTTCGTCATGGCCGGGCTTGTCCCGGCCATCCACGTCTTACTTGCTCACAACAGAAGTAAGCAAGGCGTGGATGCCCGGCACACGGCCGGGCATGACAGTGGAGAGGCCCTCAAACTGAACGAAAGCGCATTGCGGCGCCCCCGAATGACGGAGCTCGTTGCGGCACCCGGAAAGACAACGGCGCAGCGACATCAGGCGTGTTGACAGCCGATGCACCCCCGACCGATGCTTCGGCGCTACAATGAAAACAGCCGCCCTCAGGGCGGTCGGGGAGGAGATCAATGACCATCCGCACCTTGGTGAAGGCATTGGCATGCGCGGGATTCGTGGCAGCCGCCACGGCCGCGTCGGCGCAGGAGGCCATCCGCCTGCGCATCGCGTCAGGCCATCCGCCGGCGAACACCTACGTCAACCTGATGCAGAGCTTCTTCGTGCCTGAGGTGACCAAGCGCGTCGCTGCAAAGACCAAGCACAAGGTCGAGTTCGTCGAGGGCTACGGCGGCGCGATGGTGAAGGTCGCCGACACGCTGGAAGGCGTGCAGTCCGGCATCATCGACATCGGCGGCTTCTGCTTCTGCTTCGAGCCGTCGAACCTGCCGCTGCATGCGTTCCAGGTGATGCTGCCGTTCGGCACCATGGACCCGGTGACCAGCCTGAAGGTGGCGCGCGCCGTGTACGACAAGGTGCCGTACATGTCGAAGGTGTTCGAGGACAAGTTCCGGCAGAAGCTGATCGCGCTCATTGCCGACAACGGCTACAACCTCGGCACCACGATGGAGTGGAACAACGTCTCCGATCTCAAGGGCGTGAAGCTCGCCGGCGCCGGCCTCAATCTGAAGTGGCTGGAGTTCGCGGGCGCGGTGCCGGTGCAGGGATCGCTGGTCGAGGCCTACACGGGCCTGCAGACCGGCGTCTACAACGGCTGGATCATGTTCCCGTCGGGCTACGTCAACTTCAAGCTCTACGAGCAGGGCAAGTACTACACCGAGATCGGCTTCGGCGCGATCACCTGGCACGGCCTAACCGTCAATTCGGCGCGCTGGAGCCGGATTCCAAAAGAGGTGCAGGACATCATCCTGGAGGTCGCCAAGGAATACGAGGCGAAGACCGGGACGGTGAACAAGGAGAACTATCCCAAGCAGGTCGAAGAGCTCAAAGCCAAGGGCGCCGTGGTCCGCAAGCTGCCGGACAAGGTCGCGCAGGACTGGGCGAAGTCGCTGGACAAGTGGCCGGCGCAGATGGCCAAGGAGCTCGACGGCAAGGGCCTGCCGGGCACCGAAGTGCTCGAGATCACGCTCAAGGCGGCCGAGGACAACGGCCACAAGTGGCCGGTGCGCTACAGCACCAAGTAGCCGGACGAAGCAACGACGTGCCCCGGACAAGGTGCAGCGCACAAGCGCTGTACCGCTGATCCGGGGCCCCGGTTTTCTCCGAAGCAAGTACCGGGGTCCCGGGTCTGCAGCGCACCACTTCGTGCTGCGCTGCGCCCGGGACACGAAAAATCGAAATTCAGGCGATACATGTTCAACCGGATCAACGACCGCCTTGTCTACGTGCTGCTGGCCGTCGCCGCGCTGCTGACGTTTTTTCTGAGCTTCCTGGTCGTCGCCGACGTCATCGGGCGCGTGGTGTTCAACAGCCCGGTCAAGGGCACGCCCGAAATCGTCTCGATGTCGATCGTCGTCATCTGCTTCCTGCTCGCCGGCTATTCGGTGCAGAGCGGCAGCATGCTGCAGGCCGATATCCTGGTCGGACTGTTCGGAGCGCGCGGACCGCTGATCTCGGCGCTGCTCTCCGGCGTTCTCGGCGCGGCCTTCTTCGGGCTCATCGTGTGGGGAAGCTACGAGCCCGCGCTGCACGCCTGGAACAGCGGCGAGTTCGAGGGCGAAGGCGCATTGCGCATCCCGGTGTGGCCGGCGCGCACCGTGGTCATGTTCGGATCGCTGCTGGTGGCTATCATCTATGTCGGACAGGCGGTCACCGCCGCCAGGGGCCTGATCGCCGGCACCGTGCCCGAGCTGCCGCGATCTCCCGGCAGCGCAGGTCCGCTCTGATGCAAAGCTTCGACATGATCGCCATCGTCGTGGTGGTTCTCGGGCTGGTGTTCGCCGGCGTGCACATCGCCATCGCGCTCGGCATCACCGCGGTGCTCGGCATCTATCTGATGCTCGGCGACATCGAGATCGTCCGCACCTTCGTCGCCAACACCGCCTACGAGGCGCTGCGCGACTACGTGTTCGCGGTCATCCCGCTGTTCATGCTGATGGGCGACTTCCTCGCCAAATGCGGCGCGGCGCGCGACCTTTATACGCTGGCGCACCGGTTCAGCCGCTGGCTGCCGGCGCAGCTTGCCGTCGCCACCATTCTGAGCAACGCGCTGTTCGCATTCGTGACCGGGGTCAGCATCGCGGCGGCGGCGGCGTTCTCGCGCATCGCCTATCCGGAGATGATGCGCTACGGCTACCAGCGCGGCTTCGCGCTTGGCTGCGTCGCCGGCAGCGCCTGCCTGGGCATGCTGATTCCGCCCTCGGTGCTGATGATCGTCTGGGCGGTGCTGACCGAGATATCGATCGGCAAGCTGTTCCTGGCCGGCGTGATCCCGGGGATGCTCACCGCCGGCGGCATGATCGCCTATGTGGTGATCGCCACCATCGTCAATCCAGAGCTGGCGGGCGGGCGGCGGCGGGTGTCCGCGGCCGCCGTGCCGCCCGGCGCCGACGTGGCGTCGCCGGCGATGAGTGCCCCGGAAAGCGAAGAGCCGCTCGGCCGCGTGCTCGGCAGCACCGGCCTTGTGGTCCTGCTGGTGCTTGGCGTTCTATCGGCGATCTGGTTCGGCGTCTGCACGCCGACCGAGGGTGCCGGCGTCGGCGCGGTCGGCGCGCTGGTGCTGGCGCTGATCAAGGGCATCACCTGGCGCGAGGTCTGGCAGGTGATCCTGTCGGTCGGCCGAACCTCCGGCCCGCTGCTGCTGCTGCTGTTCTGCGCGCAGCTCTATTCGCGCGTGCTGTCGATGACCGGCTTCACCGAAGCGGCCAAGCTGTTTCTGGTCGGCACCGGCCTCGGTCAGTGGGGCGTCCTGCTGGTGATGGTGGCGATCTGGTTCGTGCTCGGCTGCCTGATCGATTCGATCTCGATCATTCTCTTGACGGTGCCGATCTTCGCGCCGATCGCGGTCCAGCTCGGCTTCGATCCGGTTGCCTTTGCGATCATAGGTATCCTGGCGGTCGAATGCGGATTGCTGACGCCGCCGTTCGGGCTTCTGGTGTTCACCGTCAAGGCGGCGATCTCCGACGCCAGCGTCCCGCTCAGCGAGATCTTCATCGGAGCGATGCCGTACTGGGTTGTGCTGCTGCTGGTGATCGTCGCGATCGCGATCTTTCCGCAGATCGCGACGTTCCTGCCGAACCTCGGGATGAAAGCGGGCTAGCCTTAGGGCGCGACCATCAGGTGCGACAGGCCCGCGCCATCGAAGGCCCGGCGCACCGCGCCGGAGTTCTTCGCCTTGTCCATGAACGCCGTGACGGCGGCGAGCGCCTCCGGCCGGCCCTTGCGCACCGCGATGGCGATTCCGGTGAGCTGGAAGCCGCCGTCGACGATGCGCGAGCCGGGCAGCTTCGACACGAACGGCGGCAGCGAGTCGCGCGACAGCGCGAAGGCGTCGGCCTTGCCGCCGGTCATCATCTCGATCGCCTCGCCGATCGACTGCACGGCCTTGATCGTCGTGCTCTTCAGGCTGCGCGCGGCAGCGCGGATCGTCGTGGTGTTGGCGATGCCGACGACGCGGACGTGCGGCCGGTCCACCTCGTCCACCGCCCGGATGCCGGAGGCCTCCGTCACCATGTAGGTGCTCTCGACCAGGAAATAGACCGGGCCGAAGTCGATGCGCTTCTTGCGCTCCTCATCCACCGGCATGAACGATACGTCGATCTGGCCGGCTTCCAGTTGATCCACCAGCTCGCCGGTGTTCGGCGCGACCGCGAACTCGACGGGCGCGCCGAGCTCCTTGGCCAGTTCGTTGCCGAGATCGATCGTGACGCCGCGCGGCTCGCCGTTGGTGTCCTGGGTCACGAACAACGGGGACGGCGCCGGGGCCAGCGCGACGCCGACGCGAAGTTTTCCAGTAGGGATGAGTTCGTTCACGCTTTCACCAGATCGGGCGTCAGCGCCGCGAGGCTGTTCGCGCCGCAGAGCTGCATGGCGCGCACCATTTCGCCATGCATGTGCTCCATTACCGCCTTGACGCCAGCGGCGCCTGCCACGCTCAGGCCCCACAGCGGCGGGCGCCCCAGCAGCACCGCGCGCGCGCCGAGCGCCAGCGCCTTGACGATATCGGTGCCGCGCCGGATGCCGCCGTCGACATACACCTCGGCGGTCTTGCCGACCGCCTCCACAACCTCCGAGATCACCTCGGCGGTGGTCACCGTGGTGTCGAGATGGCGGCCGCCGTGGTTTGACACCATGATGCCCTTCACGCCGCAATCGACGCAGCGCCGCGCATCGTCGCCGCGCACAACGCCCTTGACCACCACCGGCATGGCGCAGCGCTGCACCAGCCATTCCAGGTCGCCGAAGTTCGTGGGGAACATGGCGAGCCCCTTGCGGTCCGGATCGTAGGCGGTCTTCGCGATCGGCTGGCCGACCATGTTGACGCTGCGAATGGCTGGAGACGGAATCACCGGCGTTCGCGCCGCGCGCGGGCTCCAGCCCGGCACCGGCTGATCGACGGTCAGCACCAGCGCCTTGAAGCCCGCCTTGACGCAGCGGTCGAGCAGCGCGCCGGTCGCCTCGCGGTCGGGCTGCATGTAGAGCTGGAACCACTGCGGCGCCGCGCCGCTCTCCTTGGCTACATCCTCGACCAGGGTCGCGCCGCTGGTGGACATGACATACAGCGCGCCGGCGGCCGCCGCGCCGCGCGCTGTCTCTCGCTCGCCGTTGGCATGGAACAGATGATGTCGGCCCGTCGGCGCCACCATGATCGGCGTGTTCACCCGCGCGCCCAGGAGGCTCACGCTGGTGTCGATATCGACGATGTCGCGCAGGATGCGCGGGCGGAGCTTGAGCTTCCGCCAGGCGGCGACATTCTCCTTCGCCGTGATCTCGTCGTCGGCGCCGGTGTCGCAGAACACCCACGATTCCGGGCGCATCACGCGCTGGGCGTTCTGCTCCAGGGCATCCAGATCGACACAGTCTCTCAACAAGGCTTCATTCATTCCCGAACCCCTGCTGCGGCGCGCCATCACGCCGCTTCATGTCAGCATCACCGAAATGCGCTGTCCCGGCGCGCGACGCCGTG
This sequence comes from Rhodoplanes serenus, assembly GCA_945861855.1. GTDB lineage: Bacteria > Pseudomonadota > Alphaproteobacteria > Rhizobiales > Xanthobacteraceae > Z2-YC6860. Next base: position 12,973 of record CAMAWG010000054.1, read on the forward strand.
GCAGGCTTCGTCATCTCAATCGCCGGGAGTGTTTCATGCCATCCGCCCGCCCGTCCACCGCCGACAAGCGCAAGACGTTCCGCGAACTGCACAAGTCCGGCTGCTTCGTCATTCCCAATCCCTGGAACGTCGGCAGCGCGCGCTATCTGCAAGGGCTCGGCTTCAAGGCGCTGGCGACGACGAGCTCCGGCCACGCCCATTCGCAAGGCTTTGCCGATGGCGCGCAATCGATGGACGACGTGCTGGCGCATTTCAAGGAGCTGGCCACAGCGACCGACATTCCATTGAACGCCGACTTCGAGAACGGCTTCGCCGACGATCCCGACGGCGTCGCCGAAAACGTGACGCGCTGCATCGCCGCCGGCGTGGCAGGGCTGTCGATCGAGGATTCGACCACCGATCCGAACATCCCGCTGTACGACTTCGACCTCGCGCTCGCTCGCGTCAAGGCCGCGCGCGCGGCGATCGACAAGGCCGGCGGCGACGTGGTGTTCACGGCGCGGACGGAGGGCTTCATTCGCGGCCGGCCCGATCTGGAAGAGACAATCCGCCGGCTGAAAGCCTTCGCCGATGCCGGCGCCGACTGCCTCTATTCGCCCGGCATCAAGACCCGCGAGCAGATCGAAGCGACGGTGAAGGCGGTCGCGCCCAAGGCGATCAACTTCCTCAACAGCGGCGCCTTCGGCTTCACAGTGAGCGACCTCGCCGGCATGGGCGTGCGCCGCATCAGCGTCGGCGGGACCATGGCGCGGGTGGCGATGGACGCCTTCATCAAGTCGGCGCGCGCGATTGCCGGCGAAGGCAAGTTCGACAGCTTCGGCGGCGTCATCACCAACGCCGAGCTGAATAAGTTCTTCAGCGACGACCGCAAGTCATTCTGATGGTGAATTCGTCGCTGCCGGTCGGTCCCGAGGTCGACTCCACGCCCGCGCAGTTTCCGGGCTCCGTGACGCTCACCGGCCGCTATGGAACGCTGGAGCGCCTCAGCGCCGCCAGGCACGGCCCCAGCTTGTGGGAAGCGCTGCGCGGCCACGATCATATCTGGGCCTATATCCCGTCGGGTCCGTTCGCCGATCAGGCCTCGTTCCTGGAAGCCATGACCGCGTATGAACAGCACAAGGAGCGGATTTTCTATGCCGTGGTCGACGCCGGCGGGCGCACCGTCGGCGTCCTTTCGCTGATGGAGATCCGCCCGGCCATGCGGGTGATCGAGGTCGGCAACATCGTCTATTCGCCGGCCCTGCAGCGCACGCCGCTCGGCACCGAGGCGCAATACCTGATCGCCCGCTACGCCTTCGAGACCCTGGGCTATCGGCGCTACGAGTGGAAGTGCAACGCGCTCAACGCCGCGTCGCGCCGGGCGGCGGAGCGGTTCGGCTTCACCTATGAGGGCCTGTTTCGCCAGCACATGATCGTCAAGGGCCGCAACCGCGACACCGCCTGGTTCTCGATCCTCGACAGCGAATGGCCGGCGCGCAAGGCCGCGTTCGAGCGCTGGCTCGTGCCGGAGAATTTCGATAGGGATGGGAGGCAGAAGGCGAAGCTCGGCGCATAGGGCCGCAAGGGAACCGCATGCACATCCTCATCACCGGCGCGGCCGGCATGATCGGCCGCAAGCTCACCGAGCGGCTGGTGATCGACCGCGCGCTGAACGGCCAGCCGGTCGAGAAGCTCACCCTGATCGACATCGTCGCCCCGGCGCGGCTCGCGGGCTTCTCCGACCATGAGAAGACCCGGGCGGCCGACCTCGCCGATGCGGGCGTCGCCGAGAAGGCGATCTCGGAGCGGCCGGACGTGATCTTCCATCTGGCCGGCGTCGTTTCGGGCGAGGCCGAGCTCAACTTCGAGAAAGGCTATCGCACCAATCTGGACGGCATGCGGGCGCTGCTCGAAGCGATTCGCAAAACCGGCGACGGCTACAAGCCGCGCGTGATCTTCACCTCGTCGATGGCGGTGTACGGCGCGCCCTTCCATCATACCATTTCCGACGAATTCCACCTGACGCCGCTCACCTCCTACGGCACGCAGAAGCTGATGTGCGAGGCAATGCTGACTGACTACACGCGCAAGGGCTTCATTGAGGGCGTCGGCATCCGGCTGCCGTCGATCGTGGTGCGGCCGGGCAAGCCGAACAAGGCGGCCTCGGGCTTCTTCTCCGGCATCATCCGCGAGCCGCTGGCCGGACAAGAGGCGCTGCTGCCGGTTTCCGAATCCGTGGTGCACACCCACGCCAGCCCGCGCTCGGCGGTGGGCTTCCTGATCCACGGCGCGGGGCTGCCGCGCGAGCAGGTCGAGCCGCACGTCAACATCACGATGCCGGGCGTGTGCTGCACCGTCGGCGAACAGATCGAATCGCTGCGCCGGGTCGCCGGCGACAAGGTCGCGGCGCGCATCCGCCGCGAGCCGGACGAACTCGTCATGCGCATCGTCGCCGGCTGGCCGCATCGGCTCGAAGGCAAGCGCGCGACGGAGCTGGGCTTCACGGTGGAAAGCACGTTCGACGAGATCATCCGCGTGCATATCGACGAGGACCTGGGCGGGAAGTTCGTCGCATAGCTCCAATGCGCTTCCCTGTCCCGCTGATCCCGGCGACGCTGGTCAAGCGTTACAAGCGCTTCCTTGCCGACGTCGTGCTGCCGGGCGGCGAGACCGTCACCGTCCATGTCGCCAATCCCGGCTCGATGACGGGGTTGGCCACGCCCGGCGCGCGGGTGTGGCTGTCGAAGTCGGACAACCCCAGCCGCAAGCTGTCCCATAGCTGGGAACTAATCGAGGTCGATTTCGGCGGCGGGCCGGAACTGGTCGGCGTCAACACCGCGCACCCGAACCCGCTGGTCGGCGCGGCGCTGGCGGTGGGCGCGATCCCGGAACTCACCGGCTACGACACGATCCGCCGCGAGGTGAAATACGGCAAAAATTCGCGAGTCGATTTCCTGCTGGAGGGCGCGGGCCGTCCGCCCTGCTACGTCGAGATCAAGAACGTGCATCTGATGCGCAAGCGCGGGCTTGCGGAATTCCCCGACGCCAAGACCGAGCGCGGCGCAAAGCATCTCGAAGAGCTGGGCGACATGGTCGAGGCCGGCCATCGCGCGGTGATGCTGTATCTGATCCAGATCGGCTCGGCGGAGCGGTTTTCGCTGGCGCGCGACATCGACCCAAAATACGGCGCGGCGTTCGACCGGGCGCGGGCGCGCGGCGTGGAGGCGATGGCGCGGCGGTGCGCGATTACAAGCGACGGGATTGAGATTGCCGAGCCGGTGCCGATGGTGGATTGAGGCGTTGCCGCCCGTGTCCCGGACGAGCGAGCGCGTAGCGCGAGCGATGATCCGGGACCCAGCTCTTTTCTTTCAAGAAAGCTGGGTCCCGGGTCTGCAGCGCATCACCAAGAGGTGCTGCGCTGCGCCCGGGACACGAGGCTCCTGACTACTACTTGATGAACGTGCCGTTGCGCAGCTCGTTCACCGCCTGGTTCAGCTCGGCCTGCGTGTTCATCACGATCGGCCCATACCATGCCACTGGCTCCTCGATCGGCTTGCCGGACACCAGCAGGAAGCGGATGCCCTGCTCGCCCGCCTGCACCGTGACCTCGTCGCCGCGGTCGAACACCACCAGCGAGCGGTTGCCGGTCTGTTCGCGGAGCTTCACCTCTCGGCCGTCGATCTCCTTCTCGGTCAGCACGCCGAACGGCTGCGACGCCGAGACGAACGCGCCGGAGCCCGCGAAGATGTAGGCGAAGGCATGCCGGTCGACCTCGACCTTGAAGGTCTTGCGCTTGCCGGGCGGCACCGAGATGTCGAGGTAGCGCGGGTCCGCCGCGACGCCTTCGACCGGGCCTTTCCTGCCCCAGAAGTCGCCGGTGACCACCCGCACCTTGGTGCCGTCGTCGTCGATCACCTCGGGCACGTCCGCGGCCTTGATGTCCTGGTAGCGCGGCGCGGTCATCTTCAGCGCGCGCGGCAAGTTGGCCCAGAGCTGGAATCCATGCATGCGGCCCTGCGTATCGCCGCGCGGCATCTCCTGATGCATGATGCCGCTGCCGGCCGTCATCCACTGCACGTCGCCCGCGCCGAGCACGCCCTTGTTGCCCAGGCTGTCGCCGTGATCGACCTCGCCCGCCAGCACATAGGTGATGGTCTCGATGCCGCGATGCGGATGCCAGGGGAAGCCGGCCTTGTATTCCTCGGGATTGTCGTTGCGGAAATCGTCGAGCAGCAGGAACGGGTCGAACTCCTTGGTGTCGCCGAAGCCGAAGGCGCGGCGCAGATGTACGCCTGCGCCTTCCATCGTCGGCTTGGACTCGATGATTTTCTTCACCGGTCGAATGGACATGACACTCTCACCTTTCTGGAATCGGCTGCGCCCGGCAGCGATTCCGTTTGCATGGATTGTAGCTCAGGCTGCCGCTCGCGCGGACGGCGTCAGCCGGCCGACCAGCGCGGCGAACTGGTCGAGGAATCCCTTCAGGAATCCCCGCGTGGCCTCGTCGGCGATGACATCGTTGGCGTCGATGAGGTCCGGCTTGAATTGCAGGTAAGCCTCGCCTCCGCTCAGGACAACGCCCTGGGCGCCGAGGATCTGCCGCAGATGCTGCTGCGCCAGCGCCGTACCGATCGCGCCCGGCGACGTGCCGGTGACGGCGGCCACCTTCCCGGTCCAGCTGTTCTTGCCCCAGGGCCGCGCGCCCCAGTCGATGGCGTTTTTCAGGACCGCCGGGATCGAGCGGCTGTGCTCGGGCGTCACGAACAACACGCCGTCGGCGGCCGCGATCTCCGACTTGAAGCGGGCGACGCTGGCGGGAAGATTGCCCTCGTCGTCTTGGTTGTAGAGCGGCAGGTCGTCGATCTGGGCGAATTTGAAATCGACACCCGGCGCGCCGAGCCTGGCCAGCGCCTGGGCGAGCTTGCGGTTGACGGATTCGCGGCGGTTGCTGCCGACGATCAGGGCTATCTTGAATTGAGCCATGGCAATGTTACCTTCTGTGCAGTGGTTACGACTTGATACTGAGGCTAGATAGATGACCGCGCGGCGCAAGCAAGAAGGCACATCGGTGTTACCGGGCAACCTGCATGTGCCCGAGGACTGCCGGGCGGTGAGCGAGGTTTTGTCCCGCGTCGGCGACAAGTGGACCATCCTGGTGGTCAGCGACCTCGGCGCAGGACCGAAGCGCTTCAACGAAATCCGCCGCGCGCTCGGCAGCATCTCGCAGCGGATGCTGACGCTAACGTTGCGCGGGCTGGAGCGCGACGGCTTCGTCACCCGCACTGTGTTCCCGACCATTCCGCCGCGCGTCGTCTATGAGCTGACCAAGCTCGGCCGCTCGCTGCTCGGACCGGTCAGCGGGATCGGGCTTTGGGCGCGGCAGAACCGTGCGGCGATCGAGGCGGCGCGTCAGCGCTTCGACGCCGCGGCGGCGGACGCGCCGCGATGAGCCGCATGCTTGCTTTGCCGCCGTCAGCCCTTAAATTGACGGCCCATAACCTGCCTTGAGGCGACATGACCTACGTTGAGGCGGCCGCGGCCCCGCTCCGGAAAACCGGCCAGATCAAGCTGCACGGCAAGGAAGCCTTCGAGGGCATGCGCAAGGCCGGGCGGCTGGTCGCCGAATGCCTCGACATGCTGGTCGGCCATGTGGAGCCCGGCGTCACCACCGATCACCTTGACAAGCTGATCCTGGAGTTCGCCTTCGACCACGGCGCGCTCCCGGCCACGCTGATGTATCGCGGCTACAAGAAATCGAGCTGCACCTCGATCAACCACGTCGTCTGCCACGGCATTCCCGGCGACAAGCCGCTGAAGGAGGGCGACGTCGTCAACATCGACGTCACGCTGATCCTCAACGGCTGGCACGGCGATTCCAGCCGGATGTACGCGGTCGGCGAAATCCCGCGCCGCGCCGAGCGGCTGATCGAGGTCACCTATGACGCCATGATGCGCGGCATTGCCGTCATCAAGCCGGGCGCCACCACCGGCGACATCGGCAACGCGATCCAGACTTTCGTCGAGGCGCAGCACATGAGCGTGGTGCGCGACTTCTGCGGGCATGGGCTCGGCCGCCTGTTCCACGACGAGCCCAACATCGTCCACGTCGGGCGACCCAGCGAGGGCATCGTGCTGCGCCAAGGCATGTTCTTCACCGTCGAGCCGATGATCAATCTCGGCCGCCCGCATGTGAAGGTGCTGTCCGACGGCTGGACCGCGGTGACGCGGGACCGCTCGCTCTCGGCCCAGTTTGAGCACGCCATCGGGGTGACGGCGGGCGGCGTCGAAATCTTCACGACCTCGCCCAAGGGCCTCGACAAGCCCCCCTACCGGACCAGAACGCCGTAAACCTGAGCGCCGCGCGATACACGAGGCGATTGCATTGGCGCCTGAGTACTATCATCCTGACGGGTAAAGCTGTGCGCGTGTCCGGTGGTTCATGCCCCCCAAGTCTCGCAAGGGCGATGCGAAGGACGGTCTCGCCGAAGGCGTGCCACATTACCTCGGTCACCGCGAACGGCTGCGGCAGCGTTTCCTCGACGCGGGGCCTGACGCCGTCACCGAATACGAGTTGCTGGAGCTGGTGCTGTTCCGCGCCATCCCGCGCCGCGACGTGAAGCCGCTGGCCAAGGCGTTGATCGCGAAATTTGGATCGTTCGGCGAAGTGGTATCCGCGTCGCGGCAGCGGCTTCGTGAAGTCGAGGGGCTGGGCGAGGCCGCGATCGCGGAGATCAAGATCGTCCAGGCCGCGGCCAGCCGGCTCGCCCGCGGCGAGGTGAAGAAACGCGCCGTGCTGTCATCCTGGTCCGCGGTGCTCGACTACTGCCGCACCGCCATGGCCTTCGCGGACAAGGAGCAGTTCCGCGTGATCTTTCTCGACAAGCGCAACCAGGTGATCGCCGACGAGGTGCAGCAGACCGGCACCGTGGATCACACGCCGGTCTATCCGCGCGAGGTGGTCAAGCGCGCGCTGGAGGTGAGCGCCACCGCGATCATCCTCGTGCACAATCATCCCACTCAGTGTTTTTGATCACGCTCGATCACGCATAATCCCTTACAAACACAGGCATTTTGTTGATTTCGACTGGGGACGGTTTAGACTCAAGAAGGACGGTGTGAGCTTCACACCGTCCCCTGTCGCAGCCCCCTAACCGTCCCCAACGGTGACCCATGCCAAGCCTTACCGAGGGAGCCATCCGCAAAGCGACTGCGCTTGCAGAGAGGGCTCAAAAGCAGATTTCGCTGAGCGACGGCGAAGGACGGGGTACCGGTCGCCTCGTCCTGATACTCAAACCGATGCCGACCCGCGTGACAGCCGAATGGATGGCTCAACAGTGGCGCGAGGGAAAGCGCACAAAATCAAAGATCGGCTCTTACCCAACAATGTCGCTTGCGGAAGCGCGAGAAGTTTTTAAACGCGACTTCGCCGACGTTATCCGGAGGCGCAGCAGCATCAAGTCAGCGGGCGACACCCGAGCAGGCACAGTTGCGGATCTCTTTGAAGGCTACGTGAAGCACCTCAAGGAGACTGAGAAATCGTCATGGCCCGAAGTCGAAAGCAGCTTGCATCAGGTCGCCGAGATTCTCGGTCGTCAGAAACGTGCGCGGGATATTACACCCGACGAGGTTCTGGGCGTGCTTCGTCCCATTTACGCGCGCGGCAAACCAGCCATGGCAGATCACGTGCGAAGCTACATCCGCTCAGCATTCTCATGGGGGCTGAAATCCGAACTCGACTACCGGACTGTGTCGCCGAGGCGCTTCAAATTAGTCAACAATCCAGCAGCAGGCATACCGACAGAGTCAAAAGTTGTCGGAACGAGATGGCTGGATGAGGATGAATTTGTCCGGCTCTATCGCTGGCTAGAGTTTCCAGACGCGCCTGTACACCCACCTTACACGCGTGCGGTGAGAGTATTGATGCTCACAGGCCAACGGGTCGAGGAAATCGCGCGACTTCACGTCGATCAGTGGGACGCTAAAGAGAAGATCATCGACTGGTCAAAGACAAAGAACGGCAAGCCACATGCTATTCCGGTGCCATTGCTTGCAGCGGAAATCATTGGCTCGATCATTCCGAACCGTTACGGCTGGTTCTTCCCCTCGGCCACCGATCCGTCCAGACCCGTGAGCGCGCAAACGCTCTACAGCTTCATGTGGCGACAGCGGGAACGAGGCGTCATTCCTGTGGTGACGAATCGAGACCTCCGTCGCACTTGGAAGACTCTCGCGGGCAAGGCCGGTGTGTCCAAAGAAATCCGCGACCGCCTGCAAAACCACACGCTTCAAGACGTGAGCTCAAAGAGCTATGATCGCTGGAATTACATGCCTGAGAAGCGCGCGGGCATGGAAAAGTGGGGCAAGTTCATAGCGGCAATTTTACGCAAGAAGACGAGTGAGATCGCCGCTTAAACAGTATGAAGATGATCATGCCGCACCGGACCGTTACGAGCGGTGAACTCGCTTCGCAATGGCCGATAAAATCTGATGATTACACAAAACAAAACGAACGTCCGTAGGAAGCGGCGGCGTGGATCCCAACGGGAGGACACGGTCTACTACGTACTAGAGATCAAGGATTGGGAATGGAGTTTCAGTTTTGGCGTGAACCCGACCAAGTACGGGGACGGGCCCTATTCCGACTACCGGCACCTGCAACTGCGTGGAAATTTGCTTCGCCCGACAAAAGTCAAAGCACTCGATGTCGATTGGACCTTCCTGCCTGACCGCGAACTGAATGAAGATAAACGCGCTCGGCATGAACCAAATGCCGTCGGCTCGCTCCAGCTCCATCGAGGACACCTCACCGGATTGCTCTCGATTCCCTCCGATGCCTTGCCGTCCGTTCTGCAAATGGTAATCGCGGGCCGCTTCAAGTTCGTTGTCGCCCATGGTGATCGACTGCGCTACGGGCGAGCAGCAATTCGCCACTATCGGCTGGAAATGACAATAAGAGACGATGATCTGCCGTTGGAGGCGTGACCCCATGACAACGCGCGTTGCGATCAGGTTTGTTGACCACAACGGTAAGCCAACCGACGACTACATCGATGGCATCCCAGTCGTTGCCGTGAATATTTACGTCGGCCTCACCTATCAGAGCACCCCAGGCCAAGTTGCAGAGGCTACCAAGCTGACGAAACGCTTCGATGCCTTGGTCGATACGGGAGCAAACACAACAATGATAACGAAAGGCGTGGCTGGCAATCTGACGCCCTTGAGGGCGGTGCCCACGCAAAATCAGGCTGAGCCGGGCGTCGGTAGTGTTTATGGTGCTGTTGTTCAGATTGACGGACTTGATAGGCCCTATCCAATTGAAGTTGGCTTAGCCAACCTGATCCCTGGCCTCGCGATGCTGCTTGGCCGAGATATGATTTCTAAATACCGCCTAGTGTTCGACACTCCGAACAAAGAGTTCTACCTTGAGAACACCGACCAGATCGGCTTTTAAGTCGATTCGTGGGAAGCCGCGTCAATGGGTCTTTATGGCGCCTCCCCAGCTTTATTCGCCCCATACCCCTGCGCGCGCGGTTCTTCCGGACTTCTATCAGTTGAAGCCGCGAGTTGCGAAACGCAAAAGTCGTGCTCTTTCCCGTTATCGATGCCATATTCCTCGCCATGGCAGAGGAACCGAAATACACAAAGACCATCGTGTGTCTCGCGAACTCACGAAAACTGTCAGGACGCTGCCTTGCTGGCAAGGAACTGACCGGCGGGAAAACCGGTGTCTGGATTCGTCCGGTTAGCGCGCGCCCTCACGAAGAAATTTCGGAAGAAGAGAGGCGCTACCACGATGGGCACTCTCCTAGCCTTCTGGAGACGATAGCGATCCCGTTTATGGCTCCGAAGGCACATACGTTTCAGTCTGAGAACCATCTAATCGATCCGGGTTACTACTGGCAGAAAACTGGCGACGCCACTTGGGCACAAGTCGAAGGCGCACTAGATAACGTACAAGGTGCTCTCTGGATCAACGGTCACTCGACGTACCACGGTGAGAACGACCAAGTGCCGGATGCGGAAGCTGCTAAGCTTACGAACTCGCTTTTGCTCGTGAGGCCGACGAATCTGCGGATTACTGTCGGAGAGGAAGGCGGCGTTTTCGGCCCAGCGAAGCGTAAAGCGCGCGCGAATTTCACGCTGAACCAAGCGCACTACAGCCTTTCCTTGACGGACGCCGAGATGGAGCGGAAATATCTACAAGGCCAGAATGGAACGTTCCCGGTCGCCAACGCGATTCTCTGTGTCAGCCTCGGAGAACCCTACAAGGGACACGCTTACAAACTTGCAGCGGCACTTATCACCCAAGATCGGGTAAAGAAAAATGGCTGAAAACGTCTACACCATTGGTCATTCAACCCATCCGATTGAAACATTTCTTTCGCTTCTACAAGCGCACAACATAACCGCTGTATGTGATGTTCGTTCCCGTCCGTACAGCCGGATGAACCCTCAGTTCAATCGCGAAGACCTCAAGGTTTCTTTGAAGGAAGCCAACATCAAGTACGTCTTTCTTGGAAAAGAATTGGGCGCGCGCTCCGAAGACAAGAGCTGCTACCGCAACGGTCAAGTCCAATACGATTTGCTTGCGAAGACCGACCTCTTCCGAGAAGGCATCAAGCGGGTAAAGGAGGGCGCAAAAGAATATCGAATAGCTCTGATGTGCGCTGAGAAAGAGCCTTTAGACTGCCATCGGACAATTCTTGTAGCGAGAACGCTTTCCAACGAAGGCATTTCCGTCAAACACATTCTTGGCAATGGAAATTTGGAAGATCACGCGCACGCAATCGAACGTCTAATTGCAAGACTAAGGATGCCTAGCGCGGATATGTTCCCCGAGGAAGCTATCTCGGAAGCCTACGCTCACCAAGGAAAGGAAATCGCCTATCGAGAGGACAGCGGAGAGACATCCAAAGTCCAGCACCAACATGCGAGACCGGCTGAATGAAATTGTTTACAATTGGCTTCACAAAAACATCAGCGGAGAAATTCTTTTCACGGCTTTCGAAGGCGCATGTAAAAAAACTAATTGATGTACGTTTGAACAACGTCTCTCAATTGGCAGGCTTCGCAAAAAAGGACGATCTTCGGTTCTTCTGTGAAGAGATTGCCCATGTCAGCTACGAACACCATCCCGATCTCGCACCCACCAAGCCAATGCTGGATGAGTTCAAAAAACAAAAAGGGTCGTGGGAAAATTACACCGAGAAATTTTTACAGCTCATGGCGCACCGAAAAGTGGAAGAATTGGATCGCGCGCTATTTGATGACGCATGTTTGCTTTGCAGTGAGGATAAACCTCATCACTGCCATCGTCGGCTTGTTGCAGAGTACTTAAAGAACAAGTGGAAGGACGTTGACATCATACATCTCTAGCAGGCCGAACTCATAAGAAACGCCGGTTGTTGAAAGAATCGTCGCCCCACCGGAGCGGCTCTTCCCTGCGGCATCGGCAGTGATTGTTACTAGCAGTCCTCAGACACTATACTTGCGGTCTCAAGCGTCGGGGGATCGCTATGGAATCATCTTTACGTCACGTGATCGAATATGACGTGGAAAGCTATCCGACCGTTTCGGCGCTCGCGGAAAGCCTGATTGCCAACGAACGCTTAGTGAAAGAGGCGGTCCTTCTATTGGAAGCCTTCGCGCCGGGACTGATCGTCGAAAATACGACCGTATCCGTTCGGCGGATCGTCCAAGAGTCGCCACTCAAGCAAATGCTTGTGGCCGCCATAGTGACCGCCGTCCAACCTAAACTCAGGTGCCGTAGCGGGAGTGGTTGGAATTCGGTGTGGCGCGCTCTCCGGTAACATGAAGGTACAGTTTCAGGCGGCAAGGTCAATTGGCTGATCGATTGGCTTTGTGGCGAGCGTCTGCCAGCCATCGACCTTGCGCATGTTGATCTGGC
>CAMAWG010000055.1 GCA_945861855.1 Rhodoplanes serenus
TCAGGTCACTCGGGTATCGCAACTTGCTGCGGTCGTAACGTCCGCGGTTCTTCGCCGTCCACATCGGTGACCCTCCTCGAATCAGGCCACCACTCTTGAATCACAACTGATTCAAGGAATTCAAATTGTTCCCGGACAGACACTTAGCCTATAATTGCGCGAAAGTGAGGCGGGTGCGAGCAATTGTCCCGCATTGCCCGAAAGCTTGGAATTTGGTCTAATATTCCTATCCGCACGGCTTTGTTTTGGCCGCTCGCGGAACGGGCCCGGCCAGGGGAAACAGTGACCGGGCCTGAGAGGCACGACGGGTGCGGCCGATGGACCGGCTGCTGGAGTTGCTGCTCAGGCGATTCGTGCGCCGGGGGACCTTGCGGTTCACCACGGCGCGCGGCTCCGTTTTCACTGTCGGCGACGGTTCCGGCCCGCCGGTCGCAATCTATTTCATGACCAAATCCGCCCAGCGCGGCGTGCTGCTCGATCCCGAGGTTCGGCTCGGCGAAGCCTACATGGACGGCACGCTGCGGGTGGAGCAAGGCACGATCGCGGATCTGCTCGCGATCGTTCTCGGCCAGACCACCGACGGCATGCCGCCCGGCTGGGCGCGGCTGCAATGGTGGATGCGCTTCTTCTACCGGCGGCTGAAGCAGCTCAATGTGCCGACACGGGCGCGGCGCAATGTCGCGCATCACTACGATCTCGACGGCCGGCTCTATTCGCTGTTCCTGGATGCCGACCGGCAGTACTCCTGCGCCTATTTCGAGCATCCCGACCAGTCGCTCGACGACGCCCAGATCGCCAAGAAGCGCCACATCGCGGCCAAGCTGATGCCGAAGGAGGGCCAGCGGACGCTCGATATTGGCTGCGGCTGGGGCGGGCTTGCGCTCTATCTCGCCGAATTCTGCCGTGCCCGCGTCACCGGCATCACGCTATCGCAGGAGCAATGGCAGCGCGCCAGCGAGCGCGCGGCCGAGAAGAGCCTGACGCGCTCGGTCGAGTTCCGCATGCAGGACTATCGCGACTGGACTATCGCGACCTGCAGGAAAAATTCGATCGGATCGTCTCGGTCGGCATGTTCGAGCACGTCGGCCTCGTGTTCTACGACGCCTATTTCCAGAAGTGCGCCGGACTCTTGTCCGATGACGGCGTCATGGTGCTGCATACGATCGGCCGCTCCGAGGGGCCGAACGTCACCAACCCCTGGATTGCCAAATACATCTTTCCCGGCGGCTACATCCCGGCGTTGTCGGAGGTCCTCCCCTCGATCGAGCGCTCGGGCCTGCTGGTCACCGACATCGAATTCCTGCGGCTGCATTACGCCGAGACGCTGCGGGCCTGGCGCGAGCGTTTCCTCGCCCACCGCGAGGAGGCCGAACGGATCTACGACCAGAGGTTCGTGCGGATGTGGGAGTTCTATCTCGCCGCCTCCGAGATGGCGTTCCGCGAGCAGGCCATGATGGTGATGCAGATTCAGCTCGCCAAGCGCCAGGGTGTGGTGCCGGTCACGCGCGATTACATCGCGCGCGAGGAGGCACGGCTGCGCGCTCTGGAGGGCGGCCAGCGGCCGCCGTTGCGGCTCGCGGGCGAATGATCCCGCGCCGCCAATCCGTTGCCTTCGCCGCGGTCAAGCGTCGCCCGGAGTTCACAGCTCGATTCACACCCCGGCGGTGGGTAACGGGGACAGAACGAGGCACTACCTTCCCTCTCCGCGCTCGGGTGTTAAGCAATGCGTCCGGTTCGCGACAGTGCCAACGCCGAGAGAGTGCCGACATGTAGTGGTGTGATTCCCGAGTCCGCTTAAAACCAAGAAAACTTCAGTGCGACCGCTCCTAATTTCGACACACCCCACTCCTTCGATCGGCCCTCATGGCACCATTCGATTCGACCGTCCGCAAGCTGCCGGAGCCCGAAGCGCCGCCACTTCGCAGCGCGCCGCAAAATATCGAACTGGAGCAGGCGGTACTCGGGGCTATCCTGGTCAACAACGAGGCGTTCTACCGCGTTTCCGATTTTCTGGAGCCTCATCACTTCTTTGAGCCATTGCATCAGGAGATTTTCGATCTCTCTTCGAAACTGATCCGCGCGGGAAAGGTAGCCAGCCCGGGGACTCTCAAGACCTTCTTGTCATCCGACGTAGAGATCGGCAGCCTGAACGTTGCCCAATACTTGGCCCGTCTAGCCGCGGAAGCCACGTCCGTCATCAACGCGGCCGACTACGGCCGCACCATCTCCGACCTCGCGGTGCGGCGGAATCTGATCCGCATCGGCGAGGACATGGTCAACGTCGCGTTCGACGCGCCGGTCGATTTCGCGCCGCGCGAGCAGATCGAGGACGCCGAACGCAAGCTCTACGAGATCGCCGAGACGAGCCGCTTTGGCTCGGGCTTCCAGCGCTTCGCCCAGGCGCTCACCACCGCGGTCGACATGGCCGCCCGCGCCTACCAGCGCGACGGCAAGCTCTCGGGGCTTGCGACCGGCCTGAAAGACCTCGACTCCAAGATGGGCGGCCTGCAGTCGTCCGATCTGATCATCGTCGCCGGCCGCCCGGGCATGGGCAAGACCGCGCTCGCCACCAACATCGCCTACAACATCGCCAGAGCCCACCGCGGCGAGACCCGCCCCGACGGACACATCGCCACCGTGGACGGTGGCATCGTCGGCTTCTTCTCGCTGGAAATGTCGGCCGAGCAATTGGCCACCCGCATCATCGCCGAGCGCACCGGAATCCCGTCGAGCCACATCCGGCGCGGCGGCATCACCGAGGCCGATTTCGAAACCATCAAGGACGTCTCGATCGAGCTGCAGGGCCTGCCGTTCTATGTCGACGAGACCGGCGGCCTGTCGATCGCGCAGCTTGCCGCGCGCGCCCGCCGCCTCAAGCGCCAGAAGGGCCTCGACGTGCTGGTGATCGACTACATCCAGTTGCTGCAGGGCTCGAAGAGCAAGGCCAACGAAAGCCGCGTGCAGGAGGTGACCGAGATCACCACCAACCTCAAGGCGCTGGCGAAAGAGCTGAACGTGCCGATCGTGGCGCTCTCGCAACTCTCGCGTCAGGTCGAGAACCGCGACGACAAGCGCCCGCAGCTTTCGGACTTGCGCGAATCCGGCTCGATCGAACAGGACGCCGACGTGGTGCTGTTCGTGTTCCGCGAGGAATATTACCTGAGCAACAAGGAGCCGCGGCCGGGCAGCGAAGAGCACCTGAAGTGGCAGACCGACATGGCGATGGTGCACGGCAAGGCCGAGGTCATCATCGGCAAGCAGCGCCACGGCCCGACCGGCACCGTGCAGTTGCAGTTCGAGGCATCCATCACGCGGTTCGGCGATCTCAGCCCCGACGACCGCATGCCGGAACGGATCGGCGACTAGGAGAAAAAATCGCGCCGTTCGGCGTGGCTTATCCGCCGGCAGACCAAGCCGGCTTCGGAAACCGGATCGGCATCGCACCGGGCAGGGAGTCAGGGGCGATGCCGTGAAATTCCCCATTCTGCCATTGCCCGACCCACCATGTTTCCTTGTAGAGGTTGTTCTCCAGTTTGACATCGCCCAGGATGGTTTCGAACGTCCCTGTCTGCAACTCCCTGATCACCGCCGCGCGGTCGATCTTGCCGGCGCGCTCGATCGCCTGCTGCAGCATCTGAAGTGACGCATAAGTTATTGGGCTTGCCCAGCGATCCGGCTCCTGACCGGTCATTTCCAGGTGACGGTTCCGATAGTCCTTGCTCTGCTGGGTGCCCGCGTTCCATCCGCCGATGCCCATCACGCCTTCGACGTCGGCGCCGAAGCGCTTCTTGTAGATCGGGAATGCGGTTCCCACTGCGGTATAGAAAACCTTGGGATTGAAGCTCAGCGCGCGCGCCTGCTCGGTGATCATCATCGTGTCGGATGGATAACTGAAGGCGACAAACGATTCCGGGTTGAGTTGCTGCACCTCGGTCATGATCGCGCGCATATCCTGGAGATCGACCGTGTACGGGCGATCGTAGACGATATCAAAGCCGGCCTTGCTGAGTGCACGCCGCGCCGCCTTCGCGAGTCCGATGCCGAACTGATCGGCCACGCTCAGCATCGCAATAGTGTTGCCGATCCTGCCCTCCGAACGCAGCTTGGCGATCGTCGCCGCGAGCCCCTCCGCGGCGCCGCTCATCGTGCCGAGCATCCAGAAACTGTTCTGCCAGCGTTTGGCCAATTCAGGGGCCATGTCGCTCATCGCGGTCACCGCCAAATGCGGATATCCGGCGCGGTGAAGCAGCGGCCCCACGGCGATGTTCAGTCCGGTTCCCCACGGCGGCAGAATGAAATCGACCTTGTCCTGCGTGATCAGGCGCTCGACGGCCTCAACGGCATTGCTCACGTTGCTGCGATCGTCGTATTCGACTAGCTCGATCGGCACCCGTTTGCCGGCGCTCGTCAGCATGATGCCGCCGGCGGCGTTCACCTCCTTGGCCCAAAGCCGGTAATTGGGGAGAACGGTCATCCCCGCGCCGGCCGCGTTCGCGCCGCTCAGCGAGATCGCGATGCCGATCCTGATCGATTTCGGCGCTTGAGCATGCGCGGCAGTGTCGCTCGCCATCATTCCCGCGATCGCGGCGACGATGGCGATCGCGAACGATCGCGTGGTCATGATGTTCTCCGTGGGCGGCGCGCGTCTTCACAGCGTACGGCCGCCCGGCATCCATGTAACATCGATGCTCACCGCCGCAATGGGTCGGTGCAGGCCGGCGGCGGACGTGGTGGTACGCGCGCACCGTACGAACGGCGTTGCGCGAATCCGGAACATAGTTTGACGAAATTTGTTAGCCCGATGTTGCCCACGTTAACGATCGGGGCGACCGCATTCGGCCCGCACGACCATTTGACTCTGTGTCATGTCATTTATTGGAGCCATCCAAACAACGATGCTCAATCCACTCACGCTATCGAACTTCAAGAAGGCAGCCCTCGCCGGCTCGGTGATGCTCCTTGTCGTCTTCGGTGTTGGAGTGGTTCTCAAGGCGACCGTCGACAACTTGCTTTATTGGGATGCGACCGCGGCCGCTGAAAGCTGGGCGAGATACGTCGCCGAGAATGTCACGGACATCGAAGAGATCGCTGGCGGAGCGCAACCGTCCGCACAGAGCATGGCGTTCCTCATTCGGACACAACAGATACGCCATGTCTTCGGTTTCGAGATCATCAATTTATACGGCAATATTCAGCTCTCTTCCGACGGCTCGAAAATCTCCAACGTTCGCGGCTCCGTCCATAGCGAGATCGCCGCGAATGCCGCGGCGTTGGGCCGGCCGATCATTTCGGTGAAAGAGGGCACACCACCCGTGCGCCCGAAGTACTATTCTGTAGCCTATCTGCCCGTCACCGTCGATGGGAGCCCGCGGGCCATCGTAGCGGCTTACGTCGACGTGAGCGAACAGCGTGAACATTTCCGCAACGCCTTCTTGCTTGCTGCTTTGGCGCTGTGCCTGCTCATCGGCGGGGCCGTCGGCATCCCGACGATCGCTTGGTATCGCCGAACCAAGGAAAAGCAGCAGGCCGATCGGCGCATTCGCTACCTCGCGCATCACGACGCGCTGACCGGCCTGTCCAATCGCGCCCAGCTCATCGAAAAACTGGAGCTTGCGCTTGCCGTCCTCTCTTTGCGCGGCGGCAGCCTCGCAGTGCACTTCATCGATCTCGACCATTTCAAGGAGGTCAATGACACTCTCGGGCATGACGGCGGCGATTTCCTGCTCAAGACGATCGCCGAACGCCTGCGCGCAGTAACTCGTGTCGAGGATGTTGTGGCCCGGCTCGGCGGCGACGAGTTTGTCGTGGTTCAGACCGGGATCGCCAGCAAGGATCAAGCGGAAAGTTTCGCGCACCGCCTCGTCTCCGCGGCGACCGCACCGATAGCGCTGAAGGACCAGCAAATCGCTGCGACCATCAGCCTCGGTATTGCATTGGCTCCAGTGGACGGAACCAGTCCGGAGCGGCTCCTGAAAAGTGCAGACTTGGCTCTCTACAGGAGCAAGGCTGACGGCCGCAATTGCATCCGCTTTTTCTTGCCGGAGATGGACGCTGCGCTGCTGGCCCGCATCGCCCTCGAGAAATCCCTGCGCGACGCAGTCCTCAACGAAAGCTTCATTTTGCACTACCAACCGGTGTTCGAAATATCCGGCCACAACCTGATCGGCTTCGAAGCCCTGATACGCTTGCCCGCGGCTGATGGGACGCTGATTCCGCCGTTGACCTTCATTCCCATAGCGGAGGAGTTGCGGCTGATCGACAAGATCGGCGCATGGGTGTTGAAAGAAGCTTGCAAGGCCGCCACGACTTGGCCGGAGCCTCTGACGGTCGCGGTCAACTTGTCTCCGGCGCAATTCAAAACCGGGAATGTCAGCGCCACTGTCGCGAGCGCCCTTAAGGCGTCCGGCCTGGCACCGCAGCGGCTTGAACTTGAGATCACCGAAACCCTCTTGCTCGGCAACAGCGAATTCATCATGAAGGAACTGCAAACGATCAAGGCGATGGGCGTTGCGATCGTGATGGACGATTTTGGCACCGGCTATTCGAGTCTCAGCTATTTGTGGCGCTTCCCGTTCGACAAGATCAAGATCGATCGCAGCTTTATGCAGGGTTTCGATACCTCGGGGCGAGACGCCGAGACGGTGGTGAAGACGATCATCGCTCTGGGACGCGAACTGAAGATGCGGGTGACCGTCGAAGGTGTCGAGACCGCGCGGCAGGTGGAATTTCTCGACGGGGCCGACGCCGATCAGGTCCAGGGATATTTCTTCGGACGGCCGGTGCCCGCCTCTGAAATCGAGGCCGGAATTCTCACGAATTTTCAGGAACCGCACCCGACAAAGCCGGCCGTCAGTATCCATAAAGCCGGGGCACCGATGGTCAAATTGGTGGCCACAAATTAGCGCGGCTGGATCGATCACAACGCCCCGGTCGGCGCCGAAGCGCAGCTGTCGCGTCAGCGGTCACGCGCCAAGGAACAGGCTCAGGCTCCTGCGTCAGGGCACCAGGGTCGAATAATAGACCACGAGCTGGTCGATCTCTCTGTCGTTGAGATTACGGACGACCGATCTCATCTGCGGGTGCTTGCGCTTCCCGGACCGGAAGGCCAGCAACTGCAGCCGCAGATAAATGCTCTTCTGTCCGGCCAGGTTTGGCTTCTCGACGTCGCCGCCGTCGCCTTTGACCCCGTGACAAGGTGCGCACAGCGTCACGATTGTCGGCGGGCGCGGCGGTTGGGCCGCCGCGGGCGTCAGCAGCAAGGCAAGACCGCCCGCCATCGCGATCGCGGCAGCCGCGCGGGAGCCAGACTTGCGCATCCACGGTGTCATGGGAGTTGAAGCATTTTCACGCCGCAAGGTGCCCTGCCGCCAGTTGGTTTCGCCAATGGTCACACCTTTTGCGGCTGCATCCGGTCCGCCGCCATGAAGTATTTCCTGGCGTGGGCGACCAGCGATCCATCGCTGGGATGATCGACCGTTTCCACGCCGGCGATGGCCTTCATTCTGTCGGGGGCGTGCTGATGAATGTGCTTGATCAATTCCGTCTTTGCATTGGCCGGCCCGGTGATGAGAACCGCGCCGGCGTCCGCGAAGGATTCCACGACGGCTTGCAGATATTCATGATCCGCCGCGGCATGTCCGCTGCCGATGCAATTCGCCTTGTGGTGGATGTGCTTGGTCGGATGCGCCGGATGCACCACGAGCTTCTCGAAATCGGTGGAATTGAAATGAAAGACGCGCGCCTCCCGGTGATCGATCCAGACGACGGCATGATAATGAACGGTCATGTCTTGATTTCCTGTCCCGAGTTTCGCTGCGATGGCCGGTCCACGTCACGGCGTGTCTGCAGGATGGTGTTTAGAGCGCCGCGCAGGAATTGGGTTTGATCTGGGTCAACCGCGATGACTCAGGGCTTTCAGAGGGTCCATATCGGACGCAACCGCCCGCGGCGCAATTCCGGGGCGGAGCGGCCCGTGGCCCGCTTTACGCACGCCCTCCGCCCGTCCATATACGGCCCATGGCCCGTCAGCCCCAAACCCAGCCCGCGTCTGCGCCGCCGCCCGAATCCGCCACAACGCCCGGAAACCCGTCGCTGCACGACGCCAACGGCATCCTCACCATCGATCTCGGCGCCATTGCCGCCAATTACAAGACGCTGGTCGCGCGCGTTATGCCGGGCGAATGCGCCGCCGTGGTCAAGGGCGACGCCTACGGCTGCGGCATCGATCAGGTCACGGCAGCGCTTTCGGCCGCCGGCTGCAAGACGTTTTTCGTCGCGCATCTGTCGGAGGCGCGGCGCGTGCGCGCCGTCGCCCGCGAGGCGGTGATCTACGTGCTCAACGGCTTCTCCTCCGCGGCGGGACAGGGCTTCGTCGATACCTATGCGCGGCCGGTGATCAACAGCCTCGTCGAGCTTGCCGAGTGGGACCATTTCGTCGCGACCACGGGATTTTCCGGCAGCGCCGCGCTGCACGTCGACACCGGCATGAACCGGCTCGGCCTCAGCATCGAGGAGGCGGCCGCGATCGCATCGCACATCCGCTCGGAAAGCCACCACATCGCGCTGGTGATGAGCCATCTCGCCTGTGCCGAACGGCCCGACCATCCGCTGAACGATCAGCAGATCCGGCAGTTCCGCGAGATCCGCTCGCTGTTTCGCGGCATCTCCAGTTCGCTTGCCAACTCTCCCGGGATTTTCCTCGACCCATCGACCTATTGCGATCTGGTGCGCCCCGGCGTCGCGCTCTACGGCGGCAATCCCACGCCGCGAAAGCCCAATCCGATGCGGCCAGCGATCGAGGTGAAGGCCCACATCCTGCAGGTGCGCAACGTGTCGCGCGGCGCCGCGGTCGGCTACGGCAGCACCTGGACGGCGAGGCGCGAGAGCCGGATCGCCGTGATCGCCGCGGGCTACGCCGACGGCGTGATGCGCGCTGCCGCCATCACCGAAGGCAAGAGCCCCCGCGAGGTGCTGGTGGCCGGCAAGCGCTGCCCGATCGTCGGGCGCGTCTCCATGGACCTGATGGCGCTGGACGTCACCGACCTGCCGGTGAGCGCGGTGCGCCGCGACCAGACGGTCACGCTGATTGGCGAGGGTCTGACGCTCGACGAGGTCGCCGAGCAGGCGGGCACCATTTCCTATGAGGTGCTGACCAGCCTCGGCCGGCGGTATCACCGCATCTGGAAGGCCTGACCGGCGGATTATCCGCCTCCAGGCAAATGTTCTTGATTTGTTCACACACCTTCGCTAGCCTCGATTCTCCCAGTTGGAGATCGGCATGGCCATTCACGGACTTAATTCGCGCGACGGAATTGGGCTCACGCTGTTCGTGCCCAGGGGCCGCCAGCAGGAGGCCGCGGACTTCTATCTGGCGGCGTTCGGCGCCACCTCCCCGCGCCACTGGATCAGTCCGAAGACCGGCGAGGTGACCGGCATCGACGTCACCATCGGCCGCGCCACCTTCACGGTGAGCGGCGCCAACCCCAGGCGCGAGGCCGACGCGAGCCTGCCCGGCCCCTGCGCGGTGTCGGGCCGCGCCAGCACGATCTTCCAGCTTTGCGTCGATGACGTCGATACGACGACGGCCCGGGCGGTCGCGGTGGGCGCGACCGTGCGGACGCCGCCCCAGGACGCCGATTGGGGCGACCGCATCGCCACCATCGTCGATCCGTTCGGGCACATCTGGGCGCTGGCCTCGATCCGGTGCGAGATGCCCGTCGCCGACTACAACGCCCGCGGCAACATCCAGCTCGTCGAAGCATTCTGAGTTCGCATGTCCCGCCGCAACCTCACCTTCGTCTGCCAGAACTGCGGCGCGGCCTCGCCGCGCTGGCGGGGCAAGTGCGAGGCCTGCGGCGAGTGGAATTCCCTGGTCGAGGAAGGCGACGGCACCGGCGGTGTCGGCGGCCGGCCGGCCGGTCCCGGGCGGATGCCGCGCAAGGGGCGCAAGTTCGTCCTTGAAGCTCTGGTTGGCGAGACCCACGAGGCCCCTCGCCTGCCGTCGGGCCTGCCCGAGCTCGATCGGGTCACCGGCGGCGGCTTCGTGCGCGGTTCGGTGCTGCTGATGGCCGGCGATCCCGGCATCGGCAAGTCGACCCTGCTCATTCAGGCTGCAGCAGCGCTGGCGCGCTCCGGCCATCGGGCGATCTACATCTCCGGCGAGGAGGCGGTGGCGCAGGTGCGGCTCCGCGCCGAACGTCTGGGACTCGGCGACGCCAAGGTCGAGCTTGCCGCCGAGACTTCGGTCGAGGACATCGTCGCGACCCTGTCCGAGGGCAAGGTGCCCCGGCTTGTCATCATCGATTCCATCCAGACCATGTGGACCGACGCCATTGATTCCGCACCCGGCACGGTGACCCAGGTGCGCGGCTCGGCGCAGACGCTGATCCGCTTTGCAAAAAAATCCGGCGCAGCCGTCATCCTCGTGGGCCACGTCACCAAGGACGGCCAGATCGCCGGCCCCCGCGTGGTCGAGCACATGGTCGACGCGGTGCTGTCGTTCGAGGGCGAAGGCTCGCACCAGTTCCGCATCCTCCGCGCGGTGAAGAACCGCTTCGGCCCGACCGACGAGATCGGCGTGTTCGAGATGACCGGCTTGGGACTCCGCGAGGTCGCCAATCCGTCCGAGTTGTTCCTGTCCGAGCGGGAGCTCGGCTCGCCCGGCACCGCGGTGTTCGCCGGGATCGAGGGCACCCGGCCGGTGCTGGTGGAGATCCAGGCGCTGGTGGCGCCGACCTCGCTCGGCACGCCGCGCCGCGCGGTGGTGGGCTGGGAGCAAAGCCGGCTGTCGATGGTGCTGGCGGTGCTGCAGGCCCATTGCGGCGTCAACCTCGGCGGTCACGACGTCTATCTCAACGTCGCCGGCGGCTTGCGCATTGTCGAACCCGCCGCCGATCTCGCCGCCGCGGCCGCGCTCGTGTCCTCGCTCGCCAACGCGCCGCTTCCCGCCGACGCGGTCTATTTCGGCGAGGTGTCGCTGTCGGGCGCGGTGCGGCCGGTGGCGCAGGCCGCCGCCCGCCTCAAGGAAGCGCAGAAGCTCGGCTTTGCCCGCGCCGTGGTTCCCGAATCCGCCGGGGCGGACACAGGCAGTTCCGGCATGACGCTCGACCCGGTCGGCAGCCTGGTCAGCCTCGTCTCCGGCATCGCTGCCCGCGGCGAGAAACCCTCGAAAAACCAGCGCAAGCGCGAGCCAGAAGACGAGTGACGGAACCCGGCCGGGCGGCTATACACAGGCCGCGCGCCGAGCATGATCCCGAAAAGCATGTCCTGGACCTGAGCCGGGATGGAACCGATTTTCGGACAAGATCATGCTCCAAGAAATCGCCAAAAAACGACACAAAATTAAACCATTGGGCCGAGTGTCCAAAGACCTTGCCTCGGCCGCTCCGGGCAAGTGAGTGTGGGAGCCGACCGATCCCGATTCGCCCGTTCAGCCGCCGCGCAGCCCCTTAACGCCGAGCGATCCATGCCCATTACGTGGCTCGACATTCTCTTGCTCGGCGTGATGCTGATCTCCGGCCTCCTCGCCATGATCCGCGGCTTCATGCGCGAGATCCTGTCGATCACCGCCTGGGGCGCGGCGGCGGTGGCGACGATCCTGCTCTACAACCCGCTCTTGCCGATCGCCAAGGCCAACATCTCCAGCGACATCGTCGCCACCGGCGCGGTGGTCGGCGGGGTGTTCCTGCTGACGCTGTTGATCGTCTCGGTCGTCACTGTGCGGATTTCCGACATGGTGCTCGACAGCCGGATCGGCGCGCTCGACCGCACGCTGGGCTTCCTGTTCGGGCTCGGCCGCGGCCTGATTATCGTCGTGGTGGCGTTCATCTTCTTCGCCTGGCTCGTGCCGTCCAGCAAGCAGCCGGAGGGCGTGCGCAACGCCAAGTCGCTGGAGGTCCTGAACCGGACCGGGGAATGGCTGCAGGCCCTGTTGCCGCAGGACATGGATAGCTATTTATCCAAGATATTGAAGAAACCCGCGAAGGACGAGCCGGACGCCCTGACTGCGCCGCCCGGCCAGCGCTCCGATTCCGCCGCGCCCGATGTCACGGGCTCGGTGCGGCAGCCTCAGGCCTACCCGCGGGCCGACCGGACCGACATGCGTCAGTTGATCGATGCCACAAGGCGATGAGCATGGCGACACGACACACGCTCTCCACGTCATTCCGGACGCCGCTTTGCGGCGTTCCGGAATCCATAACCCCGGTGCCAATGAGACGGAAGACAGTGGTTATGGATTCCGGCACTCGCGCTTTCGCGCTCGGCCGGAATGACGGAGCGATGCTGAAGCCGCAACAAGGAGCGAACCGATGAGCCAGACTGATCTGTTCGATCCTGACGCCGATCGCCTGCGCGAAGAGTGCGGCGTGTTCGGCATTTTCGGCCATCCCGACGCCGCCGCCATCACCGCGCTCGGCCTGCACGCGCTCCAGCATCGCGGCCAGGAGGCCGCCGGCATCGTCTCCTTCGACGGCAAGCGCTTCCACTCCGAGCGCCGCATGGGCCTCGTCGGCGACAACTTCTCCCGCCGCGAGGTGATCGACCGGCTGCCCGGCACCACCGCGGTCGGCCATGTCCGCTACTCCACCACCGGCGAGACCATCCTGCGCAACGTCCAGCCGCTCTTCGCCGAGCTCGAGGGCGGCGGCTTCGCCATCGGCCACAACGGCAACCTGACCAACGGCCTCGCGCTCCGCCGCCAGCTTGTCCACGAAGGCGCGATGATGCAGTCGACCACCGACACCGAGGTGATCCTGCATCTGGTCGCGCGCGCCAAGCGCAATCGCTTCGTCGACCGCTTCATCGAGGGCCTGCGCCAGCTCGAAGGCGCCTACGCCTTCGTCGGCATGACCAACAAGAAGCTGATCGGCGCCCGCGACCCGCTCGGCATCCGGCCGCTGGTGATGGGCACGCTCGACGGCTGCCCGATCCTGGCCTCGGAGACCTGCGCGCTCGACATCATCGGCGCGAAATACGTCCGCGACGTCGAGAACGGCGAGGTGCTGGTGTTCGACGAGGACGGCGCGCATTCGCACAAGCCGTTCCCGCCGATGGCGGCGCGGCCCTGCATCTTCGAATACATCTATTTCGCCAGGCCCGATTCCGTGATCGGCGGCCGCGCGGTCTATGACGTGCGAAAGGCGATGGGCGCGCAATTGGCGCGCGAAGCGCCCGCCGTGGCCGATGTCGTCGTGCCGGTGCCGGACTCCGGCGTGCCCGCGGCGATGGGCTATTCGCAGGCCTCCGGCATCCCCTACGAGATGGGCATCATCCGCAATCACTATGTCGGCCGCACCTTCATCGAGCCGACCCAGCAGATCAGGCAGCTCGGCGTCCGCCTGAAGCACAGCGCCAACCGCGCCGTGGTCTCGGGCAAGCGCATCGTGCTGGTTGACGACTCCATCGTCCGCGGCACCACCTCGCTCAAGATCGTGCAGATGATGCGCGACGCCGGAGCGACCGAGGTCCACTTCCGCATCTCGTCGCCGCCGATCACCCACCCGGACTACTACGGCATCGACACGCCGGAGCGCGACAAGCTCCTCGCCGCCACCCACGACCTCGAAGGCATGCGGCAGTTCATCGGCGCGGATTCGCTGGCGTTCCTCTCGGTCGAGGGCATCTACAAGGCGATGGGCTTCGAGGCCCGCGACCCCGTCCGCCCGCAGTTCACCGACCACTGCTTCACCGGCGAATATCCGACCGGGCTCACCGACCAGACCGGGCAGCAGAGCCAGCCCCGGCAGTTGTCGCTGCTGGCAGAGGCGGGCTGAACAGATCGGCATAGGCGAAGCCTTCGCGCTCGACGGTCTCGCCGACCGTTACGTCAATCGCGCCATCGAGCATCGGTCCGGCGCTGACGAACGAATGGAACTCGCCGTTTTCGCCGCAGGGGTCCGCAGCGGCCGGCATGCTGTCCAGCAGCGCGCCGTCGAAGCGCCGCCCGGCAAAGGCGCGCGGCAATGCCCTGAGATCGACGCACACGAGATGGGCGACGATTCCGCCCGCGATCATCTCCCGCGCCAGGGCAGCGGTCGGCCGCCCCCACAACGGGAAGACCGCGCTCATGCCGACGGCGGCGAGTCGCACTTCGCGATAGGCGCGCACGTCCTGCAGGAACAGATCGCCGAATACGACATGCTCGATTCCGCTCGCGCTGACGCCTGCAAGGGCTTCGGCCATAGCGCGTTCGTAGGCCTCGTTCGGGCACGGAAACGGGATGCGCACGGTGATGGCCTGAAGGCCCGCGGCGGCGACCTGCGCCGCGAGCAGTTCCTCGCGCACGCCATGCATGCTGACGCGCTGAAAGGTGTCGGTCACGGTGGTCAGCGCGCCGACGATCTCGAACTGCCCGGTGCGGCGGACCTCGTGCAACGCCCAAGCGCTGTCCTTGCCGCTCGACCAGGCGATGATGGCCCGTTTAGTCATCGTCGTTCTGCCTAACGAGTCGGAGTCGCGATCTGGATCTGATTCAATATTTCAAGGTCGGGCGTCAGCGGCCGATCTCCCGCGGGGATTCTGTTGAAGCGCAGAATGTAGGTCACGATGTCCAGGTAGACCTGATCGCCCAGACTGCGCTCCGCCTTGGGCGGCATCGATTTGCGCACGAACTCGAACTTCTCGCCGATCGTTTTCCCGATCCATGCGGTCCGGAACGCCCGGCCGGCCAGACTCGGAAACTGTGGACCCAAGCTGAGAAGCTTCTCCCCATGACATCCGGCGCAGTTCGCATCGTAGGCGGCGGCGCCCCGCTTCGCCTGCTCCTCGGTGAACACGCCGGCCGCGGTGGATTTTGGCGCGCGTTCCTGCGCGTGGACCGAGCCGGCCCCGAAGAACAGAATGAAGCAGGCGGCAACGAAGCATCGGTTCATTGGAATATCAATGTATTCGATGAGCCCGCTTTTGCGAGAAAAATGTCTCAAGAGCCTCACCGGTCGGAACGGATCGTAGGCGAGACCAAAGCGCAAACCACACACTCGGCGTCATGCCCGGGCTTGACCCGGGCATCCATGCGGCGCTTCAACAAGGCACGAACTTACTGTTTGCGCGCGTGGGCCGTCCTCATGGATTGCCGGGGCATCAGGCGAGCGAAGCGACGCCGTCTTCGACGGCTATGCCCGGCAATGACAACGAGAGGCGGAGACGCGGCAAACACCGCAAATGTGAGATCAGCATGACCAAACCCCTCGCCTCCCGCGTAGCCCTCGTCACCGGCGGTTCGCGCGGCATCGGCTATGCGCTGGCGATTGCGCTGGCCCGCGAAGGCGCGCATGTGGTCGCGACCGCGCGCACGCCCGGCGGGCTGGAGGAGCTCGACGACGCGATCCGCGCCGTCGGCGGCACCGCCACCCTGGTGCCGCTGGAGCTGCGCGATACTGACGGCATCGCCCGCCTCGCCGGCGCGCTGAACGAGCGCTACCAGAAACTCGATATTCTGGTCGGCAACGCGGCGCTCGGCGCGTCGAATTCGCCGCTCGATCATTTCCAGCCGAAGGAGTGGGACGAGGTGCTGGCGGTCAACGTCACCGCCAACTGGCATCTGATCCGGCACATGCACGCGCTGCTCATGCGCTCCGACGCCGGCCGCGTGGTGTTCATGACTTCCGGCGCCGCCGCAAACCCGCGCGCCTATCGCGGGCTCTATTCGACGACCAAGGGGGCGCTGGAGGCGATGGCGCGAACCTACGCCAACGAGACGGTGTCGACGCCGATCAAGGTCAACCTGCACGCGCCCGGCCCGACGCGCACGCGGATGCGCGCCGCCGTCGCCCCGGGCGAGGACCCGATGACGCTGCCCACGGCCGAAGCGGTGGCGGAGACGATCGTGCCGATGTGCCGGCCGGATTTCCAGGAAACCGGAAAGATCTACGACTACCGCGCGGGGAAGCTCAATTCGTTCCGCGCGCCGGGGTGAACCGGATTCAGCCGCGGACCCGGAGCACGGGGCGGCACGAGCCGTAACGGCCGCCGCGGCTGCAATCCCTCATCCGCCGCGGTGCCACCGGGATCGACACGCTGTCGGGCCGCTCCACCACGCGATAGTTGTGGGTGATGAACTCGACGGTGGTCCGGACCGGGATGCGGCGGACGTAGCGCGTTTCTTTTTCGACGATCGTGTGGTTGTGCTGGATCACGCCGGTGTTTCGGATCTCGTTCTGGCGGATCACCAGATGATTGGTTTCCTTGTAGCGGCGGCCGACCGGCACGACGGTCCTCGTATTGATGACCTGCGAGCGATCGATGTTGCGGGTTTTCCGGACCACCTCCTGGGTGTCGTACTTCCGCGGCGGCGGGCAATCGGTGCAATGGTAATTGCGAGGGGCGGCGATGCGCCTCGTTTCGCTTACGCGCGCGCCCGGGCGAAGATCGATCGGCGCCTCGTTGGCAATCGAGTTCTTGTTGCTGCGGATTTTCCTGACGACCTCGGGGCTGTCGTACTTCGTCGACACCGGGCAATCGATGCAATCGTTGTCACGCGGCGCGGCGGCAACCGGCGTCGCGGTGGCGGCGAGGATCAGCGCGGCGCCTGCAATGGCAAATCTCAGCATGACGGTCCCGGTGAAATTTGGGAGCAACATTTGCGCTGAGATTAAACGCTGCACCGGGCGATGTGCGGAATTGCGGGTTAACGGGTTAACTGGTTAATCCGCCGCGCCGGTCACTGCCGTTTGCGCTTGTGCTTGCGCTCGGTCTTGCCCTTGCCCTCCGCGAACGGATTTTCCTTCTCGCGCAGTTGCAGCCGGACCGGCGTGCCGGGCATGTCGAACTTTTCCCGCAGCGTGTTGACCAGGTAGCGCTGGTAGGCCGGGGGCACGGCCTCGGCGCGGGAGCAGAACAGCACGAAGGTCGGCGGCCGCGCCTTCGCCTGGGTGATGTAGTTGAGCTTGATGCGCCGTCCCGACACCGCGGGCGGCGGATGCGCCGAGGTCACCTCTTCGAGCCACTTGTTGAGCTGTCTGGTCGACACGCGCTTGTTCCAGACCTCGTGGATGTCGACCACCGCCTGCATCAGCCGGTCAAGCCCGTCGCCGGTGAGGCCGGAGACGCCGACCACCGGCACGCCCTTGACCTGCGGCAGCCGCTCATCGGCCTGCTCGTGCAGCTTCCCGATGCCGCCGGCGCGCCGTTCGTGCAGGTCCCATTTGGAGATGCCGATCACCAGCGCCCGGCCCTCGCGCTCGACCAGCCCGGCGATGCGCAGATCCTGCTCCTCGAACAGATGCTCCGCATCCATCAGCAGCACCACCACCTCGGCGAAACGGATGGCGTTGATGGTGTCGGCGACCGAAAGCTTTTCCAGCTTTTCCTGGATGCGCGGCGGGCGCCGCAGCCCCGCGGTGTCGTGCAGGTGGAATTCGCGGCCCTTCCAGTTGAGATCGACCTCGATCGTGTCGCGGGTGATGCCGGCCTCGGGTCCCGTGAGCATACGATCCTCGCCGAGCAGCCGGTTCACCAGCGTGGACTTGCCGGAGTTCGGCCGCCCGACCACGGCGACGCGAATGGGACGCACCGTGTCCGCATCGTCCGACGGCTCGGCCTCCACCGGCTTGCCGGTCACGTCCGGCAGGGCTTCGCGCAGCGCCTCGAACAGATCGACCAGCCCCTCGCCGTGCTCGGCCGAGATGCCGACCGGGTGGCCGAGGCCCAGCGCATAGGCTTCGTTCACGCCGGCGGTGTTGCCTTTGCCCTCCGCCTTGTTGGCGACCACGATCACCGGCTTTCCGGAGCGCCTCACCAGGTCGGCGAAGGCGCGGTCGTCGGGCACCGGTCCGGTCTTGGCATCGACCAGAAAGAACACCGCATCGGCCTGCTCGATCGCCATCTTGGTCTGCGCCAGCATCCGGCCGGCGAGGCTCTCGGCGCCCGCCTCCTCCAGACCCGCGGTATCGACGATGGTGAAGTCCAGATCGCCGAGCCGGGCCGGCCCCTCCCGGCGGTCGCGGGTGACGCCCGGCCGGTCATCGACCAGCGCCAGCCGCCGGCCGACCAGGCGGTTGAACAGGGTGGACTTGCCGACGTTTGGCCGGCCGACAATGGCGATGGTGAAGGTCATGCGCATGGATGCCCAGCTTTCGCCGGACATGACAAGCTAAACCGGCACGAGGCTCAGCGCCGCGGCGGATCGGGGAACGGCGACTGGGACGGCGCGGGGGCGGGTTGAGGCGGCGCGCTGGGCCAGGGCGCCTGGCTGCCCTGCTGCGGGGCCACGGTCACCGACGCCCGCGGCGGCCCCGCCGGAGGAGCCGCGGCCTGTGCCGGCCGGGGCTTTGGCTTGGGTTTCGGCTTCTCCTCGACCACCCGCGGCGGGGGCTGGTCGGGCGGCGGCTGATAGCCCTGCACGAGTTCGGGCGGCACGCCCTGCGGGACGCCCGGGACGCCCTCCGGGAATACCGCCTTGCGGTCGCCCGGCAATGGCTTTTTCGTATTGAACATTTCCGACGGATCGAAGGTCTCGCAAGCGGCGAGCGCCAGCCCGGACGCCAGCAGACCCGCAGTCAGGACAATCCGGCGGTGGCGCATCGAAACCTCAACTCTTCTTTTCGGATTCCGCGAGGGCCAGCAGCATCTGGATCTGGCCGCGAGTGCCGGACGGCGTGTCGGCGTCGGCGAAGATCATATCGGCCCACCGCTGCATCGCGGTTGGATCCTTGGCGCGCCAAGCCGCGAGCGCGAGCATGTTGCGGGCGCTGTGGCGGAAGGTCCGGTCCGGGGCGGTCAGCGGCTCCAGCCGCTGCACGATCTCGCTGTAGGGTGCGGTGTCGACCAGGATCGTAGCGGCGCGCAGCGCCGCGAGGTCCTGCAGCACCCGCCCGGCGCTGTTTTCGGCCGCAAGCCGGTCGTAGATCGCGACCGCGGCCTTCGGATCGCGCCGTGCCACTTCCGCCGCCTCGCGGAACCTGGCCAGCGTGCGGTAGATGGCCGGCCCGGTGGTCGCGAGTTTGCCGAAGGCCTCCTCGGCCTCTTTGTTCTTACCCTCGTTGGCAAGGGCGATCGCGGCCTGAAAGGCCGTGCCCGCCTCGGCGGCCTTCTTGGCCTCCCACCATTCGTAGGTTCGCCAGCCGCCCACGCCGACGACCAGCAGCACGCAGGCGGCGATGATCAAGATGCCGTACTGGTCCCACAGCTTCCTGAGCCGCTCCCGGCGGATTTCCTCGTCGACTTCCTGGAAGATATCGGACACGGAAGCGTTCCCCTGATTGTCCCTTGGGCCTGCCGGACCCCGCCCGAGACCTTCGGCAGCCGCGTAAAATAGTGATGTGGCGGCGGCAAGGCAAAGACCGGGGCCACTTCGTAGCGCGACGACCGTTAACAGCCGGCTCCCGGTCGCGCCAACTACTTCTTTTTCATGCCGTAGACCTGATCGGGACCGGGGAACGCGCGGGACCGCACGTCCTTGGCATAGTCCGCGACCGCAGCCTCGATTCCGGGGCCGATATTGCCATAGCGCCGCACGAACTTCGGCACCCGCGGCGACAACCCCAGCATGTCCTCCAGCACCAGAATCTGGCCATCGCAGGCCGGGCTCGCGCCGATGCCGATGGTCGGGATCGCCACCTGCCCGGTGATGCGCCGGGCGAGCGGCTCGGCCACCGCCTCGATCACCAGCGAAAATGCGCCGGCCTCGGCGACCGCCTTGGCGTCGTCCTCGATCGGCCCCCAATCCTTCTCCTCCCGGCCCTGCGCACGGAACGAGCCGATGGTGTTGATCGCCTGCGGCGTGAGGCCGACATGACCCATCACCGGGACGCCACGCTCGGTGAGAAACGCGATGGTCTCGGCCAGCCGCCGGCCCCCCTCGACCTTGATGGCACCGCAGCCGGTCTCCTTCATCACCCGCGCGGCGTTCATGAAGGCCTGTTCCTTCGATGCCTCGTAGGAGCCGAACGGCATGTCGACCACGACCAGCGCACGGCTCGATCCGCGCATCACCGCATGGCCCTGCAGGATCATCATTTCGAGCGTCACCGGCACCGTGGTTTCCAGCCCATGCATGACCATGCCAAGCGAGTCTCCGACCAGGATGACGTCACAATATCGGTCGACCAGGCGCGCGGTGTGCGCGTGATAGGAGGTCAGCGACACGATCGGCTCGCCGCCCTTGCGGGCCCGGATGTCCGGGGCGGTGAACCGCTTGATCTGTTCTTGAACCGACATGGCTGAACTCGTGTACGCTGAACGCGGATCGCAGTACGGCATGATAGCACACCGCGCAAGCGCGCTTGTGCCCACGCCACTTGGCGCATGGTATCATGCCCCAATGACGATCAATTCCATCCGCGAGCCTGAACGCGACCTGCCGGTGCGGGGCGAATACGACGTGGTCGTGCTCGGCGGAGGACCGGCCGGGATCGCTGCCGCCGCATCGGCCGCAGCGCATGGCCGCAAGACCCTGCTCATTGAACGCTACGGCTTTCTCGGCGGCATGGGCACTGCGGCCGGCGTCACCAATTTCTGCGGCCTGCACGCCAACGTCCACGGCGACATCCGGCAGGTGGTGCACGGCGTAGCCGACGAACTGCTCGCGCGCATCGACCGGCTCGGCGGTCTCAACGCGCCGCATCTGGTGTTCGGCAAGATCGCGGCTCAGGCCTACGACACCGCGGCTTACAAATGCGCCGCCGACGATCTTCTGCTCAGCTACAATGTCGAGATTCTGTTCCACGCGCTCGGCGCCGGCGTCGTTATGGAGCCTGACGAGACCATTCGCGCGCTGATCGTCGAAACCAAATCCGGCCGGGCGGCGGTGGTCGGCCGGATGTTCATCGACTGTTCGGGCGACGGCGATCTCGCGGCCTGGGCTGGCGCTCCGTTCGAGCACGGCGACGGCACCGGCGGCATGCTCTACCCGACCATGATGTTTCGATTGAACGGCGTCGACCCTGCCGCCGCCGGCGAGGCGTGGAAGTCCATTCCCGCGCTGATGGACGAAGCCGAACGTCGCGGCGAGACATTCCCGCGCAAGGGCGCGATCGTGCGGCCGCAGAAGAACCCGGCCGAGTGGCGCGTCAACGTCACGCAGATGAAGAGGCCCGACGGCGGGGCGCTCGACGGCACCGACGCCGGCGAGCTTTCCGCGGGCGAAATCGAGGGCCGCCGCCAGGCGATGGCCTTCGCCGAGTTCCTCAAGCGCGAAGCGCCGGGCTTCGGCAATTCCTACATCGTCGATATCCCGCCGCAGATTGGCATCCGCGAGACCCGACGCATCGCAGGCCACTACCAGCTCACCCGCGATGACGTGCTCACCTGTGCGAGCTTTCCCGACACGGTCGGCGTCAACGGCTGGCCGATCGAGAAGCATGTCGCGGGCGACGTCGAGTGGCTGTGGCCGGACATTCCGGCCTCGCGCGGGTTCAACCACCTGCCCTACCGGATGCTGCTGCCGCAGAAGGTGAACAACCTTCTCGTCGCCGGCCGCTGCGCCTCGATGACCCACGAGGGCCAGTCCGCGGCCCGCGTCAGCGGCGGCTGCTTCGTCATGGGCCAGGCCGCGGGCAGCGCCGCGCATCTTGCGTTGGCAGGCAATTCGGCGCTGGCTGAGATCCCGGTTGAATCGCTGCAGGCATTGCTTGAAAAGGATGGCGCCTATCTCGGGCGCGACGTGTAGGCTGTCGCGTTCCGCGAATGCGGAGCATCCAGTAGCGTCAGTCGGTACTGGATCGTCCGCCTTCGCGGACGATGACAGCCGCGGGAGACTACGATGCGACGTGTATTCCTCGCCTGCCTTGTGCCAATTCTGTTGGCGCTTCCCGCATCCGCGCAGGACTGGCCGACCAAGCCCGTCAAGATCGTGGTGCCGTTCGGGCCGGGCTCCACGCCCGACGTGGTGGCCCGCCTGATCGCCGACCATCTGCAGAAGAAATTCGGCCAGCCGTTCGTCATCGACAACAAGCCCGGCGCGAGCGGCAACATCGGCACCGATGCGGTGGCCAAGGCCGCGCCCGACGGCACCACCATCGGGGTCAGCATCGGCGGGCCGCTCGCCATCAACACGTTGCTGTTCTCCAAGCTGCCCTACGACCCCAAGACCGACATCGCCCCGATCACCCAACTGGTGACGCAGCCGAGCGCGCTGGCCGTTAATTCCAGCGTTATGGTTAACAGCGTTAAGGACCTTGTCGCGCTTTTGAAGCGCGAACCGGGCAAATACAACTACGGATCGATCGGCAACGGGTCGCTGTCGCACCTCGCCATGGAGGCGCTTGCGCTCGCGAGCGGAACGCAGATGGTTCACATCCCCTACCCGGGCTCGCCCGCGGCGATGACCGCGATCATCCGGGGCGACGTGCAAATGGGCTGCCTGCCTGCGATCGCGGTGACGCCGCATGCCGCCTCGGGCTCCATCAAAATTCTCGCCGTCTCGACCGCAAAGCGCTCGCCCTATTTGCCGGACGTTCCGACGCTGAAAGAGGCCGGAATCGACGTCGATGCCGACGCCTGGATGGGCATGATCGCGCCGGCCCATACGCCGGAGGGCATCGTTGCGAAGATTCAGCGCGAGGTGGTAGAAGCAATTGGAACGCCTGCGGTTCGCGAGAAGCTTGCCGCGCAATTGATGGAGCCGGTCGGCAACAGTCCGGCCGAGTTCCGGGCGCGCATTGATGGCGAGATCGCCCGCTGGGCGCCGGTCATCAAGGCCGCGAACATCAAGGTGAACTGACGTTCGCCCCTGGGTTGGCTGGTCGAGTGGGTTGGGTGGGACAGTGTGGGGAGTGATGCAATGAGCACGGATCCATATCCCGAGGTCAGTGGCGACGAGTCGGGAATCGTGCCGCCGCAGGGCGCGCGCACGTCCGAATGGCCGAAGAAGCTTCGCACGCTCACGGCCGCGGAGCTCGACCGCCTGACGATCGACAACAGCGGCCGGTTCTACTGGGACGGCAAGCTGGTCAAATACGACACGCAGCCGCAGCAGCCTTCGGACACGGTAGCCGATCCGCTCGACCGCTCGCTGGATATTCTCGATCGTGCGAGCCACGAGCTCAGCGGCCGCAAGCTGCCGGCGACGATCGAGGGCGAGCTCGCGCCGCGGCACGACACAGGCGCGGTCAATCTCGACGTCGCCCGCCTCGAGGCCGCGATGATGGCGGAGGCGGCGCCCGCGCCTCAGGCGGTTCGCAGCACCGATCCGGCGCGCCTGACGCTGTCGCGCTGGCAGACGATCGGCGCGATCGTCGCGGTGGCCGGCATCGCGATCGGCGCCTTCAGCATGGCCACCTACGGCTATGTCGCGGCGCGCGAGTGGGGCTGCAAGACCGGGACGTTCCGGAGCGGCTGCCCCGTCGCTCCCGTCGTCAGCCCGCCGGCACGGGCCGACATTCCGGCCTGACGCGCCTTCTCTCTCCGCCTCCAGTTGTCCACCGAAGACCGCATCCGCGGCCTTCGCCCGCTTTGACTTCCGCGGCCGGGCCGGGAAACATGGCGCGCGATGAGTCTCTTTCCGGCCTTCATCCATGCGCGCAAGCGCCGTGGCGATTCGGCTCCGCAGACGGATGCGGCAACCGATTCGCGCGACGTCTCGGTGGATGAGGATATCTTCAATCTCCTGCCGCCGGAATCGTCCGAGAGCCCCAAGCAGGAGCCGAAGCAGGAACCCAAGCCCCCGGGCCGCAACCGGCATCCGGTCGACATGACCGATCTCACCCGGCTCTCGATCGACAACGACGGCCGGCTCTATTGGGACGGCAAGCCGGTCGAGGTTCACCGCCGCATCCTGCTGTCGCGAACGCAGGTTGTCGGCGCCAGCATCGTTGCCGCCTTCGTCGTGATTGGCGCGATCGGCGCGGCACTGCAGGGCTCGCTGGCGGCGCGCGACTGGGCCTGCCGGGCGGGATGGGCCACCGATTATTGCTCCCTCCCCAGCGCACCGCCGCCGCGCCCCGACATTCCGGCCTGACGCCCGGTCCAATTTCAGGACAGCCTCCATCGTTCTCGCGATGCATTTGCATCCGAGTCATTCGGCCGATGCGCTCCGGAAACAAGTCCGAGGGCGCGCGGGACGCCGGGGGTCCGGCGGACCCACGGGCTTTCGCACCTCGCGGTGCGAAAGCGGAACGGCGGTCCCGGCCGGGGCCGCCGTCCGGTATTGTCGATAACCGCAAGTCCGCCTTCTCTCCAGCGTCCCGCGCGCGGTGTTTATAGGTTTGCTCCGCATGGCCCCCGGTGGTCTGAGATTTTCTAACCACCGCTTTGGACCCCGACAGCGCCTGGCCGTTTGGCACGGAGTTACGGCG
>CAMAWG010000056.1 GCA_945861855.1 Rhodoplanes serenus
TCGACATGCGCGGTCGCAATGGTGATGCCGCGCGCCTTCTCCTCCGGCGCCTTGTCGATCTGGTCGTAGGCCGTGTAGGTCGCCCCGCCGGTCTCCGCCAGAACCTTGGTGATCGCAGCCGTCAACGACGTCTTGCCGTGATCGACGTGCCCGATCGTGCCCACATTGCAATGCGGCTTGTTGCGGTTGAATTTCTCTTTGGCCATTGAAGTCCTCTGGAATCGTGCTTGCTGGTTGATGTGCTGCGAACGGTCCGCTGCGGCCTCATATGCTACTTGGCCGGGACCTTTTCAATTGCATTCGGCTGTTGCTGCGACTACAGCCGCGGCGGCTCGTTGGCGCGCTGCTCGCGCCAGAGGTCGAGCTTCTCCAGCGCCGCGCGGTCGGAGTAGCTGAGCAAGACCAGATCGTCCTGCGCCTCCACATCCCACCAGGTCCAGTTCGGCACCACGAAGATGTCGTTCTTGCCCAAGGTATAGGTCTGGTCGCCCACGTTCACCTTGCCACGGCCTTCGGCCGCCATCACGACGGTGGCCTCGGTCGAGCGGTAGGGCGCGGTGTGGAATCCCTTCGGCAAGAGCTGCGCGAAGGTGGCGATGGTCGGCATCACCCAGTCGCCGGTCGCCGGGTTGGCGAATTTCAGCTTCAGGGCGTGGCAGACATCCCAGTCGTTGGCCTTGCGCATGTTCTCGAGCGCTTCGCGGGTGCGTTCATAAGGATAAGCGAAGACGGGCGAATGGCGGTGCGTGATGGGCTCCAGCGGCAGCATGCCGGAACCGTAACGCGAGAACGAGTCGTGCGGCGGCCGCGACTGCGGGAATGCCCCATCGCCGTCGTAGTCGTCGGAGAAGGTGGCGCCGAGATGGTTGACGAGGGGCACGTCGAGGCCGTCGAGCCAGATCATGACGCCTTCAGATTCCTTGCCGTGGTCGTGCCAGGTCCAGGCCGGGGTCACGATGAAGTCGCCAGGCTTCATGTAGATGCGCTCGCCGTTCACGGCGGTGTAGGCGCCCTCGCCCTCGATGACGAATCGCAATGCCGCCTGCGAATGCCGGTGCGCCGGCGCGATCTCTCCGCCTTTGATGGCCTGGATCGCGCAGGTCAGCGTGTGCGTCGCGCCGTGCTTGAGCGTCGGATTGTTGAGCACCAGCACGCGCCGGTGCGCCTCGGCGGCGGTGATAAGATCGGCGGCTTCGAGGATGTAGGGCCGCACGTCGCGCTGGTAGTTCCAGTACACCGGCGGGATTTTCGGCGTCGGCTCGCGCATCACGATCCGGTTGGCGATGGTCCAGAGCGGCGTGATGTGCTTTTCGGCCATCCGCGCGGCAAACGCCTGCTGGGCCTCGTTCTGTGCAGCCGACATGGTTCTTCTCCCGGTGTGCGACGGCTGCGACCGCAAGCGAAATGGCGGGCCACCGTCTGCGTTCAGAATCCGAGGGCACTATACTGGAGCGGAACAAGGGAATCGAACCCTCATCGCCGGATTGGCGGCCTACTAAGAACCCAGTCAAATCAAGAAAATCTGCTGCTTTCCCCTCCTCCGGGCGGGACCGACGGCACGACAAGTCCCATTCAGTCGGCGGCGAGCTTCAGCAACACCCGGTCGGCCCTGAATGGAACGGTGTCGAAGCGAACTCCGGTCGCGTCTCGCAACGCATTGCCGAGCGCGGCCGCGACCGGATTGTACGGGCTCTCGCTCATCGACTTGGCGCCATACGGCCCGACCGCGTCGCTGGTGTCGGCGAAATAGACCTCCTGCCGCGGCAGGTCGGCGAACGCCGGGACGTGATAGTCGCGAAGCGTTGGATTGATCGCACGCCCCGTATCGTCAATCAGCAGCTCTTCGTAAAGCGTGGCGCCCAGCGATTGCGCGACGCCGCCTTCGATCTGCCCCCGGCACTGCATCGGGTTGATGACGCGGCCGGCGTCGGCCGCGTGGACGGCCTTCAGGATTCTGATCTCGCCGGTCTGCGGATTGACCGCGATCCGGAAGCCCTGAACGTTGAAGGCCACCGACCGCGGCGTGCCGCCGAAGGTGCCGCCCGCGGAAAGCTCGCGTCCCGCCGCACGCGCCGCCGCGCTCAATTCGGTCAGCGCAATCCTGCGGCCTGGAGAGCTGACCGCGTCGGCCTCCAGCCTCCAGCCCGAACCGCCGAAATGCTCGGCCGCAAAGCCCAGGATCGCGTCGTGCAATGCTTCCGCCGCGAGCTGGGTGGCGCGCCCCGCCACCACCGTACCGGTGCTGCCGTAGGCGCCGGTGTCATGCCCGCCATTTCGGGTGTCGGACTGGCGGATTTTCATCCGGTCGGCTGTCGTGCCAAGCGCCGTGGCGGCGATCTGGCCGTGCACGGTGGTCGTGCCGTTGCCGAACTCAGCCGTGCCGAAGGTGAGATCGTAGCTGCCGTCGTCGCGCAACGCGACATTGGCGTCGGCAATATGACCCTTCGGCGGCACCGTGTGAATCATCGTGAGCGCCACGCCCTCCCCGGTCAGCCAGCCGTGCGGAGAAGCCCGATCTGTTTCGCGCTCCTGCCTCATCGCCGCCTGCACGAGATCGAAGCACTGATCGAGGCCGTTGCTGCTGTAGTCGACGTCGTCGTCGAGGCTGTCGGCCGACACCATCGCCTCGCCCGCGCGAATGACGTTGCGCCTCCGAAATTCGATCGGGTCCATGCCGATGCCGCGCGCCAGTTCATCGATCGCCGATTCGACGGCGAATCCCGACTGCGGACTGCCGTAACCGCGAAACGCGCCCGCGGGCACGTTGTTGGTATAGACCGCATAGCCGTCGATCTTCTTGTTCGGGCAGCGATAGACACCTATCGATTCCCCGCAGGCATGATAGAGAACCGCGGCGCCGTGGTTGCCATAGGCACCAGTGTTGGACACGATCCGCATCTGCAGCGCCGTCAGCGTGCCGTCCCGCCGCGCGCCCGCCTTGACCGCCACCCGCATCGGGTGACGCGTGGTGGTCGCGATGAACTGCTCCTCCCGCGTCAGCTCGAGCTTGATCGGGCACCCGGTGCGGAGCGCAGCCAGCACCACGATGTCCTCCGTCAGCATCTCCTGCTTGCCGCCGAAGCCGCCGCCGACGCGTTCGCAGAACACACGAACCTTGGCCGGATCGAGATCGAACAGATTGCAGAGATCCCGGCGGGTGAGAAAAGGCACCTGCGTGCTGGAGCGGACGTTGAGCATGCCGTCCGCGTCGCGCCAGGCGATCGCACAATGGGTTTCGAGCGGCACATGCTGAACGCGCTGGGTGGAATAGACGCCTTCATGCACCACATCGGCTTCGGCGAAACCCTGCTCGACGTCGCCGTGATTCCACTCAACGTTGGCGACGAGATTGCGTTTCGGATCGCCGATGCGGCTCTCCGGCCCCTTGTCGTGCAGGACGGGGGCGCCGGAGCACATCGCCTCCTCCGCGTCGAACACCGCCGGCAGCAGTTCGTAATCCACCTTGAGCCGCCGGCAGCCCTCTTCGGCGGCGGCCTCGCTGTCGGCGACGACCGCAGCCACCCGCTGGCCGACAAAGCGCACCACATCGTCGAGCACGCAGGTGTCGTCGGGATCATCATTGGTGATCTCGTGGCGTGCCGACGAGAACAGCCGCCGCGGCGCGTCCTCGAACGTGAAAACGGCTTCGACTCCCGGAACCGCCATCGCCGCCGTGCGGTCGATTGCGCGGATGCGAGCATGGGCGTGGGGCGAACGAAGAATCTTAAGATGCAACAACCCGTCGATGGCAACGTCGAGTGTGTACCGCTCGGTCCCTGTGACCACCGCCGGTCCCGCGGGCGCCGGCAG
Source organism: Rhodoplanes serenus (assembly GCA_945861855.1). Classification (GTDB taxonomy): domain Bacteria; phylum Pseudomonadota; class Alphaproteobacteria; order Rhizobiales; family Xanthobacteraceae; genus Z2-YC6860. The sequence continues at coordinate 3,811 of CAMAWG010000056.1, forward strand.
GCTGCGGCCGCAGGCCTGGCCGGGCGCATCGTCTTCCACGTTGTTCACGCCGCGGATCGCATCCTCGATGGCGCGATAGCCGGTGCACCGGCAGATATTTCCTTTCAGCGACCGAGGGAGATCCTGCCGCTGCGCCTGGTTCAACGACGACGCCGTGACGATCATGCCCGCGGTGCAGAACCCGCATTGAAACCCCTGCGCATCGAGGAACGCCTGCTGCATCGGGTGCAGCGCGCCGTTCTTTGCCAACCCCTCGATGGTGGTGACCTCGCGCTCGTCGGCGCGAAAGGCTGGAATGAGACAGGAGTGCACCGGCTCGCCGTCGAGCAGCACGGTGCAGGCGCCGCAGTCGCCCGCGTCGCAGCCTTTCTTGACGCCGAGCCAGCCAAGCTGGCGCAGGAACGTCCGCAGGCATTGTCCTGGCCACGGCTCTGCCGAATGCGAGCGGCCGTTCACCCGATAGCTCACGGTGCCGCGCCTCCCGACAGTTCCTGCCGGATTTCCTCGGCGAGCACCGGCGTCACGCGCTTGCGCCACTCCGGCGCGCCATGCACGTCGTCGTAATAGAGCTCATCCGGAATCTCACTCGCGATCCGGTCCTGCAGCGTTCGCCCATCCGGCAAGCTCGCAAACACCAGCTTGATCGGCCGCGAAGTGGCCGCCGTGATCGTGAGCGCGAATGCGCCGTCGCGCGGCGACAGCGAGCCGATCAGCAGCGCCGCCGACCGCCCGAACGGTGTCAGCGAAATCTGCCGGAACGCCGAGCGCCGCATGAATGCCTGTGCCGGCAGATCGATGTGGTGAAGAATCTCGCCCGGCGCCAGCGCATTCTTTTTTGCGCCCAGCACGAAGTCGGCAACTGGAATCTGCCGTTCGCCGCCATCGCTCGACCAGACCGTGCAAACTCCGTCGAGCGCGCTTGCGAGCGAGATCATCGGCCCGGCTGGCAGCGACATGCAGAGATTGCCGCCGACGGTCGCGGTGTTCCAGATCTTGAACGACGCCACGAAGGCGCGGCAGCACTGGCCGATCAGCGGAGCGGCAATCCACTCCACCGGCACCGTGGCGGCCTCCAGCGTGGCGATCGTACAGGTGGCAGCGATCCGCAGGCCCCGCTCGTCGGCCTCGATCGCCGGCCAGCGGAGGCTCGCAAGATCGATCAGCCGGTTCAGATGCGGCTGCGGCTCGGAGAACAGCCAAGTGCCGCCGGCCAGCCAGGCGTCGCCATCCTGCCAGCGCGGCAAGGCGTCCCGACCGCGCGGCCGGACGACGTCGGTGATGGTGTTCAGGTCCATGGCTGCGATCCGGGTGGCGGCTTCAGCAGATCATGAGTTGCAAGACTGACGCCAGTCAGGGGCGGCGGCCGGGGCGCGCCGAGCGCCGGCCGAACGGGTGTCTGGTCCTGGAATTGCAGGTAGAACTGATACAACGCGACTCCCGGCGGTGGACTTTGACCAATGAGAAGGCGGCGGTGAGCAACAAGGCGGCACTGTGGATCAAGGACCCGCTGGCCATCCTGGCGGACGGCGCCGAGCGCGGCGTGGTCGTCAGGGACGGCCGCATCGTCGAGCTGGTCGCGGCCGGGAAGGCCCCGGCCACTCCGGATATCGTGATATTCGAGGCCGGCGATCATGTCGTGCTGCCGGGCCTGATCAACACCCACCATCATTTCTACCAGACGCTGACCCGCGCCACGCCCGCTGCGCTCGATCGCGAGCTGTTTCCCTGGCTCCAGGCGCTCTACCCGATCTGGGCCGGGCTGACGCCCGAGTCGCTGGACCTCGCCGTCACCGTGGCGATGGCGGAGCTGCTGCTGTCGGGCTGCACCACCACCACCGACCATCACTACGTATTCCCGGCCGGGCTCGAATCCGCGATCGACATCGAGATCGCCGCGGCGCAGCGCCTTGGCATCCGCGTCGTGCTGACGCGCGGCTCGATGAACCTGTCGCAGCGCGACGGCGGCCTGCCGCCCGACGGGGTGGTGCAGGACGAGGACACGATCCTCGCCGACAGCAAGCGATTGATTGACCGCCATCACCAGCGCGGCGACGACGCGATGGTGCAGATCGCTCTTGCCCCCTGCTCGCCGTTTTCGGTCACCACGTCCCTGATGCGGGCGACGGCGGAGCTTGCGGCGGACACCGGCGTGCGGCTGCACACGCATCTGGCCGAGACCGAGGATGAGAACCGCTTCTGCCAGGAAATCTACGGCTGCCGCCCGCTCGACTATCTGGAAAACTGCGGCTGGCTTGGCGAGCGGACCTGGCTCGCGCATGGCATCCATTTCAACTCCGATGAGATCAGGCGGCTCTCCCTGGCGCGAACGTCGGTCACCCACTGCGCCTGCAGCAACCAGACGCTGGCGTCGGGCTGCTGCCCGGTCTGCGACATGGAAGCGGCGGGCATGCGGGTCGGCCTCGGCGTCGATGGCTCCGCGTCCAACGACGCGTCCAATCTCATCCAGGAGGTGCGCTCGGCCTTCCTGCTGCAGCGCGCCCGCTACGGCGTCACCAAGGTCAGCCATCGCGATGCGCTGCGCTGGGCCACCGCGGGATCGGCGGCCTGTATCGGCCGCCCGACGCTCGGCGAGATCAAGGAGCGCAAGATGGCCGATCTTGCGTTCTTCAAGCTCGATGAGCTGCGCTTCTCCGGTCACGGCGATCCGCTCGCAGCCCTCGTGCTGTGCGCGGCGCACAGGGCTGACCGGATGATGGTCGGCGGGCGGTGGGCGGTCGAGGACGGCCGAATTCCCGGACTGGATATCGACGACCTCATTCGCCGCCACAGCGCCGCGGCGCGCCGGCTGCAGAATTCGGCGATATAATTCAATTTGCGTTGCCGACCGGAAATACCGTTCCGGCGCGCCCGAGCGTGAGCGCGCCGGATTTCATTCGAGGCCCTACTTGCCCAGAATCTTGTCGTCAATGCCTTTGACGTAGAAGTTCATGCCGAGGATCTGCCCCGGTTCAAGATTCTTGCCGTTCTTGCATTCGACCGGCTTTCCGTCCTGGCCCACGACCGGGCATTTGAACGGATGCAGCGTGCCGGCGATGATCGCGGCTTCGGCATCCATCGCCAGCTTCTTCACATCGTCGGGCATGTTGGTGTAGGACGCCATCACGACCATCTTTTCCTTGAGGCCGTCCCAGGTGTCCTCAGCCTTCCAGGTGCCGGCGAGCGCCGCCTTGGCAGCCCGCGTGTAGTAAGGGCCCCAGTTGTTGGTGATCGAGGTGAGCTGGGTCTTCGGCCCGAACTTGATCATGTCGGAGTCCTGGCCGAAGGCGAGGATGCCGCGCTGGGCGGCAACCTGCATGGCGGCCGGGCTGTCGGTGTGCTGCATGATCACGTCGGCGCCCTGGTCGGCGAGCGCCTTGGCCGCGTCGGCTTCCTTGCCCGGGTCGAACCAGGTGTTCACCCAGATCACCTTGACTTTGATGTTGGGATTGGCGGTCTGAGCGCCAATGATCGTCGCGTTGATGCCAGAGATGACCTCTGGGATCGGGAACGAAGCGATATACCCGAGCACTCCGGACTTCGACATCTTGGCGGCGATGACGCCCTGGATGTAGCGGCCTTCGTAGAAGCGCCCAGAATAGGTTCCCATGTTGGGCGCGTTCTTGAAGCCAGTGGCGTGCTCGAAGTAGGTCTTGGGATATTTCTTCGCCACCTTCAGCGTCGGGTCCATGTAGCCGAACGAGGTGGTGAAGATCAGCTTGTGGCCGGTGCGCGCGAGCTGCTCGATCGAGCGTTCCGAGTCCGGGCCTTCGTTGACGTTCTCGAGGAACGTGGTCTCGACCTTGTTGCCCAGTTCCTTGACCATCGCCTGGCGGCCAAGTTCGTGCATGTAAGTCCAGCCGAGATCGCCCACCGGTCCGAGATAGACAAATCCGATTTTCAGTTTGTCGGCGGCAGACGCAGTGTGACTTGTCGCGGCGATTGCCACTGCGGCAACTGCCAGTGCGGCGCTTGCGGCGGTCATCAGTAATCTTTTCATGGCTCCAACTCCGGGTTAGCAGACGGGTAGCTTCCTGGTCCCCGCGAGCACGTCGCCCGTCCGCGCGTGCTCATGGGGGGATGGTTAGCGGTCAGGTACAAAAACCATTCCAAGCGAAGCGGGCGCGGCGGACCCGGCGGTGCCGCGCGCACGCGAAATCAGGACAAGCACAACGACGGTCGCCAGATAGGGCAACGAAGACATCAGTTGCGATGGAATGCCGAGGCCAAAGGCTTGCGCGTGCAGTTGCAGGATCGTTACCGCGCCGAACAGATAAGCGCCGGCGGCCAGCCGGCCCGGCAGCCATGACGAGAAAACAACAAGCGCCAGCGCGATCCAGCCACGGCCGGCGGTCATGCCCGGAATGAAGAATGGCGTGTAAGCCAGTGGCAGGAAAGCTCCACCCAAGCCCGCGCAACCGCCGCCGAACAACACCGCAAACATGCGAATTTTGAGCACCGGATAGCCGAGTGCATGCGCCGAGGTGTGACTGTCGCCGACCGCACGCAGCACCAGCCCGGCGCGCGTGCGGTACAGGAACCACCAGATCGCCGCCACCAGAGCGACCGAGAAATAGACGAACAAGTCCTGCCCGAACAGGATGCGGCCGATGAACGGAATACTGGTGAGAAGCGGGATATAGAGGTTCGGGGCGGGGCTGATCTTCTCGCCGACGAAGCCTGCGCCGATCAGGCCCGAAAGCCCGACGCCCAGGATTGTGAGCGCAAGGCCGGCCGCCACCTGGTTCACGGCAAGGCCGAGCGTGAGCAGCGCAAACACGCATGACAAAGCTGCGCCCGCTGCGATCCCGCACAAGGCGCCCAGGAATGTCGAACCGGTGAACCAAGCGCCGGCAAAGCCGCAGGCCGCGCCCATGATCATCATACCTTCGACGCCGAGATTGAGCACGCCCGAGCGCTCGACCACGAGCTCACCCGCGGCCGCGAGCAGCAACGGCGTCGAGGCCGCGATAACCGACAGAATGATGGCTTCAAGCAGTCCCATCCGCGGCCTTTCGATAAGGGGTGATGAGGCGGATGCGATAGAGGATCAAGGAATCGCAGGCCAGGACGTAAAACAGCAAGATGCCTTGGAACACCTTGGTGAGATCGAGGGGGATCTTCATCGAGATCTGCACGCCCTCGCCGCCGATGAACGTGAGTGCGAGAAACAAGCCGGCAATCAGGATGCCGATCGGATTGAGCCGCCCGAGGAACGCGACGATGATCGCGGTGAAGCCGTAGCCCGGCGAAATGCCGGGCTGCAGCACTCCGACCGGGCCGGCCACTTCGATGATGCCGGCAAGCCCCGCCAGCGCGCCGGAAACGGCGAATGTGAAAAGCACGAGCCGGTCCGAGCTGAAGCCTGCGAAGCGCGCGGCCTTCGGCGCCGCGCCCACCACGCGAATCTCGAAGCCCTTGATCGTGCGCCCGAGCATCACGGCCGCCAGCATCACGACGATACAAGCAACCACGGCACCGCTATGCAAACGGCTGCCTTCGATCAAGGTCGGCACAGTGGCAACCGGATCGAACGCCGCCGTGGTCGGAAAATTCATGCCCTTCGGATCGCGCCAGGGCCCGCGCACCAGATAGTCCATGATCAGATCGGCGACATAGACCAGCATCAGGCTGGTCAATATTTCATTGGCGCCGAAACGCACCTTGCAGATCGCCGGGATCAAAGCGTATAGCGCTCCGCCGAGCGCACCGAGCACCAGCATCGCCGGCAGCACCCAGGGTCCAGCGCCGGTGCCGTTGGTGACGACAGCGAGCCAGCTGCCGCACACCGCGCCCATCAGGAACTGCCCCTCTGCGCCGATATTCCAGACATTGGCGAGATAGCAAAGCGACAGCCCGATTGCGATCATCACGAGCGGCGTTGCCTTCACGGCGATTTCCATCAGCGTAAAGGAATCGGTCAGCGGTTCGACAAAGTAGACATTGAGCGCGGCGATCGGGTTTTTGCCAAGGATCGCAAACAGCACCGACATAGTGACCAGCGTGAGCGCAATGGCAATGAGCGGGGACGTGATCGCGATCACCGCCGAGCGTTCCGCGCGCTTCTCAAGCACCAGCAGCATGGCTCGCCTCCTTTTGCCCGGCCGATTGACCGGCGGAGCTTCCGCCCATCAGCAATCCAAGCTTCTCGCGCGTGGCCAGTGCCGCTTCGATCGGCTCGGACAGGTGCCCGTGGAACATCACGGCGATGCGGTCGGCGATTTCGGCAAGCTCGTCGAGGTCCTGGCTGATCACCAGTACCGCCGTGCCGCGGCCGGAAAGATCGAGCAGCGCCTGCCGGATGACGGCGGCCGCGCCGGCATCGACGCCCCAGGTCGGCTGGCTGACCACCAGCACGCCGGGCTCGCGCAGGATTTCGCGGCCGACGATGAACTTCTGCAGATTTCCACCGGACAGGCTGGCCGCCTCCGGATCCCGTTTGGCCTTGCGCACGTCGAATGTCTTGGTGGTGCGATCGACGGTCGCCAGTGTCGCCGGCTTGTCGACGAAGCCACGATTGACCATGTGGCTCGCGGCGTGGCCGGTGAGCAGCGCGTTTTCCGACAGTTTCATCCGTGGCGCGGTGCCGTGCCCGAGCCTCTCTTCCGGGACGAAAGCGGCCCCGAGCCGCCGCCGCTCCGTGATCGACAACTGGCCGGCAGACTTTCCATCGATGATGACGCTGCCTTCAGCGTGGGAAAGCCGCTCGCCTGAGAGTGCCGCGAAGAATTCGTCCTGGCCATTACCGGCAACGCCGGCGATGCCGAGGATTTCGCCGCCTTTGACCTCAATCGAGACGCTCTGAAGATGCGTGCCGTGCGGATCGTCGGGCGCGAGCGATAGTGAGTTGACCACCAGGCGCGGCACGGTGGTGGCACGCGCGCTACCGGCTTTGACTTCGCCAATGTCGGCGCCGACCATCATGCGCGCAAGTGACGCCGCGGTTTCCTCTTTCGGATTGCAGGTCGCGACCTTCTTGCCGCCGCGCAGAATGGTCGCGGTGTCGCAGAGGCGTTTGACCTCGTCGAGCTTGTGGCTGATGTAGAGCAGCGCGCGGCCTTCGCTCTTGAGCCGGTTGAGCACGATGAACAGCTGGTCCGCCTCGTTCGGCGTCAGCACCGCGGTCGGCTCGTCGAGGATCAAGAGCTTGGGATTCTGCATCAACGCGCGAACGATCTCGATGCGCTGGCGTTCGCCGACCGAGAGGCGCCAGACCTCACGCTTGGGATCGAGCGGCAGGCCATAGTCTTGCGACACCTGCGCCAGCCGCGCCGACATGGCGGCGAAGGTTTCTTTCCCATCGAGCCCAAGCGCGACGTTCTCGGCCACGGTCAGATTGTCGAACAGAGAGAAGTGCTGGAACACCATGCCAATGCCCAGTTCGCGCGCCTGCGACGGGCCGGCGAGTACGACCTTCTGGCCTTGCCAGCGCAACTCGCCCAACGTCGGCTGCACCAAGCCATACATGACCTTGACCAGCGTCGATTTGCCGGCGCCGTTCTCGCCGAGAAGCGCATGAATTTCCGCGGGAAACAGGTCGATGCTGACGGAATCGTTGGCGGCAAAGGTGCCGTAGCGCTTGGTGATGTCGATGGCCTGCAGCAGCGGCTCTTTCTGCGGCCCGGGGGGAGGCGAGGCTTCGTGCATGACGTGACGGGACCCTGGAGCTCGCGAGATGCGACCGCATCAGACAAAGCCAGTAATGTGCCAAGCACGCCGACATCGGTTGTCAGGAATGGCGCCAATATTTGCACAATTCAACGTCAGATGACCATTGCTTAGGCCGCCCCGGCCCACCGCCTCGCTACATTTTTTGTCGTCGAGCCTGCGACCTACGCACACACACCACTTCGATCGTGCGGCGGCGTGAGAACCAGGAATTCGAAGCGCGTTGCCGTTCTCCGACATCGCCGTCGCGACCTTCGTCGCAACGCCTGCCTCATCCACAGATCGGCGGACAACTCTCGGCGTGCGGAGTCTCTTTTGCGCAACAACAAAGACAATTGTGATCTGCGCGAAATGCAGGTGCCTCGATTGTGATCAACGAATTACTCGCTGCGACAATGTGTATTTCATTCTGCTTGCCGCATTCGGCCGACTCCGAGCCGCGCGATACGCGTGATTCTGCGGACCCAATCCGGCTTGCATAATCCAGCGAACCGACAGAACCGAACAGCCGAATTTCAACAACCAACATCTCGATTGAGCAACGCGCCGATAAAACCGGCAATTTCTGCGTGAAGTTGAGGCTTTGACTACGCCGGATTGAATGCTTCGATTTTGTGACAACAAGAAATTCTCAATCGTCTCTTCAACACGCGGGGGATACCAATGTTTTACAAGTCACTGGCGCTGGCTGCGATTTTCGCAGCAGCGGTTACGAGCAACGCCGGCGCGGCCGACTTGCCCGTCAAGGCTACTCCGAAGAAGGCGGTCGAAGTCCCGTACTTCCTCGTCAACGAAAACTCGATGAGCTACCACTACGAGTTCAAGGCCACGAACCCGGGCGCCGGCTATACCCCCAAGCACGTCGGCACCTTCTCGCATTTCGACGTGTGGGCCTACGGGACCAACTTCCTCAACATCGACTGGCTGAAGGCGACCAGCAGCGCAACGCCCTCAAATCCCTGCGGCATTACGGCGAACACGCAGTGCCAAGGATACACTGAAATTTACGGCTTCGTCCGCAGCACGCTTGGCTGGAATCAACTGACCAACAGCAAGATGTTTGCCTGGGGCCCGCTGAAAAACATCTCGTGGGCATTCGGCGCCGATGGCAACGCGGACAACACGGCACTCGGATCGGCCAAACGCTCGGTTCAAGGCGGTATCCAGCTCGATTTCGCCACGCCTTACAACGGCAACCTGAGCCTGAGCGGCTTCGCCTACAAGGAATGGCAGCATGACGGCTTTGCCGTCGCGTTCGGCGGCCCGATCAATCCGACCGGCGATGTGGACCTCAGGACGACGTGGGGCGTTGGCATGAACTACACCCAGCCGCTTGGCTTCCTGCCGGCTTACATCCCGCTGACCTACAAGGCGATCGCCGGTGCGAAGGGACCGAAGGGCACAGGCGAACCGGCCCCCCTGGGGACCAACCGAACCACGGAAATCTTCACCCAACAGACCCTGGACCTCGACGTCGGCAAGATGGTCACCGGCAAGGCGAACATGTTCTCGATGTGGGTTGGCTATCGGTTGTGGAAGAACAAGTTTGGCCTGCAGGATGCGCCTCTCGGCTCTCCCCCGCTTCTGGGCCTGCAATTCACCACGGAAAGCACATGGCTCGTCGGTTCGACCTGGGCATGGTAAACGGCGTACGGACCTGCCCGCGCCAGCATGTGATGGCAGTCTGACGCTCTGAATGGTAACGGGCTTGCCGATTGAAAGATCGGCAAGCCCGTTTTGACTGTCGGTTCGACCTAGAGTTGGCCAAAACGCCGCGAGACCATGCCGGTTCAGCGCAAACCGTCCGAGACTGACGACATCGCGTTCCTGCGCCGCTCCTTCGACGTGGCTCGGCGCGCGCAGGCGCACGGCAATCATCCGTTCGGCGCCATCTTGGTGAGCGCCGACGGGACGGTCCTCACCGAAATGGAGAACGGCTTCCAGCCGGATCGCGACGCCACCGCGCACGCCGAACGGCTGCTGGCGACGCAGGCGTGCAGGAACTACGATCCATTCACGCTCGCGCAAGCCACGATCTATTCTTCGGCGGAACCCTGCGCCATGTGCTCGGGCGCCATCTATTGGGCCGGGATCGGACGCGTGGTGTACGGACTTTCCGAACGGCGCCTGAAAGAGATGACCGGCGACCATACCGAGAATCCGACGCTCGACCTGCCTTGCCGGGCGGTGTTCGCCGCAGGCCAGCGGCCGGTTGAAGTGAGCGGCCCGTTGCTCGAAGACGAAGCCGCAGCCCTTCATGCCGGCGTATGGGATCGCCGCCAGGGATGAGCCGCTGGCGGCGGCGCACGCACCCATTCGCGGCTCAAGTGATATACAATGTGAGACCATGAGACTTGCCCGCCGTCTTGCAATAGCAGTCGCAGCCATCGCTCTGGGAGTCTGTCCGGGCGCCGCCACGCAGGCTCAAGGCATTGCGCTGCCATGTGACGAATTCATCAAGAACCCCGACGGATCGTGGACTGCCATGCGCGACGTCCGCGTCGATGGGTTGGGCCGGAAGATCGTCCTTCGACCGGGCAGCGAACTTCGCCCCGGCGCGACAATCCTCAGTGTGGATTTTGCCGCGCTGCTCGAGCAGCAGTGCCCGCTGGTCCGGGTCACGGTTCCGGGGGCGGAGCCGGAACCGGCACCTGCGCTGGAATCGAAAGTCGAACTGTCGAAATACTCCGACGCGAATGGGAACATCGACATCCAGAAGATGACATGCGGTCAATTCGCCGACACGTCCAGGCAGGACGCCGACTTCCTGGGAGCGCTGTACATCGGCTGGTACAACGGGCTCGCGAAAAAGAGCGCGATCAATGTGACGCGGGTCAAGGATGTCATTCACGACCTCGTGGTCCACTGCAAGGCCAACAAGGCCAAGCGCGTCACGCAGGCGATTGATTTCATCCGGAAGGACGACCGGCGCTAGGAATGATCCCCCGAGGGACTGCCCGGGATGTTTTCGCAACGGGGACGTCAGCCCGTAGAGGGTGCTGGAGCGGGTAGAGGGAATCGAACCCTCGTCTTCAGCTTGGAAGGCTGTTGCTCTACCATTGAGCTACACCCGCGAACTTGGCACTGGCCCGCCTTCGCGCGCACCGGATTGCCAACCGGAGCGCCGTGGGCGCGAAGGTTGGTGGGAGAGGTAGGACTCGAACCTACGAAGTCGTAAGACAGCGGATTTACAGTCCGCCCCCTTTGCCACTCGGGACACTCTCCCAAACCGTCGCACCGCATTGATCTCCAAGGACAAACGGGATTGGCCCGCCGGCCGGTCGGCTGTCCGGCTTTATGGTGGCCGACCCGGTCGAAGTCAATGGAGCACGGGATTTCGGGGCCCCTTCGCCCCATATGCCGCAAGCCATCAATTGCAGGAACCGGCTGCGGCCGGTACGGGAGAGGCACCGCAGCCTTTGAAGGACCGCCCCGCCGATGCCCTATCCACCCAAAGAACGGCCCAGACAGGGGGGCAAGCACGGCGCGACGCACGAGCAGGTGGAGCGCCGCACCCGGTTCGAGCGCGCCCGGCGAGAAAGCCTGCAGGCACCCGATGACGCGGCTGTCCTCTATGGCTGGCACACGGTCACGGCGGCGCTACAGAACCCGGCGCGCCGGATGCGCAAGCTTCTCGCCACTGAGAACGCCGCCCGCCGCCTTGCCGAAGAGAAGGTTACGACCAGGCCGCCGCCGGAGATCGTGCGGCCCGACGCGATTGCCGCGCGGCTGCCGCCCGACGCGGTGCATCAAGGCGTCTATCTGGAGGCCGATCCGCTGCTGTCGCCAGCCATCGAGGAGCTCGCGACCGACGGCGTGGTGCTGGTGCTCGACCAGATCACCGATCCGCACAATGTCGGCGCGATCTTCCGCTCGGCCGCAGCTTTTTCCGCAACCGCTATCGTGACCACGGCGCGGCACAGCCCGGAGGCGACCGGCGTAGTAGCGAAATCCGCCTCGGGCGCGCTCGAATATGTGCCGCTCGTCACGGTGCAGAATCTTGCGCGCGCGCTCGCGGCGCTCAAGGAGCGCGGCTTCCTGGTGATCGGTCTCGATTCCAGCGGCGAGGACGACTTCGACCGGATCGGACTGCGGCAACCGCTCGCGCTGGTGCTGGGCGCCGAAGGCAAGGGCTTGCGGCAACTGACCAAGGCTACCTGCGACCACGTCGCAAGGCTCGACCTGCCCGGCGCGATCCAGAGCCTCAACGTGTCGAACGCCGCGGCGGTGGCGCTCCATGTCGCGCACAGCCGCTTCAAGACACGCTCAGTTTAGAATCAGTCGTCGCTGTCGACCGAGATGATCTTGGCGCTGGGCGCGACCATATAGACCGGCAACCCGCGATAGGCCGGGTGCATCGCGCCGGGAACCACGACGACGACCGTGCCGCCGGACGCCGGCGTGTGGCTCCCCGTGTATGCCGGATCGGGCGGCGAAACGCGCTCGGCACGGACAGCACTTGCGGGCACGGCATTCGTCGCGCGCACCGGCATGCGAGGCTCGGCAGCGTAGCGCGGCGCGAGCCGCACCGGCTCACGCGGAGCGCTCGCCTCGTCGGCGAAGCTTTGCACGGGCGGCAAGGGCTGACGCACCACCGGATCGGCGGCCACCTGGGGGGTCACGACCTTGGGAGACGCGATCTGGGGACGCTCGACTTTCGGCACCTGAGCAGACGGCACCTGGGTCAACGCCTTGGCCGGGGCGGGCTTTTGCACGGCCGCGTTTGCCTCCTCCAGCGCCGCGCTCTCATCGGCGTCAGGCGATGCCGCGAGTTGAGGCAGCTCGACCGCCTCCGGCATCCGGCAGGTGTCGCCGAAGCATTCCGGGTCGGCGGAGGCTTGGGTTGCGATCAGCGCCGCGGATGCGGCCAGCACGAAGAAGGCGATGCGGCGGGACATGATGTTCCCCGTTTATTGTTCTCGTCTCGCCGCATCTTGGGTTTCGCCTGTTGTGCCCGCGGTGGCCGCGCGGGAATTTCTTCAGGGCCGACGCCGTGGATTGATCACGATCGGCGGGTTGAAGTTCTGGGGGAATGTCTGTGGATCGGTGATCGTCGCCGGCGGCATGTCGCTCGCCGGTGTGACATCGGATGACGTCGACCAAGAGCGCGAGAAAGTCTCCGCAGGATCGGGCAGCGCGCGATCGTGCGACGGCTCGACTTCGCTGCGGCCCCGCTCGGGGGCGCGCCCATATTTCGGATGGTAGGAATTCCGCCGGGTGTAGGTCGGGTTTGGCAGGATCGGCGACCCGCCGATCACCGTGACCGGCACGGCGCCCGGCCGCGCGAGACCCCAGTCGCCCTCGACCACCGCATAAGAAGCGTCGCGGCCGTTGATCACCACCGGCACACCGGGCCGGCTCGGGATCACGATCACCGGGCCGCTGTCGGCGCGCGCCGGCGCCGCGGCAAAAGCTGCAACGCCTGCCAGCACCACCGCAACGAAAGCCGTCACCCGAAACGACATGAAACCACCGGTTCAACTGCAACCGAGGGCATTTTAGACGAAATGTCCGGCCAACCGTTGAACGGTGAATCGGAATTGCCGGATAGGATTAATTCGCGGCTACCGGGCCGGCGAGCAGGGATTTCGCAGCCGCAGGCGGGTCCAGCCGCTTGGTTAATTGGTCGTGGACGTTCGTCATCGTCACGCGCAGGTAGCTTCGCGTCGTCGGAAAGTCGCGGCCGCGAAGCTTCTCGTGGATCGGCAGCAGGTCGAAATAGCTCTGAGCGAACTGCTCGGGCACATCCTTGGCCCATTTCGTCGGATGAAATCCGACGAGCTTGAGCCGGCGCTCTAGTTCGGCGCGCAATTCGGTCCACGCATTGTCGCCCAGCGCCGCCGGCACCGGGTAACGGTCGAAAATCGCGAGGACGAGCGAAACAAGCGCCTCGCGCTGCCGGCCTTCCTCGCCCACCGCCAGCGGCCGCAGCACGCCCTCGACCACCTCGGCCACCATTGCAAGTCCGATCGGATAGGCCCGCCAGCGCGAGACGTCGCAGGCCGCCTGGAAGTCCGGCTCCTTGAACAGCACCTTGGCATAGTGACCGGCGCGGGCGCGTGAGTATTCGTAAATGCCCTTCTGGACCACGAACGCGGCCTGCTTATCGATGAATTCGGCCAGTTCCTCCGCATTGCGGATCGGGCCGGGGCCGCGAAAATAATCGAGAAATCCCATGCGGGTATCTGCCTCCGGCCGGCACGATACAGCGTGTTGCGGCGCAAGAAAATCCAAGTTCGGACCTGGCTTTAACACAACCCCTACGCCCAAAGTCGCATAGGGCGCTTGTTTACAGGATGTTAACTCTTATGACGCGGACCCGCATCAAAAGCACGCGGGACGCGCGTTCGTTGCGGGGGCAACGCTGAATTCCGGTTAGGGGCGCCCTCGCCTTCACAACGGTCCTGCACCGCGGACCGTTCAATGCAGGGAGGGTATCCGACCCATGGCTCAGCCCGACAGCAAGGCCAATGAAGAGCTTCACTGGCAGAAGACCACCCGACTGATGTTCATTCATCTCGGCGTCTGGTTCTTCTTCGGCTACGTGATCCACATGTTCGTGGTTCCGCTCAATAAAATTGTCATCCCAATTCTCGGCTTCCCGCTCGGCTTCTACATGGCCGCGCAGGGCTCGCTGATTGTGTTCGTCGTCATGCTGTTCATGTTCGCGCGACAGCAAAATCAAATCGACCGCGATCACGGCTACGCCGAAGAAGATTGAGGGAGGATCAGATCATGGCCACAGACACAACCACCGCGGCAGATGCCTTTTATCAGCAGCTCGGCCGGATGTACGGCACCTATGCCGGCGGATTTATCGGATTTGTCATCTTGCTCGCGATTCTCGAGCAGATCGGCGTACCGAACAAGGTTCTCGGCTATCTGTTCGTGTTCTTCACCCTCGCGGTCTACGCCATCATCGGCGTCATGACGCGAACGGCACAACTGTCGGAATACTACGTGGCAGGCCGGCGTGTGCCGGCCTTCTACAACGGCATGGCGACCGGCGCCGACTGGATGTCGGCGGCGTCCTTCGTGGGCATGGCCGGAACGCTGTTCCTGTTCGGCTATGACGGCATCGCCTGGGTGCTCGGCTGGACCGGCGGCTTCGTGCTGGTGTCGATCCTGGTCGGACCGTACCTGCGCAAGTTCGGCGCCTATACGGTGCCCGACTTCATGGCGTTCCGCTTCGGCGGCAACTTCGCCCGCTTCCTCGCGGTGGTCGTGCTGGTCTGCTGCTCCTTCACCTATGTGACGGCGCAGATCTACGGCACCGGCCTGATCGCCTCGCGGTTCCTTGGCATGCAGTTCGAGATCGCGGTGTTCGCGGGCCTCGTCGGCATCCTGTTGTGCGCGATGCTGGGCGGCATGCGCGCGGTGACCTGGACGCAGATCGCCCAGTACATCGTGCTGATCATTGCCTACCTCACGCCGATCGTGATCCTGTCCACCAAGAAGTTCGGCATTCCAATTCCCGAACTGACCTACGGTGTCGCGATCGCGGAAATCACTGCGCGTGAAGGCCAGATGCTGGCGAGCAACCTGGCGACGTTGTGCACACCCACGAGTTGCCCGGCGGGATCGCTCAAGCCGCACATCGAGCCGTTCATCAACTACAGCCCGCTGAACTTCTTCGGCATCATCTTCTGCATGATGGTCGGCACGGCATCGCTGCCGCATATCCTGATGCGTTACTTCACCACCCCGTCGGTGAAGGAAGCGCGGGATTCGGTGGCGTGGTCGCTGCTATTCATCTTCCTGCTCTACTTCTCGGCGCCGGCCTACGCGGCGTTCTCGAAGCTGGAGGTCTACACCAACATTATCGGCAGCAACGTCAGCGCGCTCAAGCCATGGCTGTTCACCTGGGGCGAGTTGGGGTTGATCCAGATCTGCGGCAAGAGCGTTGCCAACGTTCAAGCCGCCGTCGATGCCTGCAAGGCGATCGCCGGTCATACCGGCGTCGTTCGATTGCAGGACTTCGTCATCAACCCGGACGTGATCGTGCTCTCCACCCCGGAGATCGCGGGCCTTCCCTATGTGATCTCGGGTCTGGTGGCCGCCGGCGGTCTCGCCGCCGCGCTCTCCACCGCTGACGGGCTCCTGCTCGCCATCGCCAACGCGCTCAGCCACGACATCTACTACAAGATGCTCGACCCGAATGCGCCGACCATCCGTCGGCTCACGGTGGCCCGTGTCCTGTTGTTCTTCGTGGCCGTGGCCTCGGCGGCGCTGGCTGCGACCAAACCGGGCGACATCCTGGCCATGGTCGGCTGGGCGTTCTCGCTCGCGATGGCCGGAAACTTCCCGGTGCTCGTCATGGGCATCTGGTGGAAGAAAGCAACGACGGCAGGCGCGATCAGCGGCATGATCGCAGGCTTCGGCCTCTGCCTGTTCTACCTTGTCTGCAGCCGCTACTACCCCGGTATCGGCGTGAAGTACTTCGGAATGACGTCGCTGCTCAATCCGGTTACGGGCGGCCCCATCATCCCGAACCTGCAGGCGGCGATGGCGCTTCCGAACGCCATGGAGTCGTGGCCGACGCTGGCGCATCCGCTGGCCAACAAGGTCGGCTGGTTCAACCTCAACAACATCAACTGCGGTCTGTTGGGGATGCCGCTGGGCTTCCTGGTGATCTACGTGGTCAGCCAATTCACCAAGGCGCCGTCCGCGGAGATGCAGGCCTTCGTCGACGAGATCCGCAAGCCACGAGGCCAGACGGTTCTCCAAGAGAAATCCTGACCGGCGAGACCGATCGTATGGTGCGCGGGGCCCTTTCGGGCCCCGCGTTCTTTTGGGCGCACCGGCGGCGCGGCACATGGCCGGTTGGTGCGTGACCCGGCGGCGCCAACCCTCTATTCTCTCATCATCGTCCAAGGCTTCACCGAATAGCGCCCAAGGCCTAGAACTCGTGATCGGCACGTCTCTCGTCACCTACTGGTACTATCACCTGCCGAATTTCATTCTGGCGGCGCTGATGTACACGCTGCTCGGCCGCGCGCTGCTGGGCCTGATCGTCGGGCCGGATTCCTCGAATTACATCTGGCGGTTCTTCTGCCGCATCACCGATCCGGTCGTCGCGGCCATCGCGCCGGTGACCCCGAAGGCCGCGGCGCCGGTGGTCGTCTGGCTGTTCGGCGTGGTCTGGCTGTTCTGGTTGCGCGTCGGCCTCCTGGTCCTGTTCGCCGCCTTCGGCGCGGCGCCGAAGGTGGAATGAGCCGCGCCATGGGCCGCAATTTCTATTACATCGGGATCGCCTTTTTCGGCATGATCAACGGCCTGTACAACCAGGTCCTGGTTCCGGTCGCCTATCTGTTCGTCAAGGTGCTGGCGCCCGCGCTGCTGTTCGGCAGCGATTCGCTCGCCCTGCTGATGGCCTCGCTGATGGCCTCGACCGCCACCGTCATCGCCGGCGGCATTCCGGCCGCGCTCTATGAGCGATACGCCGGCGCCACGGACGACTCGACCGAGGTTTCGCTTTGGATATGGCTCGCCGGCACCGGCATCCTGACGCTGCCCGCCGTCGGAAACTTTTTTGACATCAAGCTCTGAGACGGCCGCCGATTGTCCGCGGACCTTTGTCCAGCTATTCTCGCGCGTGCCGGCTCACCGATCTGCGGACGAGGACAGCCCTTGGAACCAATGCGTCGCATCGCCTACGAGACCGTGTTGCGCGCCTGCGGATTCGCATCGCTGGCGATCTTCTGCGTGATGGTCGGGATGTCGTTCATGCCGCGAGAGGCGTTCCAGGCCGGCGGATTCCTGACCACGGTGATGGCCGGGGTATTGATCCTGAAGGCCTTCGAGGCGCGCACCAAGGATTACCGCAGGACCGAGATGTGGCTGTACCTGGAGAAGGATCAGCGGCCGCCCGCCACTTACGCGCAATGGGCGAGCGCGACCGTGCTGCGCGAAACATACCTCACGTTCGCGCTGTGGACCTCGACCATCTCGATCGGCATGTGGGTGATCGCTCTGGTCTTCGGCATGGCCGGGCTCTGAGCGCCGCGTATCCTAAATCCCGTGATACGTCCGGTACCACGCCACGAACCGCGCGATGCCATCCGCGATGGAGGTCGAGGGGCGAAAGCCGACGTCCCGCATCAGATCGTCCACGTCGGCATAGGTCGCCGGCACGTCGCCCGGCTGCATCGGCAACATCTCGCGCTGCGCGCTCCGGCCCAGCGCCTGCTCCAGCAGCGCGACCACCTGCGGCACCTCGACCGGCTGATTGTTGCCGATATTGTAGATGCGCCACGGCGCGGCGCTGCGGCCGGGATCTGGCTTATCGCCCGACCATGACGGATCGCCGGCCGCCGGCCGGTCGATCAAGCGGACGACGGATTCCACCACGTCGTCCACATAGGTAAAGTCGCGGCGCATCTTGCCGTGGTTGAACAGCTTGATCGGCTTTCCCTGCACGATCGCGTCGGCGAATATCCACATCGCCATGTCCGGCCGCCCCCAGGGCCCGTACACGGTGAAGAAGCGCAGGCCCGTGGCCGGCAGCCTGAACAGATGGGCATAGGAATGCGCCATCAGTTCGTTGGCCTTCTTCGATGCGCCGTAGAGGCTGAGCGGATGATCGACATTGTCCGCGGTGCGAAACGGCAGCTTGGTGTTGGCGCCATAGACCGACGACGACGAGGCGAAGACCAGGTGCTTGCAGCCGTGATGGCGGCAGCCTTCCAGGATATTCACGAAGCCTTGCAGGTTGGCGTCTACATAGGCGTGCGGGTCCTGCAGCGAATAGCGCACCCCCGCCTGCGCCGCGAGATGGACGACTCGGGGAAATTTCTCGGCCGAAAACAGCGCGGCCGTGGCGGCGCGGTCGGCCAGATCGAGCTTGATGAAGCGGAAATTCGGTTGGCTTTCGAAGCGCTTCAGGCGCGCCACTTTGAGCGCCGGATCGTAGTAGGGCGTCAGGTTGTCGACGCCCACCACCCGGCGGCCGGCGTCGAGCAGGCGCTGCGTCACGTGCGAGCCGATGAAGCCCGCGGCGCCGGTCACCAGCACGATCTCGTCGCTTAAAGGCGCCAAAGCTCGATCCCCTCCGGCTTGGTTGCGCGATCGAGCATGCCGCGCACATCGAACGCAAGCCCGGTCCCGCCCCGCAACAGCCGCTGAATGAGCCGCCAGCCCTCTCGCGCGTAGGGCTCGTGCGCCACCGCCAGGATGACAGCGTCGGCCGGCCGCAACGCCTCCATCGCGGTGAGCTCGATGCCGTATTCGTGCCGGGTCTCTTCGGCCAGCGCCAGCGGATCGTGCACCTGGACCTCGACCCCGCTGGCGCGCAACTCGCGGACGATATCGGCGACCTTGGAGTTGCGGATGTCGGGGACGTTTTCCTTAAATGTCATGCCCAGCACCGTCACCGTCGCCGGCGAGCGATTGTGCCGATAGAGCCCCCGGATGCATTCCAGCGCGACGCGGGGCCCGACGCCGTCGTTGATCCGGCGGCCTGCCAGGATCACCTCCGGATGATAGCCGGCCTTCTCGGCGCGGTGCGTCAGGTAGTACGGATCGACGCCGATGCAGTGCCCTCCGACCAGACCCGGAACGAACGGCAGGAAATTCCACTTGGTGCGCGCCGCGGCCAGCACGTCGCCGGTGTCGATATGCAGAACCTGGCAGATCGCGGACAGCTCGTTCATGAAGGCGATGTTGAGGTCGCGCTGGGAGTTCTCGATCACCTTGGCGGCCTCGGCGACCTTGATCGACGGCGCCCTATGGATGCCGGCCTTGACCACCGAGCCGTAAACGGCGGCGACCAGGTCGAGCGTCGGCGCGTCCTGCCCCGACACCACCTTGACGATGGTCTCGAAGCGATGCGCCTTGTCGCCGGGATTGATGCGCTCCGGCGAATAGCCGACGGAGAAGTCCGCGCCGGCCTTGAGCCCGGACGTCCGCTCCAGCACCGGGACGCAATCCTCTTCCACCGCGCCGGGATAGACCGTCGACTCGTAGACCACCACGTCGCCGCGCCTGAGCGCCCCGCCGACGGTCTTGGAGGCCGATAGCATCGGGCGCAGATCCGGCTGCCGCGCAGCATCGATCGGCGTCGGCACGGTGACGATGTAGAAATCAGCTTGGGCGAGCGCGTTGACGTCGCTTTCGTAGGCCAGCGTCGGGTGGTGCAGTTCGGAGGATTCAAGCTCGCGGCTGCGGTCGTGGCCGGCCTTGAGCTCCTTGATCCGGGTCTGGTCGATGTCGAAGCCGATCACCGGGACGCCGCTGCGGGCGAAAGAGACCGCCACGGGCAGACCGACGTAGCCAAGCCCGATCACCGCGATCTTGCGTCCGTGCGACACGTCCATCCCCCAGCGAGGCGGCCCCCGCCCGGCCGCCTTATCCAGTCCGGCCCCGGCCAAGTCAAGTTTAGGGCGCAGGAGGCAAGACCAGTGGCAAATTGGGCGGGATCGGCTAGTAAGAGACGCAAAGCGCCGGATTAGCTCAGTGGTAGAGCAGCGGTTTTGTAAGCATTTTTTCTGAAATTTCTTAGCTCCACATCGTTCGTCATAGTGACCGTAAGCCCTTGCGGAACATTGTGTTTCTAGCTTCCCCGCTCTACATGCCGATGCGTGGCACCAACCGCATCGGACTGTCTAGCCAATGCCTAAGATTTCTCTCAGTGACGCTGTTCTCCGTTCGCTTCCCGCACCGGAAGCCGGACAACTTGATTATTGGGACA
>CAMAWG010000057.1 GCA_945861855.1 Rhodoplanes serenus
CGGCATTGCGAGCCGCCCTCGCAGCTCATCAACAAAGAGGCTCAACACACGGCATCCTTGCTCACTCCTTGCTCACCAAGCCAGCGCCGCGTAACGTCAATCTTGGCAGCGACCGCTTCGCAATGTTCAACAAAAAACGGGACATCCCCCCGGAGCCGATGGAACAGCCCTTGAGGAACCCGCGATAATTGCCTACCTGTAGGAGAAGCGTCGGCCGCGCGGATCCCTATGCGGCGGGCGCCCGCCATGTCCCAGCGTGAGCCGCAAAAATTATGGGAATTCAAGAGTTTGTGCTGATCTCAGGCTCTGCGCCGGCAGCCGGAAACTCCGCCAGCGTGGCCCATGAAGCCCTTCGTGCAGCGGCAGCGATGAAGCAGGAAGACGAAAGCGAATTGCGCGCGCAGCTGGGCCAGTTGCGCCAGGAGCATCGCGATCTCGATGTCGCGATCGAGGCGCTGCACAATTCGCCCGGTTCCGACCTTTTGCAGGTGCAGCGGCTGAAGAAGCGCAAGCTGCATCTGCGCGACCGCATCATCCAGATCGAAGATCAGCTCACGCCCGACATTATCGCTTGAGCGGGCAGCCGGAAAACCGGCACAATCCGTGGAATTTCAGAGTATTCGTCGCGGGCGGCCCGCACCGTTCACCGGGCGTTAGCCACGCCCGGTAAATTCAATTCCGGGCGCATTCCGCCCATCCGACCGCTGCTTCGCGACGATGGGCGGCGGACTTATCCACAGCCGGCCGTCGCCGGTTGCAGCCGAGGCAGGGGATCGTGACATGGCTGACGACTTGGCTGACAACTTGGCTGGTCCGCAGTTCTTCAGCACCCAATCGACGCTGACCATCGGCGAGATCGCCGCGATGACCGGAGCCGAGCCCCGCGCCGGCGCCGATCTCAGCCACCGCATCCGCAATATCGCGCCGATCGACCTCGCCGGGCCGGACGATCTGAGCTTTGTGGAGAACGTCAAATTCGTCGGCGAACTGGCGACGACCCGCGCCGGGGCCGTGCTGACCACGGCGCGGTTCGAGCCGCAGGCGCCGGCACACCTCGCCGTGCTGCGCGTGCGCGAGCCATACAAGGCCTTCGTCACCGTGATGCGCGAATTCTACCGAAGCTCGCTGCGGCCAAGCTCGCCTTACGGCGACGACGGCATCGCGCCGGGCGCATCGGTGCATCCGACCGCGCGGCTCGCGAAGGGCGTGACCGTCGATCCCGGCGCGGTGATCGGGGCACGGGCCGAGATCGGCGCAGGCACCATCGTCAGCGCCAACGCTGTGATCGGCGCGCAGGTGAAGATCGGGCGCGACTGCACCATCGGGCCGAACAGCTCGGTGACGCATTCGGTGCTCGGCGACCGCGTCATCATCCATCCCGGCTGCCACATCGGCCAGGACGGCTTCGGCTATGTGCCGACCAAGGACGGCCAGCTCAAGGTCCCGCAGATCGGGCGCGTCGTGCTCCACGACGACGTGGAGATCGGCGCCGGCACCAACGTCGATCGCGGCGGCATCCGCGACACGGTGATCGGGGCCGGAACCAAGATCGATAATCTCGTGCAGATCGGCCACAACGTGACGATCGGCAAGAACTGCATCATCGTCGCGCAATCGGGCCTGAGCGGCAGCGTGACCCTGGAGGACAACGTGGTGCTGGCGGCGCGCGTCGGCATCATCCCGCACATCACCATCGGCAAGGGGGCGGTGCTGGCCGCCCGCTCGACCGTGATCCGCGACGTGCCGCCCGGCGAGCACTGGGGCGGCTTCCCTAATGCCAAGCCGCTCAAGGCGTTCTTTCGCGAGATGGTGGTGCTGGAGCGGCTGGCCACGCCCGAAGCCAAGAAGATCGTCCCGCCGGCGGTCGACCAGGGGTGAGGGCCGGGGCGACCGGGAGGTGCCGCAGAGGGTCACGGCAATCCCGCGCCGCTGATGGACTTTTAAAGCCCGTTCTGCTATTTGCCCCCCGACTCGGGGGCTGTTTTGAGCCTTCCGCGCATCCGACAAACTAGGCTGCCATTCAGAAGGAACGACTGCGTGCAGGTTCTTGTCCGTGACAACAACGTCGACCAGGCTCTCAAGGCGCTGAAGAAAAAGATGCAGCGCGAGGGCATTTTCCGCGAGATGAAGCTTCGCGGCCATTACGAAAAACCCTCGGAAAAGAAGGCTCGGGAGAAGGCGGAGGCGGTTCGCCGCGCCCGCAAGCTCGCCCGCAAGAAGATGCAGCGCGAGGGCCTCATCCCGATGAAGCCGAAGCTCATGCCCGGCGCGCCGGGCGCCGAGCGCACCGGCCGCGGCGGGCCGGGTGGCGGCCGCGGCGGAGCGGGCCGCAGCGGCGGCGGTTTCGGTGGCGGTGCTGGCTATGGCAGCGGCGGATTTGGCGGCGGCGGCGGCGGTTTCGGCCGCTAAAACCCTTCGTTTTCCTGTCGTTTTGTCCACGGCGCGGGCAGCCTCCAAAGGCCGCCCGCGCTATGGCATTTCTGGAACCCGCGCTATCGTCGAACGTTCGCCGCATTCCTTGGCTGAACAACCGGGGTCCGGCCGGTGGCGATGCAACCTGGGATCGGCCGAAACCAAGTCGAGGATGATGACGCAGCGCCCCCACCGCGCGAGCCGAAGCGGTCCTGCCGGCGGCGGGTTTGCACTCGCCGCCGTCCTGATGGCGGCGGCGCTGGGCGCTTCACTGGGCGGCTGCGGCACGACCGGCGTCACCGGGGTGAGCGGCGTCAGCCCGACCACGGACAGCGAGGACAACCAGCTCGCCGCGTCGCCGGCCAACATCGCCTCGCTGACCGCCGTCGTGCAGAACAACCCGAACGATCCGCAGGCCTACAACATGCGGGGATCGGTGTTCGGCCAGGCCGGCCGCAACGCGGATGCCCTCGCCGACTTCAACAAGGCGATCGGCCTCGATCCGAACTACGCCCAGGCCTATGGCAACCGCGGCCTGATCCAGCGCAAGACCGGCAAGCTCGATCTGGCGCTGGCGGACTACAACAAGGCGCTGACGCTCGATCAGAACTACGCGGCGGCCTATCTCGGCCGCGGTATCGTGTACCGGCTGAAGAAGCAGCCGTTCGACGCCTTCAAGGACTTCAACAAGGCGATCGCGATCCGCCCCGACAACGGCGAGGCCTATTACAACCGCGGCCTGCTCTATCAGAGCCAGAAGCAGCACCAGTTCGCGATCGACGATTTCTCGACCGCCATCGGGCTGACGCAGAATCAGGCCGAGCCCTATATCGCGCGCGGCCTGAGCTACATGGCGGTCAACGATTTCAAGGCGGCGGCGGGCGATCTCGACGACGCGGTGTCGGCCGAGCCGCAGAGCCTGCAGGCCTGGACCACGCGCGCCTTCGCCTACGAGCGGCTGGGCGACAAGGAGAAGGCCGCCGGCTCCTACGCCCGCGCGCTCAACATCAACAAGGACCACGAGCCGGCGAAGCAGGGCTTCGCCCGCGTCGGCGGCAAGATGGGCCAGACCTATCAGACGTTTTGATCGGGCCGCCGCGCCGCTCCAGGTGTCAGGACGCGATGCGCCGCCACAGCGCCGATACCGACGGCCATCCGCCGTACCAGGACGCCGCGCGAACCCGCCGGCGCCGCTTCTCGACGCTGCTGTCGTTGGCGAAACCGGAAACCACCTGGATTGCCAGCAATGCCAGCAGGCTGAAGAAGACCAGCTCCAGCATTTCGAGCGAACTGTCCACCCGGAAGCTGAACTGCGGATCGTAGACGAAGTAGGCCGAGACAACGGTGCTGGCGATCGCAACGCACATCGCCGAAATGCTGCCGTAGCGGATGGCAATCAGCGCCGTCGGCAGGAAATAGATAAAGATCAGGTGGTCCTGCTGCAGGCGCGCGTCGATGAACCAGACGATGGCCGTGGTCAGCGCAAGCAGCACCGCCGAAACCGTGACGGGCGTGCCCCATCGGCGGCGATGCGGCGTGCCGGCCGCAGTGGTTTGCAAGTCTGCGCGCATCGGCATGCCCGCACCCCCAGCGCAACATTCCCCCCGCCGCACGATCGAAGCGCCGCACGGCAGGGACAAGCCTAGGGGATAATCGGTGGCGTGGCCAGCGCGCCGCCGCCGCCGGCCGGGTCTCGACCCTACCGGTCGATGACCTTCCAGTGCTTATAATAGACGAACTTGAAGCTCTGGGAGAGCATCCGGATGCCTGTGACGACGGCGGCCATCAGGCGCGGGAACGGCGTCGGCCGCACGATGTCCACGAACAGGCAGTAGCGCGTCTGGTCGGTCTCGTTGAAGGACTGGTGCAGCAGCGTGTCGTCGAAGATGAACAGCTTTTCGTCGCGCCAGTACTGGGTGGTGTCGCCGACCACGATGTAGGCTGAGTCATCCTTCATGTCGTTGAGATTGTAGAGCACGCGCAGCGACGCCCGCATGAAGCCGAAGTGCTTGGAGGTGGACACCTTCTTGTTGAACACCGAAACGCCGATGGTCTGGATGTACTTCCAGTTTTTATGGAACTCGGGAATATCGAGGAAGGTGTCGACGTTGACGCCGTACCAGCGGAAGAAAATCATCGTCCGCTGGTTTTCCTTCGACCGCTCCTCGAGCTTGGCGACGAGGTTCTGTTCGTTGGAAATCCGGATCAGGTCCCGCACCTCGTCCTGGTAGGCGGGCGGCAGGTCCTGAAGCTTGTAGACGCCCTTGTTCACATAGGGCAGCGACAGCAAATCCAGGAGAATGTTGAAGGGCGACAGCACCCAGGTGAAGAAGCCGTTGCCGATGAAGTAGCGGCGCGGCGTCGAGATATTCATGCCGGTGTTGCGGCCGATGTCGTAGGCGCCGCAGACCGCATAGAACAATGCGATCTTGGGAAAGAAGAACGCGAACGGCGCGAGCACGCCCAGCGGGAACAAAATCCGCCGGGCGACGTATTTCGCGGCCTTGGCGGCGCGGTCCCGGCCCGTCGCTTCGCCCACAAAGGTCGTGCTCATGCGCGCTTCTTCCACCCGGTTTGGATCGTGCGGTTTCTTAGCATGGATCGCGGTTCAGGTCACAAGATGCGTCTCAGACGGATATCAAGGCGAGATTTGGGCGATGAAGGCGCGCACCGTGTCAAATGCTCCATACCGGTCGAGATCGTTGTGTCCGCCTTCGGCGAACCGCACGAAACGCTTGGGCTCGTTCGCCTGCGCAAACAGCCGCTCGCCGAGCGCGATCGGAACCACGTTGTCGAGCGCGCCATGCAGCACCAGCAGCGGCGCTGTCACCTTGCCGATCCGCTCGTCGGAGCGGAACGGGTCCTTCATCAGAAGGTGCACCGGCAGGAACCAATAGACCCGTGCGCCGACATCGGCCGCCGAGGTGAACGGCGCTTCGAGCACGATGCGCCCGATCCGGTGCGTCGAAGCCAGCGCCACCGCGACACCGCTGCCGAGCGACTCGCCCCACAGCACGATCCGCTCCGGCGGCGTGCGCGCGGCGGCGAACACATAGGTCGCCTCGGCGTCCGCGATCAGCCCCGCCTCGGACGGGCTGCCGGTCGAGCCGCCATAGCCGCGATAGCTGAGCGCGACGACGCCCGTGCCGTCGCCGGCGAGCGCGCGGAAACGATCGGCGCGATGGCGTAGCGCCCCGCCGTTGCCGTGGAAGTAGATCACCAGCGGCCTGCCCTCCTTCGGCGGCACGTACCAGACGATCACCTTCTCGCCGTCGGCGGTATCGAGCGTGACCTCCTGAGCTTCGGACAGGCTGGCCTCGGCCGGCGGCGTTCGCTGCCGCTCCGGGTGATACATCAGCGAACGCTGCATGAGATACATCAGCGCGATCATGCCGCCGAAGATCATCGATGCGTAGAGGAGCCATTTCAAGAGAGCCATGGGCGATTGATAGCATGACGCTCGCTACCGGAAATGCCCTAGAGTAAGGCCCATGAATCTCGCCAACCTGAAGCTGCCGCGTCCGCTCGGAACGCTGACGTTCCTGGCGGCCTGGCTTGTGCCGTGGCAGCCGGCCTTTCGCATCCGTGCCGCGGAATCCGGCCTCGCCTTCTTCGTGCACCACCGCGACACCATCGGCCGACACATCGCCAAATACGGCACCCACGAGCCGCTGGTGACCCGCTGGATGGCGGAGTATCTCGGCGCGGCGCGGCGCGGCGCGGCATCGTCGTCGACGTCGGCGCCAATCTCGGCTGGCACGCGCTGCATGCGGCGCGGCATCCCAATGTCGAGGCGGTGGTGGCGTTCGAGCCCGATCCGTTCAACGCCTGGCTGCTGGAGCGCAACCTTTCGGAAAACGCCATCGGCAATGTGGTGGTGGAGAGCCGCGCGGTCGGAGCGGCGCCGGGCGTGGCCACGCTCTACCGCTACAAGAGCGCGAACTTCGGCCGCCACTCGCTCGCCGCCGATCACGGCCACGGATCGCGGGCGGTGCCGGTCACCGATCTCGACGGGGCGCTGGCGAATTTAGGGTATGGCGACCGGCGGGTGTCGCTGATCAAGATCGACGTCGAGGGCTACGAACCCGCGGTGATCGCCGGCGCCGCGCGGACGCTCGAACGCACCGACGCGGTGATCCTGGAGTATTCGCCGGAGCTGAGTGCGGCCGGCAAGCTGTCGGCGCAGGACATGACGGCGCGACTCCTGTCGCTGGGCTTCACGCCGTTCGTGCTGCTTTCGACCGGCGGCACGATCCGGACCGGTCTCGACGAGCTGCGGGCTTTATCGGGAAGTCTCGACGTGATCTTCGTCCACTCCGACCACCTGCCGGAACTTTCGCGCGGCATGAACGAGCAGCCACGCGGCCCGCTATCGCTGCAGGAGATCGCCGATCAGAACAAGCAGATCGTGAAGCCGATCTGAAAGGTCACATCGTCTTCACGATGCTCTCGGTCATCTTCTTCGCGTCGCCGAGCAGCATCATGGTGTTGTCGCGATAGAACAGCGGATTGTCGATACCGGCATATCCTGACGCCAGCGACCGCTTGATGAACATCACGGTGCCGGCCTTCCACACCTGCAGTACCGGCATGCCGTAGATCGGCGAGGTCTTGTCGTCCTCGGCGGCCGGGTTGGTGACGTCGTTGGCGCCGATCACGAAGGCGATGTCGGCCTGGGCGAACTCGGAGTTGATGTCCTCGAGCTCGAACACCTCGTCGTAGGGCACGTTGGCCTCTGCCAGCAGCACGTTCATGTGGCCGGGCATGCGGCCCGCCACCGGATGGATGGCGTATTTGACCTCGACGCCCTCCTTCTTGAGGTGGTCGGCCATCTCGCGAAGCGCGTGCTGCGCCTGCGCCACCGCCATGCCGTAGCCCGGCACGATGATGACCTTGGAGGCGTTCTTCATGATGTAGGCGGCGTCCTCGGCCGAGCCGATCTTGACCGGGCGCTGCTCGGCGCCGCCGGCGCCGGCCGCCACCTCGCCGCCGAAGCCGCCGAGGATGACGGAGATGAAGCTCCGGTTCATGCCCTTGCACATGATGTAGGACAGGATCGCGCCCGAGGAGCCGACCAGCGCGCCGGTGATGATCAGCGCCGAATTGCCGAGCGTGAAGCCGATGCCGGCCGCGGCCCAGCCGGAGTACGAGTTCAGCATCGAGATCACCACCGGCATGTCGGCGCCGCCGATCGGGATGATGATCAGCGCGCCGAAGGCAAAGGCGATCAACGCGACCAGCCAGAAGTCGATCTGGCTCTGCGACACCACGAGGCCGTAGATGAAGAACAGCAGCGCTGCAGCCAGCGCGATGTTGATGGCGTGGCGGAGCGGCAGGATGATCGGCGCGCCGCTCATGCGGCCGGAGAGCTTGAGGAAGGCGATCACCGAGCCGGAGAAGGTGATGGCGCCGATCGCGACGCCGATCGACATTTCCACGAGGCTCGCCTTGTGGATGTGGCCGCGCGTGCCGATGCCGAACGCCGCCGGCGCATAATACGCCCCCGCCGCCACCAGCACCGCCGCCATGCCGACCAGCGAGTGGAACGCCGCGACCAGCTCCGGCATCGAGGTCATCGGCACCTTGCGCGCGTTCACCGCGCCGATGCCGCCGCCGAGCACGAGGCCCGCGATCACCAGGATCCAGGCTCCCACTCCGGCCGGCGGATGCGCGGCCAGCGTGGTGACGATCGCGATCGCCATGCCGACGATGCCGAGCCAGTTGCCGAGGCGGCTCGACTCCGGGCTCGATAGCCCGCGCAGCGCCTGGATGAAAAGGACGCCCGCGACGAGGTAAAGGATGGCTGCGATATCGGCGCTCATGGCAAAGGCCTACTTCTTTTTCTTCTGGTACATCGCCAGCATGCGCTGGGTGACCAGGAAGCCGCCGAAGATGTTGATGGAGGCGAACACCAGCGCGACGAAACCGAGCGCGCGCGCCCAGATCGGCCCCTGATCGTTGCCGACCACGGCGACCCCGACCGAGAGCAGCGCGCCCACCACGATCACCGAGGAGATGGCGTTGGTCACCGACATCAGCGGCGTGTGCAGCGCCGGCGTCACCGACCAGACCACGTAGTAGCCGACGAACACCGCCAGCACGAAGATCGACAGCCGGAACACGAACGGATCGACGGCGTCGAGCGCGGTACCTGTCATGGCGGCTCCTAAGGTTGCTCCGTCATTCCGGGGCGCGGGCGTAGCCCGTGAACCCGGAATCCAGATGCGGGGATTGAGGGTGCTTCTGGGTTCCGGGCTCGCGCCTTCGGCGCGCCCCGGAATGACAGAAGGAAATGCTTGTGCACATGGCCTACGCCGCGCTCTTCGGCATGAAACTCGGATGCACGACGGCGCCGTCGCGGGTCAGCGCGACGGCCTTGACGATCTCATCGTCCCAGTTGACGGCAAGCTTCTTGTCTTTCTTGTCGACCAGGATTTCGAGAAACGTCAGCAGGTTCTTGGCGTAGAGCCCGGAGGCCGACGCGGCGAGCCGGCCGGCGACGTTGGTGAAGCCCACGATCTTGACGCCGCCGACCTCGGCGACCTCGCCGGCCCTCGCGCCCTCGACGTTGCCGCCGCGCTCGATCGCGAGATCCACCAGCACGGAGCCGGGCTTCATCGAGGCGACCATCTCCTTGGTGACGAGCCGCGGCGCGGGCCGTCCGGGAATGAGCGCCGTGGTGATGACCACGTCCTGCTTCTTGAGGTGCTCGGCGACCAGCGCCGCCTGCTTGGCCTGGTATTCTTTCGACATTTCCTTGGCGTAGCCGCCCGCGGTCTGGGCGTTCTTGAATTCCTCGTCCTCGACCGCGAGGAATTTCGCGCCGAGACTCTCGACCTGCTCCTTGGTCGCGGGGCGGACGTCGGTCGCCGTCACCACGGCGCCGAGGCGGCGGGCGGTGGCGATGGCCTGCAGGCCCGCGACGCCGACGCCCATGATGAACACGCGCGCGGCGGGCACCGTGCCGGCCGCGGTCATCATCATCGGAAAAGCGCGGCCGTATTCCGCGGAGGCGTCGATCACCGCGCGATAGCCGGCGAGATTGGCCTGGCTCGACAGCACGTCCATCGACTGCGCCCGGGTGATGCGCGGCATCAGTTCCATGGCAAAGGCGGTCACGCCGGCATCCGCCATTGCTTTCAGCGCGGCGTCGTTGCCATAGGGGTCCATGATGGCGATGACCAGCGCGCCCTTCTGGTAATCGGGAAGCTCGGCCGCCTCCGGCCGGCGCACCTTGAGCACCACGTCGGCGCCGCGAAGCGCGTCGGCGGAGACCGTCGCGCCCGCCGCCGTGTAGTCCGCGTCCAGGATACCCGACTTGATCCCGGCGCCCGGCTGCACCGCCACCTCAGCGCCGAGGCCGATCATCTTCTTGACGGTTTCGGGAGTGGCTCCGACACGCGGCTCGGCGCGGTCGGCTTCGGCGGCAACTGCGATTTTCATAAAGCCTCCAACGGCCGCCCGCTCTCATCGCGGGCGTGGCCTGCCCCGTGACGGCGAGCCCAACCGCTCAGGTCAGAAAAATGGCCATCCCGACGACGATGAGGACGACGAAGCCCCCCACCCATTTCACAAGCGACAGGAAATTCACATAGGTCTGCTCGTGCGCGGCGTAGTCATTGCCTTCAGCAACGTCGTATTCGGGAGCGCCATGCGCGGCCATTACGCGATCCTTTCCGTCAGCTTTTTGAAGCATCTCCAGCAACCGCGGGCGCGGCCGGACCGACGATGCAACCCAGGAGGCCTAAGGATTTAGCGGAAAGGCGGAAGCCGGGCAATGCCGCGAAAACGGCCGTCCCCACCGGGGTCTAGCGGCACTCCGACCGGGAGGTGGTCTTGCGCGCCATCGCCAGATCGCCCTCATGACCGCGGACGATGTCGGCGATCATGTTGCCCATCTGCGGATCCTTGACGCAGCCGGACTGTTTCATCGCGGCGAGCTGGTCTTCCAGCCGCGGGCCGAGCTGGCGGGCGATGCGGCACTCCTCGGCGAGCAGCTTGGGGCTGGCGCCTTTTTCCTGGATCTGCTTGGTGACGCGCTGGTAGCGGGTGGTCAGCTTCTCGGTGTCCTTGGACATCAGCCGGCTGATGTCCTCGGCGCAGTTCGCCTTTGCGTTCTGAGGCATCAGCACCGAAGCCGCAAAGACTGCGCCGCAAGCAAGCCGGACCAGCATCAAATCCCTCCGTTTGGATTTCATCGTAGCGGCAGACCGAGCGGAATTGCGGCAGCCGGGACTCGAAAGCGGGAAACTCGGAGCATGCCCATTAACCGGATACCTCCCGGTTGTCCAACGCGCCGAGTGTCGCAACCTACGGAGGCGGTGGAAAAACCCCGATGCGGACAAGAGCCTAACCCGGCCGGTCCAGGCGCAAGGCCGTCCCTGACAAGACAGGCCGCCTGCTGCATATATCGGCGCCGGCTCTTTCGCGGCCTTGAGATTTTCCAGCAGTTCAATCAAGGTGGGGTGTCGGCAATTCGGGGGTTACACCATGAAGCTTCCGCGCCGAACTTTTCTGCATCTGGCGGCGGGTGCTGCCGCGCTTCCATTCATCTCGCGCCGTGCCGAGGCGCAGGCCTATCCAACGCACCCGGTGCGCATCATCGTCGGTTTTGCACCCGGCGGATCGACCGACATTCTCGCGCGGCTGATGGGACAGTGGCTGTCGGAAAGGCTCGGTCAGCAATTCGTCATCGAAAACCGCGCGGGCGCAGGCACCAACATCGCGACCGAGCTGGTCATCAACTCGCCCCCGGATGGACATACGCTCCTGTTCACCACGGGAGCAAATTTCATCAACGCGACGCTTTATCAGAATCTTAAATTCAACTTCGCGAACGACACCGCGCCGATTTCACTGCTCACCGCCGAACCCAACGCCATGGTGGTGCATCCGTCGGTCCCGGCGAAGTCGCTCGCGGAGTTCATCGCCTACGCCAGGGCCAACCCGGGCAAGGTCACCATGGCGTCGGGCGGCAACGGGGCCCCCTCGCATATCTCCGGCGAGATGTTCAACATGCTGGCCGGAGTGAAGATGATTCACGTCCCCTATCGTGGCGCCGGCCCCGCGCTCACCGGCGTGCTCGGCGGCCAGGCGCAGGTCTATTTCTCGCCACTGTCCGCGACGATCGGGTACATCAGGCAGGACCAGTTGAGGGTTCTCGGGGTGACCACGGAAAAGCGATCCGGCGCGCTGCCCGATATTCCAGCCATTGGAGAACTGGTGCCGGGCTACGAGGCAAGTCAGTTGTACGGCGTGGTCGCCGCGAAAAACACGCCTGCCGGAATCATCGACAAGCTCAACAAGGAGATCAACGCGATTCTTGCCACTCCTGCGGCGAAGGCGCGGCTTGCCGATCTGGGCACGGTGCCGGTTGGCGGATCGGCCGCCGATTTCAGCAAAGCCATTGCCGCCGAAACCGAGAAGTGGGGCAAGGTCGTCAAGTTCTCCGGGGCCAAGGTGGACTGACCCGGAAAATTCCAGCCCATGTCCGATGAAAGTCTCCCGGCCGGCACGACACTGCTGATCAAGGGCGGACGGGCGCTCACCCCCGGCGCGGACTGGCATCAGCCCCCGTGCATCGATATCGCGATCGCAGGCGACGCGATTGCCGGCATCGCGGATGCCTATTCGCTGGCGGCACGTTCAGAAATCGAGGTGATCGACGCGCGCGATCACCTGGTGCTGCCGGGTTTCGTCAATGCGCATTACCACTCCCATGACGTTCTGGCGAAAGGCACTCTCGAGGAGGTTCCGCTGGAGTCGTGGCGGCTCTATGCTCTGCCGCCCCAGTATCCGCCGCGTTCGGTCGAGGAGGTCTATGCGCGGACACTGCTGGGCGCGCTTGAGTGCCTGCGGTCGGGGATGACCACCGTCCAGGACATGCTGACGCTCTATCCCTACGAGGATCGTCACATGGACGCGGTGATGGCGGCCTACGAGAAGGTCGGCATCCGGGTGGTCTTTGCGCTGCAGTACGCGGACCGCAAGGGCATCGAGACCATCCCGTTCTGGAAGGACACGTTTCCGGCGGAGCTTCACCCGCTTCTGTCGACCGCCGCGGAGCCCGAGCGCCAGATCGATCTGATCGGCCACTTCGAATCCACCCGCCTGAAGGCCGCGCCCCGGCCGCTGATGTCCTGGGCATTGGGGCCATCGGCCCCGGAGCGGTGCTCTCCCGCGCTGATGCAGCGGACCATGGAACTGGCCAGGCGCTACGACATCCCGGTCTATACGCACATCTATGAATCCCGCGGCATGGCGCTGCAGGCGCGGATGACCTTGCCGGAATACAGCGGCCTGCTGATCCGGCGGCTTGCGGAAGAAGGCGTTCTCGATCCCAGGCTCAACTTCGCGCACAGCGTCTGGCTTTCGCGCGAGGAGATCGAGCTCTTGGCGGAGCACGGCGCGGGCGTGGTGCTCAATCCGCAAGGCAATCTGAAAATGAAGTGCGGCATTCCGCCGATACGAATGCTGCAGGATGCCGGCGTTCGCATTGGCCTCGGCTGCGACAATTGCAGTTGCTCGGATGCGCAAAACATGTTCGTCGCAATGAAGCTGTTCGGGCTGCTTGCTGCGGTCAGCGATCCGATCCCGGGCCCGCCCCAGGCGATCGCGGCGATCCGCTCCGCGACCGAAGCCGGCGCCGACGGCGCGCGGCTTGGCCACACGATCGGCCGCATCGCCGTGGGCTTCAAAGCCGACCTGACGTTGATCGACATGAACGATCCGAGCTGGTCGCCGATGAACAGCGCCGCGCGCCAGCTCGTGCATGTCGAGGCGGGGCGCGGTGTGCGAACCGTGCTGGTGAACGGCGCGGTGGTTGTCCGCGATCGAAAGCTCACGAGCGTCGATGAAACGACGATCTATGAGGCGGTGAAGACGGTGATGCCGGAATTCCGGAAGGATTTTGCCGTCATCTCCGCGCGCGTCGCCAAGCTCCAGCCATGGCTCGACCGCGCCCACAAGCAGATCATGGACGCCGAACTGGATATCGAGCGGCTGCCGTTTCGGTGATGTGGGTCACGCCTGGCAATTCCCGGCCAAGCCGACCCGCTTGAGCGCGGCGGCCTGCCGCGCGGCCACGTCCTTGACCGAGAAATCCTCCATCGCCGCTTCGAACAGGCGGTGGAAGTTCAATTCGGCGCGCAGATGCAGGAACACGCCGCCGAGGCCGATGGCGGCGCGGTCCATCAGCACGAACTCGCGCGGCACCGTGACCGGCCCCTTCTGCCGCAGCGCCTTGTGCACCTCGAAGGCCTGGCGGCGGCCGTAGTCGCCGGGCTTCACGCCGTCGGCGATGCTGCGCACGCGGTCGTCCATCAGCGGCCCGTAGATGAAGCGCGCCCAGATGTTGAGGATGTCGATCACCTCGCGCGAGAGCTTCTTGAATCCCCAAGTCTCGTAGGCGTGGACCACGCGGGCGTCGTCGCCGTGGCGCAGCCCGTTGTAGAGATCGACCACGCCGCCGACGAACGACGGTGGGAAGATGCGGATGCAGCCGTAGTCGAGCAGGTTGATGCCTGAGGGTTTGCCCTTCTCCGCGAACACCGAATAGTTGCCGAGGTGCGGATCGCCGTGGATCACGCCGAAGCGGCTGAACGGCACCCACCATGCGGTGAACATCGCCTTTGCCAGCCGGTTGCGCACCGCGAGCGCATCGTCCTTGTGATCGAGCATCCGGCTGCCCTCGAGCCAGTCGAGCGTCAGGAGCCGCCCGGTCGAAAGCTCGGGCCACACCTGCGGCACGCGGACGGAATCCTCGTCCGACAGCATGTTGCGGTAGAGCGCGGCATGCTTGGCCTCGTGGCGATAGTCGAGCTCCTCGCGCATCCGCGCGCCGATCTCCTTGATCATCTCGGTGGTGTCGATCGCCGGATCGAACCTCCGGCGGATGGCGAACAGGAGGCCGAGCTGGCGCAGGTCGGCTTCGACCGCGGACTGCATGTCGGCGTACTGCAGCTTGCAGGCGAGTTCCGCTCCATCGTGCGAACGCGCGCGATGCACCTGCCCGAGCGAGGCGGCCGCGGCGGGATGGCGCTCGAAGCCTGCGAATCTGTCCTGCCAGTCGGGCCCAAGCTCGGCCTGCATGCGGCGCTTGACGAAGGCCCAGCCCATCGGCGGGGCCTGGCTCTGCAGCTTGGTCAGCTCGGTGATATATTCCGGCGGCAGCGCTTCGGGGATGGTGGCGAGAAGCTGCGCCACCTTCATGATCGGGCCCTTCAGCCCGCCCAGCGCCGCGGCAAGCTCGACCGCGTTCTTGGCGCGGTCGATGTCCATGCCGAGAAAGCGCGCGCCCGCCATCCGCGCCGCCACGCCGCCGACATTCGCGCCGACGCTGGCGTAGCGCTTGGCGCGGGCCGAGAAGCGGTTTTTCTCGCGGTCGGTCATGAGGCGGGCACACTGGTCACGCAACGAATGGATGATCGCCGTCTATTTTCCGCTATCCAGCGCCTCCAGCTCCCCGATCATCCGCTCGATGACGCCCAGCCCACCCTGCCAGAACTTCGGATCACGAGCGTCGAGGCCGAACGGCGCCAGCAGTTCGGCGTGGTGCTTGGTGCCGCCGGCCGCGAGCATTTCGAGATAGCGCTCGGCGAAGCCCGAGCTTGCGCGCTCGTACACTGCGTAGAGCGAGTTCACCAGGCAATCGCCGAAGGCGTAGGCGTAGACGTAGAACGGCGAATGGATGAAGTGCGGGATGTAGGTCCAGAACACCTCGTAGCCCGGGCGCAGATCGATGGCAGGGCCGAGGCTTTCGCGCTGCACTTCGAGCCAGGCGTTGCAGAGCCACTCCGAGGTCAATTCGCCGTTCCTCCGCTCGGTGTGGACCTTTCTCTCGAACGAATAGAACGCGATCTGCCGCACCACGGTGTTGATCATGTCCTCGACCTTGGCGGCGAGCATGGCCTTGCGCTGCTTCTTATCCGTGGTTTCGGCCAGGAGCTTCTTGAAGGTCAGCATTTCGCCGAACACGCTGGCTGTCTCGGCGAGCGTCAGCGGCGTCGACGCCATCAGCGGACCGTTCGGCGCAGCCAGCACCTGATGCACGCCGTGGCCGAGCTCGTGGGCAAGCGTCATCACGTCGCGCGGCTTGCCCTGGTAGTTGAGCAGCACATAGGGATGCGCCGACGGCACGGTCGGATGCGCGAAGGCGCCCGGCGATTTTCCCTTCCGCACAGGCGCATCGATCCAGTGGTTTTTGAAGAAACGCTCGGCAATGGAAGCCATTTTCGGCGAGAAAGCGCCGTAAGCGGTGAGTACCGTATTCTGCGCTTCCGGCCAGCCTATAATTCGATCCCGCACCTTTGGTAGCGGTGCATTACGATCCCAATGCGGGAGCCGCTTTTTGCCAAACCACTTCGCCTTAAGCGAATAATAGCGGTGCGATAACCGGGGATAGGCATCGCGTACCGAGGAAACCAGCGCTTCGACGACCTCGGGCTCGACTCGGTTCGACAGATGGCGAGATGCTGCAATATCTCCAAACCCATGCCACCGGTGATCAATCTCACTATCCTTGGCAAGCGTATTGGTTATATGCGTGAACAATCGCAAATTCTGCTTCAAGGTTTTGGCTAGAGCATTGGAGGCGGCTTTACGTTTCTTCTCCTTCTCATCAAGTAGAAGTTTGAGCGTCGGCTCCAACGCCAATCGCTGGCGATCAACATCGAACTCCAAATTCACCATCGTCTCGTCAAACAGTCGAACAAAGGCGGAGTTTCCGGTCATTGTTTTTTCTTGAAACAACTGTTCGACGCGATCTTCAAGCTCGTATGGTTTCCATTTGCGGACGTCCTCAAGCCACGATCGGTAATGACCTAGCGCTGGATCGGCCCTCGCCTTATCCAACGCAGCGTCGTCCAAACGATTTAGCTCGAGTGTGAAAAACAGAAGGTGCAGCGACGCCCCGGTGATGCGTTCCTGCATATCGCCGTAGAATTTTCCTATGGTGGGGTCGCTAGTGTTGCCGCTGTGCAGCAGCCCGGCATAGGAGCCGAGTCGGCCGAGCACATCCTGAATCGCCTCGTAGCGCCGCACCGCCTCGCCCAGCGTGCGGCCGCCGCTGGGGCTCGCGGCGATGTCCGCGAGACGGCCCTTGTAGGCCTTCTCGAACTCGATGCATTCGGTCTCGCCGCGATCCAGGTCGTTCTTGACCGCGGGCGCGTCCATGGCCGGATAGAGGTCGGCCAGATTCCATTCCGGCAGCGAGCCGACGGATTTCGAGGCCTTGTTCGCCGTCGCGGATCGCGCCGGCGCCTGCGTGATAATCGGGGTCATATAAACCTGGGCTTTTGTTGGGGAGCGGGGCTGCCCCAGAACATAGGGCGGCCCGCGCATCCGGCAACCCGTGGCACAGATGCCGCGCCGGGCAATCCCCAAATAACAGCCTCAAATCGCGGACGCTTCGACCGCCGCGAGGAGGCCGTCAGGCCAGCGCCGCAAGCTGCGGAGCGATGTGGGTCAGAATCTCGATCGGCTCCGCCATCATCGCCTCGGTCTTCTCCTCGATGGCTTCGCGGAGCGCGAACCACGCTATCGCGACGCGCGCAACGATGGCGTTCTTCCGGCGGCGCAGCGCGGCTGTGGCCTGTTCGGCCAGCAGCATCGGATTGTCGTGCTCGTAGAGCAGCCGGCCATAGCCGTCCTCGATCACATACCGCCGGCCCAGGCGCGAAATGCTCAGGATGCATTCGTAGTCCGGCGGAGGGCCGATCAGGAAGACCTGCGGATCGCCGTGCTCGGTGGCGCCGACCTCCCATGGCGCCGACCTCCCAGCCGCTCGCCTCGCCAGCCGCGATCGCATTGGCCGACACGGCCAGGAACTGCTGCATCTCCGCCAATTGCCAGCCGTCCGGGATCGGGGCTTCCGCCCGCGGGAATTTCACAACCGTCATCGCTTCACCTCGAACAGGAGCCTGTGCAGCTCGGGGTCATAGTAGGACAGAAGCTCGCGGCCGAACGCCGACGGCTCGACGCCGAGCGCACGCGCCCAAGGCTCCAGGCTACCGGTCGGGACCCGGCCGAAGCCGTTCTCCACCTGGGAAATGAACGTGTAGTACTTAAACCCCAGGATACGGGCGAGTTCGATCTGCGACAGACCGGCCCGGCCCCGCATTTCCTTGAGCCATGTTCCGGCCTGTTTGCGGAGCCGCTTCGCTTGCGGCTCCACCTTGGCAATCTGCATCGGAGCCCCCGAAACGGTGGAACCGGCTTGCGTTGGCAGACGTTTCATGTTTACTAAACTATCGAACACAAGATCGTCCCGACATAGACGATCTCTACCACATTTCGGGCCGGCGAGAAGCCCCGACGCCGGTCCTTTGGGCATGCGCGGAGGGAAATCATGACCGTCACCAACCCCGTTGGCAGAACGCGCGCACGATCGACCGAACCGTCGATCGGCCCTCAACTCCTTCTGACGGGCGCCCTGGCTGCGGTGCTCACCGTGGCGGCTGTGTTCCGGCACACCATGTCCAACGACGTCCTGCTGCCGGGCGTCAGCGTGTCGTTATTCCTTCTCGCCGCCGCCGTGGCCGCGATCGCCTGGAAGCGCCCCGCGCCGGACCGGAATTTTTCCTATCTCGACGCCGCCGGCGTTCTCACCTTCATCGGCATCTGCGTCGCGGCCCTGATCGAGCCCGAGCAAATGGTGCGTGCGATGACAGGCGGGCAAACCGATAACTAAACCGGAGCAACGTCATTCGTCCCGGAACGCAGTCCGGATATTTGGAAGGTGCTGATGCAACGCTGAGAATTGACTTTTACCAGGCCGGGCCCCTCTGGCAGCCGCATGCTGCGATGTCGGACTGGAATCCAGATGGAGTGGCCCAATGCGCCTATTGTCCTACAGCACCCCGTGCTGCGCTATCGCCTACAACACCAATCCCTCAGTTCGATCGAGCGCATCGACAGCGTTGCTGTCGCGATGGCTTGCCGCGACGTTTGCTATCGCAGCGATCCTGGGGGCGCTCGCCCTGCCCGCCGCCGCGGCCACCGCGCCCGGCATCGCGGCCGTTACGCCGGTGTACGTCTTCGGCATTCCGGTCGACTTCATCCTGTTCGCGCTGACGCTGATCGGCGTTGCGGTTTTCCATCACAAGACGCTGGAGGTCGCGCTCACCGGGCTCGCGGCGATCGTCGTCTACAAACTCATCTTCACTGGATTTAAATTCGGCACCGGCCTGACCGGCTTGGCGCTGCACATGCAGCACGAGTGGGTGATCCTGGCGAATCTGTTCCTGCTGCTGATGGGCTTTGCGATCCTGTCGCGGCACTTCGAGAAGAGCCGCATTCCCGATGAGATGCCGGCATTCCTGCCGGACGGCTGGC
Source organism: Rhodoplanes serenus (assembly GCA_945861855.1). Classification (GTDB taxonomy): domain Bacteria; phylum Pseudomonadota; class Alphaproteobacteria; order Rhizobiales; family Xanthobacteraceae; genus Z2-YC6860. The sequence continues at coordinate 18,745 of CAMAWG010000057.1, forward strand.
AGGGCGGGCTCGCGCTCCTCGCCATCGTGTTCGTGCTATCGAGCTTCCTCGACAACATCGCGGCAGCCCTGATCGGCGGCACGATGGCGCGCCACGTCTTCCGCGGCAAAGTCCACATCGGCTACCTCGCGGCGATCGTCGCGGCCTCCAACGCCGGCGGCTCCGGCAGCGTGGTGGGCGACACCACGACGACCATGATGTGGATCGACGGCATCAGCCCGCTGCGCGTGGTCGAAGCCTATGTCGCCGCGGTGGCCGGTTTCCTCATCTACGGCATCCCCGCGGCGATCCAGCAGCATCGCCATTCGCCGATCCTCAAGGAGGCGCCCAGCGGCCTGCGGATCGAATGGACCTACGTCGCGATCGTGGCGCTGATCCTGGTCATTGCGATCGCCGCGAACGTGACCGCCAACCTGCGATATCCGGCGATCCTCGACATCGTGCCGGTGATCGGGTTGGCGGTGTGGATCGTCATTCTCGCCACCGCGCCGCTGCGGCGGCCGGACTGGGAGATCATGCCCGAGACCTTCAAGGGCACGATCTTCCTGCTCGCGCTCGTCACCAATGCGTCGCTGATGCCGGTGGAGGAGCTTCCACTCGCGTCCTGGCAGACCGCATTCGGCCTGGGCATCCTGTCTTCGGTGTTCGACAACATCCCGCTCACCGCGCTCGCGCTCAAGCAGGGCGGCTACGACTGGGGCTTCCTCGCCTACGCCGTCGGCTTCGGCGGCTCGATGATCTGGTTCGGCTCGTCGGCGGGCGTGGCGCTTTCAAACATGTATCCGGAGGCGAAGTCGGTCGGCCGCTGGCTGCGGCATGGCTGGTTCGTCGCGGTCGCCTATGTGATCGGGTTCTTCGTGATGCTTGCCATCCTCGGATGGCATCCGGACGCGCCGCACAAGAAGCGGGTCGAATTGCCTTCAATTCATACAACGATGGGGGATGTGCGATGGGTTTGAGCTTGTTGCAATGGATGACGCTTGCCGTCTTTTTCGTGACGATCGCGGCGATCGTCGTGAACAAGCTCGATGCCACCGTGGCCGCGCTCCTGGGCGTCGTGATCATGATCTGGATGGGCACCATGAGCGAAGTCGAGGCGGCCCAGCTCGTCGACTGGAACGTGATGGCGATCCTGGTCGGCATCTGGATCATGGCCGGTTATTTCGGCAGGTCCGGGGTGCCGAGCTGGCTTTCGGTGCAATCGCTGAAGCTGTCGGGCGGCAGGCCGGGCCTGCTCGTTCTGGTGCTGTCGATGCTGACCGGCCTGCTGTCGATGTTCATCGACAACGTGGTCTGCATCCTGATGATGGCTCCGGTGGCGCTGCCCCTGGCGCGGGCGCTCAAAATTCCCGCTACGCCATTGGTGCTGATGATCGGCTTCAGCGCCAACTTCATGGGCACCGCGCTGCTGCTCGGCGACCTGCCGCCGCAGATGCTGCACAGCGTCGCCGGCGCCGAGTTCTTCGATTTCATCTGGCAGCACGGGCGGCCGTCGTCGTTTCCGATTCTGATGGTGACGTTCACCATCACGCTGGCCTTCATGTACTTCTACGGCTTCCGCAAAATCGGGAAGGTTTCCGCTGAAGGCTCAGCCAGCATCAAGGCCGATATCCCGGATCCGCTGTTCGCTTACATCGCGGTGGGAATGTTCCTGCTGACCGTGCTGGCGATGGCGTTCCGCGAGGCGTTCGGTGTCAAACTGGGCTTCATCGCGCTGACCGGCGCTGTCATCCTGGTGCTGATCGTCGAAATCCTCGGCAAAAAGCTCAAGGAAGCGCCGAGCTTCGAGCACATCGTGCAGGAGCTCGATTGGCGCGCTGTGTTCTTCTACATCGCGCTGTTCGCGCTGGTCGGCGGTCTCGAAAAGACGCACATCCTCGACATGATGGCGAACTGGATGAAGCCGATGTTCGCGCAGAACTATGCACTCGGCGCGACAGTGCTCTATTGGGTCACGATCCCGATCGTGGGCATCGTCGAACACGACGCCTACATCCTGACCTTCCTGAATACGATCAAGGAACTGGGCACCCAGGGCATCCCGCCGTGGCCGCTGTGGTGGATGGTGCTGTGGTCGGGAACGCTCGGCAGCAACCTCACGGTCGCGGGCGCGCCGGCGCTCTACGTCGCGCTCCGCATCGCCGAGAAGGAGGAGGACCGCAAGGTCTCACTCCGGGAGTTCCTGTCCTGGAGCCTGGCGTTCTGTCTGGTCAGCTCCGTCATCTGCTACGTCCTCGGCATGCTGATCTGGGTCCTGCCATATTCGAACTGAAAAGGGAGTCGTCATGTTCAAGAACATTCTGATCCCGACCGACGGCTCGCCGCTGTCGCAGAAGGCCGTCGTGCAGGGCGTGGCGCTGGCCAAAGCGGTCGGCGCCAAGGTGACCGCGTTCTTCGCGGCGCCGCCCGCGACGCCGATCGTCTACCGCAACAACCTGCCGGTCGGCTACACGACGCCCGGCGAGCACGAGAAGATGATCGAGAAGACCGCCGCCAGGTATCTGGAGTTCGTCGAACGCGCGGCCAAGAAGGCGCGCGTGCCCTGCGAGACCGTCCACGTCACCAGCGACTATCCGGAAGACGACATCCTGAAGGTCGCGCAGAAGAAGAAGTGCGACCTGATCGTGATGGCGACGCACGGACAGGGCGGATTGCGCGGCGTGTTCATCGGCAGCGTCACGCAGAAGGTCCTCAACCAGTCGAAGATCCCTGTGATGGTTCTGCGATGAGCCGGTAGGCCGAACCGCGCCAACCCGGAACGGCATGCCTCCTGGATCGGGCTAGCCCGTTAGCCGGGAATAGCGATGCTGCCGCCATTCATCGCGCATCCGGCGCGCGAGGCGCCAGACATCCGTCTCGCAGCGGGCAGAGGCGGCGCCGTCGGATATCAGGTCCAGAGAATCCGCCGGACGGCGCGGAGCGGCGCTTGTTTGTTTATTCGTGTCCGAGGAATGAGCGTCCCGGATGCTTCGATGGCTGTGGCGCCCTTGCCGCATCGTTCCCTCCATCTCGTTTTCCGGAGGGTGACACCTGGCCAGGCCGCAAAACAGTTTCGGCGGAACGAAACTATGAACGTCCGGGGCCGCGATTTCTCGGTCCGGGACCCTGCGGCGCCGGCACGACAAGGGTCCCGCAGCGGACATCCGGGACGCATAGTATGATCTCTCCATCAAAAGTGCATACCGGAGCGATGCCAATGAAGCTCGCAATTGCTGCCCTGCTGTCGATGGGACTGGCCTGCGGCGCGGCCTTCGCCGAGACGCCGGAGGAATGGGTCAAGCTCGGCGCCCGCGTGCACGGCGGCTTCGGCTCGTTCATCCCCGCCGGCATCCGCATCGGCGAGGACGCGATGAAGCGGCTGAATGCGCAGCCGCGCGAAGTATCGGTGACGTTCCATCAGGGCGAGGGCGTCCCCTGCCCCTGCTCGGCCGACGGCGTGATGCTGGCGGTCGGCGCCAGTCCCGGCCAGGGCACGCTGCAGATCGCCGCGGAGAAATCGCCGCCGGGCACCTTCGCCGTGGTGGTGATACGCCCGCGCAAGGGCGGCGACGGGCTCCGATACACCGTGCCGATCTCGTTCCTGCCGAAGCTCGGCGAGATCAACCGCACGATCCAGGACCCGCTGGCGCGCTACCACGCGGTGATGGCGCTGCCGGACCTGTTCACGGTCGAACCGGCGAAATAGCGCGGGTTTGCCCGGTAGCGGGCATAGGCCGGCAGTGGCGCGGATTTTTGCACCGCTGCCTGAAACCGGCTCATCAAACCTTCATGAGAATCACCTATAGTGATTCGCACATGTCGGGCCTCACGTTGGCGCATCGATGAGAAGATCGGCGTATCCAGAACCGGATACAGCCGCTCGCCGCCTCCCGCCCTGCTGTTCGCCCAGATTTAATCGGCACAATCCGAACACTCCGCGCGCCCGCGCGGAGCGCCTGCGCACGGCCATTCCCCATGGTTCAGCAAAAGGAGTCCGGCTTTGGGTAAGCACTTCAGCAACAAGCACTTCAACAAGAAGCGCCGCCGCCACGTTCGAGCGTTTGAAACTGCTGAAATCATAGAGTTCCAAGGTTCCAAGTTCGAGGCGGAGCGCGCCCTTCCCCCGCTCAAGCCGCTCAACCCGGCGCAGGCCACCTACCTCGAAGCGCTGCGCACCAGCCCCCAGGTCGTCGTGCTCGGCCCCGCCGGCACCGGCAAGACCTGGATTGCCGCCACCCACGCCGCCGACCTGTTCCGCAACGGGCTGATCGACAAGATCATCCTGACGAGGCCGAACGTGCCCTGCGGCCGCTCGCTCGGATATTTCCCCGGCACGCTCGAAGACAAGTTCGCGCCCTGGGCCGCGCCGGTGGTGGAGGCGATCAAGGAGCGGATCGGCCGGGCGGCCTACGAGATCGCGCTCAAGAAGGGCGACATCGAACTGGTGCCGTTCGAAGTCATGCGCGGCCGGTCGTGGAAGAACGCCTTCGTGTTGCTCGACGAGGCGCAGAACTCAACGCCGGCCGAGATCAAGACGTTCCTCACCCGCATCGGCGAGGACTGCACCGTCGTGATCAACGGCGACGTCAACCAGTGCGATCTTCATGAGACCAGCGGCCTGCGCGCCGTCATCCACATGATCAAGTCGCAGATGCTTCCGGTGCCGGTGATCGAGTTCACGCGGGACGACATCGTCCGCTCGGGCATTTGCGCCATGTGGGTTCGCGCGTTCGAAGAGGCCAATCTCTAGGCGCATAGCTGCACCGGTCGTCTATGATACCGGGAGAACGACCCGGAGACGATCATGCAGCGCGTGACCATTACGCTTGACGACGACCTGATGGCCGATCTCGACCGCATCATCGCGGCGCGCGGCTACCAGAACCGCTCCGAGGCGATTCGCGATCTTGCGCGCTCCGGACTCGAACAAGCCGCGGTCGAGGTGGCGGATACGCGCAACTGCGTGGCGGCGCTGGTCTATGTCTACGATCACCACGCCCGCGAACTGCCCAAGCGGCTCACCCAGGAATTCCACGACCATCACGACCTGTCGCAAGCGACCCTGCATGTGCATCTCGACCAGGAAAGCTGCCTCGAAGTCACGGTGCTCAAGGGCCGCGGCGCCGAGGTGCAGGCCTTCGCCAACCAGGTGATCGCCGAGCGCGGCGTGCGTCACGGTCATGTGGTCTATGTGCCGGCGCCCGACGGGGCTGCGCATTCGCACGCCCACGGGCACAGCCATCCGGCCAAGGCTACGCGCAAGCGGCGCGCCGCGACTTAACTTTTCGGGCTCATCAGGAAATCGAGTGGATGAATCTAATGGGGAATGCGGCTTGAAGCCCCATGGATACTGGGTTTTTGGGGTTTCGTAAGGTGGTTGAATTGGGCATCATTTCCCGATGGCCAACTCATCGAAGCGACAGCGGCGCCTTTGGGA
>CAMAWG010000058.1 GCA_945861855.1 Rhodoplanes serenus
GCCACGGTGGCTCAGTTCCGGGCCGCCCACCGGAACAAAGGCGGGACAAAATGACCGCCGGACAGACGCCGAACACCATGGGACGCACGCGGCCCGCCCCTATTGAAAAGATTGCGATTCGTGGCTGCGTTCATTGGTTAAGGGTTAACGGATGCGGGGTCCCATAGAGGGACAACGATTCGCGGCAAGGGAAACGGATGGCCTACGCAGGAACCATGGGGCACAGGCGGCGTCGCTCCAGCGGCAGACTCGGCCGGCTGCTCGTGATCGCGCTGGGCTTGACCGCAACGGGCCTCGCGGGCGCTCCAATCGCCTACATGCTGTGGCCTGCGCCCGCAGCGATCGCCCCCGACGCCCCCTCGCTGCCGATCACCGTCGGCGGCGTGGCGTTCAACGTGCCGCCGGCCGCGATCCGCTTCAAGGTCCAGCGCCGCCCGGGCGCGCAGGCCCGCATCGACCTCAGCTTCGTGTGGCCTTCGCTCACCCCGCCCGACGCCAGCATCAAGCCGCTGCCGACCGACGCCCCGGACATTTCAGACCGGCTGTTCGTGACCATTGCGGCGAGCGACGGCACGCTCTCGCCTGGGGAGCGGCTCAAGGCGATCTATCCGCGCTACGCCGACGCCGCTCCGATCGTCGGAACCGACGGGCTCAGCCTGCAGGGCTTCCGCGAGGGCTCGCCGTATCAAGGCGAGGATCTGATCCAGGATGCGGCACAGCCGGCGCGCTTCATGCTCCGCTGCACCCGCCAGATCGCTGCCACGCCCGCCATCTGCCTGCACGAACGGCGCATCGCCGGCGCCGACGTGACGGTGCGCTTCCCGCGCGCATGGCTGGACGACTGGCGGAGGGTCGCGGACGGCGTCGACCGGCTGATCGCGGGCTTCCGCCCGGCGCCGGTGTCTTAAGCCGTACCAGCGGGGTCGAGGTCCACGTCGAGGATCGGCAACTCGAAAATGTAAGACCGGCGGCCCTTTTCATTCTCGACGAACAGCACGCCGAGAAACTCCTCGCCGATATAGGCTTCCAGCGAATCCGTCTTCTTCGGGCGGGTCACCACGCGAATGTTCTCGTTGTCGAACTTGGCCCGCAGATATGTCGTCAGCGTCGGCACCGGCTGAAAGCTCGGGTCGCTGCTCACCTGAATGACCATCCTGAAATTGAACGACCGGTCGCCATCCTCGTCGTCGACGGTCAGCTCTCCGAGATCGTCCTCGCCGACGAACACCTCGGCGACGTCGCCCTTCTTCGGCACCACCCGGATGCCGGGATTGCCGAACAGCTTGCTCAGATAGGCATCGAGCTTTCTGACTTCCAAAACGTCCACCGGACCCTCTTCGCTCTGCGGCGCAGCTCTCGTATCGGCGCCCGGGATAGCAAACGCCGCGGCGATTATCCAGGGAACATGTGATCCATGGTGCGCGACGGCTCCAGGCACGGGGAGTCGCCCACGATCTTCGCCGGGACACCCGCCACCGTCACATTGTTCGGCACCTCCTTGAGCACCACCGATCCCGCGGCGATCCGGGCGCAGCGGCCGACCTCGATGTTGCCGATGATGCTGGCGCCGGCGCCGATCAGCACGCCGTCGCCGATCTTCGGATGGCGGTCGCCGTGGTCCTTGCCGGTGCCGCCCAGCGTCACGCCGTGCAGCATCGACACGTTATCGCCGATCGTCGCGGTCTCGCCGACGACGAGGCCGGTGGCGTGGTCGAGGAAGGTGCCGCGGCCGATCTTGGCGGCCGGATGAATGTCGCACTGGAACACGCCCGAGGAGCGGCTCTGAAGGTAATAGGCGAAGTCCTTGCGGCCCTTGTTCCAGAGCCAGTGCGCAAGCCTGTGCGTCTGAATGGCGTGGAAGCCCTTGTAGTAGAGCACCGGCTCCAGGAACCGGTCGGTGGCCGGATCGCGGTCATAGACCGCGACGATGTCGGCGCGGAACACCTCGCCGAGCTGCGGCTGGTCCTCCAGCGCGTCGGCATAGGCCTGCCGGATCAGCTCCGCCGAGACGTCGGCATGATCGAGCCGCTCGCTGACCCGATGCACCACCGCCGCTTCCAGCGTGTCGTGGTGCAGGAGCGAGGAATAGATGAAGGTGCCGATCTCCGGCTCGCGGCGGACCACGTCCTCCGCCTCGATGCGGATCTTGGCCCACACCGGATCGACCTTCTGGATTGCCGCCTGGGACCGTGAATTCTGCTGCGCCATGATCGCCTTCCCGACTTGCGCCTCGGCCTTGAGACCCCGCTTTTAGCACAAGTAGGGCGAAGCCATGCCAAGCGCAACGCTATCGATGGAATGATATTGTCTTGCCAATGGGTTATGCAGCGTCCTTCAGCTTTCGCAGGAAGCCTTCAATGGCATTTGCGAACTGATCGTTGCGGTCGCCGGCGACCATGTGGCGGGCGCCGCTGACGTCGACATAGGTCGCGTGCGGCACGAGCTTGAGGAAATCCCGGGCGTGCTCCTCCTGCACCAGCTCCGAGGAGGCGCCGCGCACCAGCAGCGCCGGAATCGTGATCTTCTTTGCCGCGGCAACCAGCGCCCGCTCCACGTCTTCGGACCCCGCACCGATCCGGCGGTTGCCGTCCAAGAAGCGCGGGTCCCAGTGCCAGCGCCAGCGGCCGTCGGGATGCAGCCGGAGGTTCTTTTTCAGCCCCTCGTGCGAGCGCGGCCGCGGCCGGTGCGGCAGATAGGCGGCGACCGCGTCCGCGGCCTCCGCGATCGAGCCGAACCCCTCGCGGAGCTGCGCACGCATGAAGCCCTGAATCTTGCTCACACCCTCGACATCGACCCGCGGCGTGATGTCCACCAGCACCAGCGCCGAGAAGTGCTGCTTCTTCCCGGGCTGGCTGTTGGCGATCAGCGCCGCCATCCCGCCGAGCGACGCGCCGACCACAGCGGGCCGCACGCCGTGGCGCTCCGCCAGGGTGTCGGCCAGCACGCGGGCGTCGGCGGCGAAGTCGGTATATTCGTAAGCGCCGTCCTTCACCCATTCGGAATCGCCGTGCCCGCGCTGATCGACGGCATAGGCGACCCGACCCATCCGCGCGATCAGGTCGCCGGTCTTCTTCCAGGCGTGGCGGGTCTGGCCGCCGCCGTGCAACAGCAGCACCGGCGGCCCCTCCTCGCCATAGACGTCGCTGGCGAGCGTGTTGCCCGACGCGCCGAGGAACATGGCGGCCGCGGGCGCGATCGGACGGGTCATGCGTTCTCCTGAAGGACTTGCAGCACGCCCGCCTTGAACGCCTTGTCGCCGACCGCGAGCATGTGGTCGCGGTCGGGGATCGGCAGCGCCCGGGCGTTGGGCATGACCTCCGCCAACGCTTCGGGCGAGCCGGCGATCGGGTCCCTGGTGCCGACCGCGATCAGGGTCGGCGTGCGGATCGACGCCGCCTGCTCGCGGGTGAGCACCTGACGCGAGCCGCGGATGCAGGCGGCGAGCGCCCGGCGGTCCGATTTGGTCTGGTCGGCGAAGGCGCGGAACACGCGGCCCTGCGGATCGGCGACGTCGGCCAGCGACGGCGCCTCCAGCGCATCGGCGATGCTCTCGGGCAAGCCCACACCGTCGATCAGGTGCAGGCCGAGCCCGCCCAGGATCAACGAGCGCACCCGGTCCGGGTGTTCGAGCGCGAGGAAGGCCGCGATCCGCGCGCCCATCGAATAGCCCATGACGTCCACGCGAGGCAGGCCGAGATGATCGAGCAACGCGCGAACGTCCGACGCCATCTTCGATGTGTGGTAGTCGGCCGGCTCGTAAAGCTTGGTGGACTGGCCGTGGCCGCGGTCGTCGAGCGCGGTCACCCGGCGGCCCGCTGCCTTAAGCGTCGCGAACCAGCCGGGCTGCACCCAGTTCACCTCCTTGGATGAGGCGAAGCCGTGGATGAGCACGATCGGCTCGCCCCGCCCCTCATCGAGGTAGGCGAGCTCCACGGGACCATGATGAAAAACCGGCATATACCTTCCTTTGTCATTCCGGCCGAGCGAAGCGAGAGCCGGAATCCATAACCTGTACCAACGGCTTGAATGCTGCGGGTTATGGATTCCGGGTTCGCGCCTTCGGCGCGCCCCGGAATGACCGCTGAATTCTGTAATCAAGGAAAGATAAAACCCAGGATCGGGACGGGTTCAAGCCCGCGATTGCGCCAGCATGGCGTATTGCTCTTCGAGCTTGCGCTCCTTCTTGCGGGCGAGGTGGCGCAACGTCGAGCGCTCGACCGCGGATTTGGTCGAGGACACAAATCCGATGAGCGTCAGGAGCGCGCCGAGCATCCAGGCCGCGAGGTTGAACGAAGCGATCGACAGCAGGATCGCGCCGCGGCCCAGCGTCTTGAGGATCGCCCGCGTCTTGCTGCCCTTCTTCTCGGCCAGCACCGCGATCCGCGACATCTCGCGCGGGCTCTGGGCGAGCTTGAGCCCATCGAAAGCGGCCTGCGTGCCGGCCTTGGCCTGCACCCGGCCGACGTCGCTGACGAGCTTCACCAAGCCGCCGGCCTTCTCGACCTTGACCGCCTCGCGCGCCGCCCGCACAGCGACCACGGGCTCGGCGACCGCCGCTCCCGCGCGCCGCAGCGCAGACCAGTCTACAATCTCGCGCAGCGAGCGCCCGATCCAGTCGGCGAGCTGCCCGCCGATCCGCCCGGTCTTGCGCGCAGCCTTCACCGCCGAGAGGCCGATGCGCGCCGGGGTCGCCGCTCCGACCGTCGCGTAGGTGCCAGCGGTGATGGCGATGCCGACAACGGAAAGACCGAGGATCAACTGGTCGTAGCTCTCGCCGCTGGCGTAGCGGCTGCCCTCGCGCACCGCGTCGCGGATGTCGCCGAACACGAACAGGTCGCCGAGCGCGGTGCCGGCGAGCCCCGCCATGTCCTTCGGCTCGCCGGTGATCAGCCCGCTCGCAAAGCTTCCGGCGGCAGCGCTGGCGGAATTGGCCTGCTCGACCGCGGCGGCGACCCGCAGTCGCAATTCCGGCGGCAGCTTTGCGCCGCGATCGTCGGCGAGATCGACGAAGCTCTTGGCGAGATCGGCGTCGTTGGCATCGAGCGCCGCCTGAATTTCGGTAACGGCCGCGGCGCCGTCGAACGCCCGCGCCAGCCCGCGGTCGGCGATCGCCACCGGATCGTCGGCGGCGGCCAGAAGCTGTTCCGCCTCAAGCCCGAGCGGCACGCAGAACGCCGCCGCCAGCGCGAACAGGCCGGCGCCCAGCCATGCCAATCGAGAATTTGCCAATCGGGGGTGCGACCGAATCATTCCGTCTCCTGGCGCAAATCTGCGCGCCTTCGGGGCCGCTGGGCAACGCTTTCGATTCGATGGCGTTCCGGATCGGTGGGATTTGAACGATTGCGGAAACGGATGGCTATGAAACAGGCGGACGGGCCGCTATGGTGCGGCGCGACAAGCAACGGATTCCGTAGCGAAATCATGGCCGAGCACATCGTTCCGCATTTCCACAACGACCCGGGGGTCGCGGTCATTACGATCGGCGCGCGCGAGTTCATGTGCGTGGGCGCCAAGCCTCCGTTCGATCACCCTCATGTGTTTCTCGACATGGGCGGCGACAAGGAGATCATCTGCCCCTATTGCTCGACGCTCTACCGGCACGATCCAGCCCTCGACCCGCATTCGGCGCGGCCCGAGGCCTGCGCGCTGACCGAACCGGTCTGAGCGTCCGGGCGCGCGGACAGTGGCGTCGTCGCGCAACGTCATCATCGCAGGAGCCGGCATCGGGGGCTTGAGCGCGGCGCTGATGCTGGCGCAGTCGGGCTTTCGCGTCACCCTGCTGGAGCAAGCCTCGCAGCTTTCGGAAACCGGCGCCGGAATCCAGCTCTCGCCCAACGCCACCCGCATCCTGATCGCGCTGGGCCTCGGCGAGCGGCTGCGCGCCGACGTGTTCGTGCCGGAGGCGGTCGCCATCAAGACCGCGAGCGGCGGCAGGCTCGCGCGCATCCCGCTCGGCGATGAAGCCGAACGCCGCTACAGCGCCCCCTACTGGGCGATCCACCGCGGCGACCTGCAGGCGGCGCTTCTGGAGGCCGTGCAGGCCAATCCCGACATCGTGCTGCGGCTCGGCACCAAGGTCGAAGACTTCGTCGAGCACGCCAACGGGCTCAGCGTGGCCTGCCGGCAAGGCGCCATCGCGGCCGACGAGCACGGCATCGCGCTCATCGGCGCCGACGGGCTGTGGTCGGTGCTGCGCTCCCGGCTCAAGCACCCGGCGCCGGAGTTTCGCCAGCGCACCGCCTGGCGCGCGCTCATTCCCGCGGACACGGTCGAGGAGGAATTCCGCGCGCCCGAGGTGCAGCTCTGGCTCGGGCGCAACGCGCATCTCGTGCACTATCCGGTGAAGGGCGGCACGCTCATCAACATCGTCGCCATCGTCAACGACAAGTGGGCGGAGCCCGGCTGGAACACCGAGGGCAAGCGCGAGGAGTTGCTCGCGCATTTCTCGCCCTGGAGCTGGTGCCTGCCGGCGCGCGAATTCCTCGCGGTGCCCGGCCACTGGCTCAAGTGGGCGCTGTACGACCTGCCGCCGCTCAACGTGTTGGGCCACGGCCCGGTGACGCTCATGGGGGACGCTGCCCATCCGATGCTGCCGTTTCTCGCCCAGGGTGCTGCAATGGCGATCGAGGACGCGGCGGTTCTGGCCGACAGTCTCGCGCGCACGCCCGACGATCCCGCCGCGGCCATGCGGCGCTACGAACGCGCGCGGCGAAAGCGAACGGCGCAGGTGCAGCAGGCCGCCCGCAGCAACGGGCGGGTCTATCATCTCGGCGCCGCCGAAGCCGTGCTGCGCAATCTGTTCCTGCGCCTCGCCGGCGGAAAGATGCTGCTGCGCCGCTACAATTGGCTCTATGATTGGCGCACGGTGCCGCCCGGCAGCATCGCGCGACCGGGCGCCCTGCCCCGCCCGCAAGCAGGCGACGAATGAGCACGGAAGGACGCGCATGTTTCCGACCAGCATCGCAGGCTCCCTTCCGAAACCCTCATGGCTCGCCGAGCCCGACAAGCTGTGGCCGCAGTGGCGGCTCAACGGCGCCGATCTCACGGCGGGCAAGCTCGACGCGACGCTGCTCGCGCTGAAGCTGCAGGAAGACGCCGGCATCGACATCGTCACCGACGGCGAGCAGTCGCGGCAGCATTTCGTGCACGGCTTTCTCGAATTCGTCGAAGGCATCGACTTCGCCAACAAGGTCGAGATGGGCATCCGCAACGACCGCTACAAAGCGATGGTGCCGACCGTCACCGGCGCGCTCAAGCTCAAGGGCCGTGTGCATGGGTCCGAGGCGCGTTACGCACGCGCCCACACCACGCACAAGCTGAAGATCACCATGCCCGGGCCGATGACCATCGTCGACACCATCGCCGACCGGCACTATGGCGACCGCGTCAAGATGGCCTTCGCCTTCGCCGACCTGCTCAACGCCGAGGCGCGTGCGCTCGAAGCCGACGGCGTCGATGTAATCCAGTTCGACGAGCCGGCGTTCAACGTCTACATGAAGGAGGCCTCGACCTGGGGCATCGAGGCGCTGCACCGCGCCATCGACGGCCTCAAGTGCACCACCGCCGTTCACATCTGCTACGGCTATGGCATCAAGGCCAACATCGACTGGAAGACGGCGCTGGGAATCGAGTGGCGGCAATACGAGGAGATATTCCCGGCGCTGGCGGCGAGCCGGATTTCCGAAGTGTCCGTCGAATGCATCCACTCCAAGGTGCCGCTGAATCTTTTGTCGCTGCTCAAGGGCAAGGACGTTCAGATCGGCGTCATCGACGTGGCGAGCGACGCGATCGAAACGCCGGAGGACGTGGCCGCGACCATCGAAGCCGCCCTGCAATACGTTCCCAGGGAGCGCCTCATCGCCGGGACCAACTGCGGCATGGCGCCGATGCGGCGCGACATCGCCGCAGCCAAGCTCGACGCGCTCGGCCGCGGCGCCGCGCTGGCGCGAAAGAAATTCGGCTGATCAAAAGACCGCGCGGCCGCTCGAAAACTTGCTGTCAACGGCGCATTGCTTGTCGGCCGACGCCTGTTTCAGCTCCGCGAGCTCGCCGCGGGTCTGGAGATATTCCGAGCGGTAGGCCACCGTATTGATGAATTCGCCGCCGGCCCCCTGCGACGCCCGCGCCATCAACTGCTCCAGCTCGATCTGCCGTGTGCGCAGGGTCATGACGCGATCGTCCACGTCCTGGCAGGAGTAGATCTGGAACTTGCCGGGCGCAATGAAGGCGCTGGCCGCGGACTGCTCGCTGATCGTCCCGCAAGCGCCAAGGCTCGCCGCCAGAAACGCGACAGAGGCAGCGCCGATCCCGCGCCGGACGACATGCTGTTTCGATCGATCGCGCAGGTTCGGCATCCTCGTTCGGCGGCCAGCCGGCCCGGCCGGGCGGCCTGTTCCGGGCGGCACCGCCTCGCCATAGCTTACAAAAGTAAAAAATCCAGGCCGAAATCCGGCTTTATCGGGATACACGCGGTTTTTCGCGCGCTCGGCCCCTGCGATGGACGCCGGGGCAAACGCGGGCTTCCCGTTGCGGAACGGTCAATGCGCCATCAGCACCGGCAGTTCGGCGTTCGCCAGGATATGGCTCGTGGCGCCGCCGAAGATCATCTGCCGGAACCGGCTCTGGGTGTAGGCGCCCTTCACCAGCAGGTCGCAGCCTTCGGCCTTGGCGGCGCGCAGGATCGCCTCGCCGGTGTTGCGGCCCTCGAGCCCCACGGTCATCGGCTTGGCGGCGATGCCGTTGTGCTGCAGGTGCTTGAGCAGTTGCTCGGCGGTCGGCCCCGGCACCGCCTGCCCGCCCGAGACCGTGAGCACGGTCACGCGCTCCGCGGCCAGCAGCAGCGGCATGGCGAACGCCGTCGCGCGCGACTGCTCGGTGCTGCAGTTCCAGTGGATCATGACGTTGGTCGCGATGTCCTTGGGCGGCTTCGGGGGCGACAGCAGGATCGGCCGTCCGCTCTCGAACAGGCCCGACTCGATCGCGCGGTTGTGCAGGCCGATGGTGTTGGCGTCGGGCCGGCTCAGCACGGTGATGTCGAAGACACGGCCGTAGCTGCCGACGAAGCTCTCACCCTCCGGCGCGTCGTCCAGCCAGCCGAACGAAGGCGTCTTGCCCGGCCCGGCGGATTTCGGAACGCCGCGCTCCTGCATGAACGATTCGAAAAGCTTGCGCGCCTGCGCCGCCTCCTCCTGGCTTTCCTGCCGGTACGATTCCAGCGGAATGCTGCCAGCGGGGTCGACCGCGACGAATTCGCTGATGCCGAACCGCAGCGGAAAGCCTTCGATGTAGCTGCCGCGTTTTTTAGCCAGCAGCAGTGCCGTTTCCAGCACCGCGCTCATCCCCTCGTGCGGCTCCATCGGAACCAGAATTGTCTTCATGCTCATGGCCCGCTCCCATGGTTGTCGGCTGGCGGTTCTTGGCAGGCGGCATCCCCTTCCGCCTGCGACCACGCAACAAACGCCGCATTAGAGCATGATCCCGCGAAATGGGTAGCGCTATTAGGGCAAGATCACGCTCATACTTGTACTTGGTGCCGACGCCCGGACTCGAACCGGGACGGGGCTTTCGCCCCTACGGATTTTAAGTCCGATGCGTCTACCAGTTCCGCCACGTCGGCCCGCCATGCTTCTAGCATCGCGCGCCGACAGGCCCAAAACAGGGATCAGCCCTTGCCGGTGTGGCCCCAGACCTCGTCCCAGATCTTGCCGGTCGGATCGGTCACGCGGCCGTCCATCTCGTAGAACTTGTTCGGCACCTGGAACATCGCGAGCATCAGCCCGCCTTCGGGGCACCAGGCCGAATGCCGGCTGCCGGGCTCGCGCCAGATGAATTCGCCCTTCCTGGCCTCGATGCCCTCGGCCGGGCCGTCCTTGTCCACCAGATGGCCCTCCAACACGTAGGTCTGCTCGATGTTGACGTGCTCATGATCCGGCAGCACCGCGCCCGGCGCAAAGCGCATCAGCGCGGTCATCAGGCCGGTCTTGGGGTCCATCAGCAGCGTCTTCATCTCGCATCCGGCGAAGCGCGTCGGCTTCCATTCCTGCTCGGTCGGCTTGACCACATGGGAATGCGCATCGGCGGAGGCTTTCGGCATCGCGGCGCCCGCGGCCGCCCGGTCCGACGCCGGGCGCGAATCCTGATCCCAGGACTTGCCGAACGCATCGGTCGGCTGGCCGTCCGTATCGAAGAACTTGTTGGGGACTTGCATCATGGCCAGCGTCAAGCCGCCCTGGGGCGACCATGCCGAATGCCGGCTGCCGGGCTCGCGCCAGACGAACTCGCCCTTCTTCACCTCGATGCCGGCGGCCGGGCCCTCCTTGTCGACGAGGTGGCCATCCAGGAGGAGCGTCTGCTCGACGCCAACGTGCTCGTGGTCGGTCAGCGTGGCGCCCGGATCGAACTTGAACAACGAGGTCATCAAGCCGCTTGGATCTTTCAGCAGGACCTTCACCTCGCAGCCGGGAAAGCGTGTCTTCTGCCATTCCATCTCGGCAGGCCGCACCAGGTGCGAATGCTGGTCGGCTGAAATCGCGCTTTTGGGGGTGATGGCATCCATGGCGATCCTCCATCGGCGGCCGGACTCGTGGCCGCAACCGGCAAACTATAACGGATCGTGCGGGCCTTTCGCCAGCCGTGCGCCGCGCTAATTTTCCAGCTTGATCTTCGCCTTCTCGATCACGGTCGCGAACTTCCTGCTCTCCGACTCGACGAAGGCGCCGAACTCCGCGGGGCTCATCTTGCGAGGCACGATGCCCTGGGCGCTCAGCAGTTCGGCGATCCTGGGCTCGGCGAGGCGCTTGGTGGCGATCTCGTTGTAGCGGTTGACCACCGCCGCCGGCGTGCCGCCGGTCGTGAACAGGCCGAACCAGTTGAGAAGCTCGTAGCCTTTGAGGCCGGGCGAGCCGTTCTGCAGCGGCTCGACGTCCGGCAGTTGCGGCATGCGCTCGAGCGAGGTGACGGCGACCGCGCGGACCTTGCCGGCCTGCAGCAGGCCCTGCGCGGCGGCGAGGCTCGTGAAGGTCATGGTCACGTCGCCGCTCGCGACCCCCGTCACCGACGGCGCCGCGCCCCGGTACGGAACGTGCAGCACTTTCGTCCCGGCCATGATGTTCATCAGCTCGCCGCAAAGCTGCTGCGGGTTGCCGATGCCGGACGACGAATAGGACAGCTTGCCCTCGTTGGCCTTGATGTAGGCGAACAGCTCCTGCGGCGTGCGCACCGGCGTCGCCGAACTGACGATCACCACATTCGGCACGATGCCGATCAGCGTGATCGGGGCGAGTTCCTTCAGCGGATCGTAGGCCATCTTTTCCTTGTAGAGATGCTGGCTGATCGCGATCTCGCCGGACGTCGACACCAGGATCATGCGTCCGTCCGGCGGCGCCTTGGCAACCGCAGCCGCGGCGATCATGCCGGCGGCGCCGACCCGGTTCTCGACGATGACCGGCTGGCCCAACGCCTCTTTGAACGGATCGACCAGGAGCCTTGCCGAGAGGTCGATGCCGCCGCCGGCCGGAAAGCCCGCCACAAGCCGCACCGTCTGGTCCTGCGCCGAAGCCCGGCCAGCCACGAGCGCCGCCCCCGCGCCCGCCATCACCACGCGCCGTGTCAGCATCGTATCCTCCCGTAGCTTTTGTTCAGGCCCCACCTTCACGGATCGGCGGCTGGAAGGCCAGACCCGTATCCCAGGGAAAATAGATCCAGGTGTCCTGCGACACTTCGGTGATGAAGGTATCGACCATCGGCCGGCCCATCGGCTTGGCATAGACCGTCGCGAAATGGGCGCCGGGCAGAAGTTCGCGCACCACCTTGGCGGTCTTTCCGGTGTCGACCAGATCGTCGACAATCAGCACGCCCTTGCCGCCCAGCTTGATGATGGAGTCGGCCACGGTCTTGATGAGCCGCAGTTCCCCCTGCTTGGTGTAATCGTGATAGCTCTCGACGCAGACTGTTTCGATCAGCCGGACGTTCAATTCGCGCGCCACGATCGCCGCAGGCACGAGTCCGCCGCGGGTGATCGCGACGATCGCGGTGAACGGGCCCGCCGCCGCGAGCCGCCAGGCGAGCGCCCGCGCATCGCGGTGGAACTGATCCCACGATACCGGGAATGCCTTTTGCGGCAGAGCCTGTGGTTGCGGCTGCGCTTCCGCCATGAAACTCCCCCTGAACTCGATTCGAATGACTAGGCCGTCTGCCGCAAGCTTCCGTGCACCCGCGCCAGCATGTCCTCGACGGCGGACTTGGCGGCGGCGAGCTTGGCCGCATCGCGCGAGCGGATCACGATGTTGGTGTTGGGCCGCCCCTCATCCTGGAACGGATAGCTTCCAATCATCGCGTCGGGATGCGCCTTGGCGATCTCGCCCAGCGGGGTGCCGATGTCGCCTTCGCGGCAATTGGCGCGCACCGTCTCCGACAGCATCTTGACGCCGGTCTTCAAGGTCGGCGCGACCTCGTCGAGCATCGCCTGCATGATCGAAGGCACGCCGGCCATCACATGCACGTTGCCGATGCGAAAGCCCGGCGCCGCCGAAACCTTGTTGAGGATGAGATCGGCGCCCTCGGGAATGCGCGCCATGCGAAGCCGCGCCTCGTTCATGTCCTTCTCGGCGATGCGGGTGAGCAACAGCGCGCGCGCCCGCGGGTCCACATCGATCGTCACGCCGAAGGCCTTGGCGACGCAATCGGCAGTGATGTCGTCATGGGTCGGGCCGATGCCGCCGGTGGTGAACACGTAGGTGTAGCGGTGACGGAGCGCGTCGAGCGCCGTGACAATCTCGTCCTCGATATCGGGCACCACGCGGACCTCGCGCATGTCGATACCGATGTTGGTGAGATACTCTGCGATGTAGCCGATGTTCTTGTCCTTGGTGCGGCCCGACAGGATCTCGTCGCCGATCACCAGGATGGCCGCGGTGATGACCTCGGATTTCGCGCCCCGCATCGGGGCAGCCTGCGTGTCGTTCATTGGCCCACTCCGCGACCTCATTCCGGTCAAGTGCTGTAGCGCGGACATCCGTCCCGCTCAAGCCGGGAGACCGCCGAGACCCCACTCAAACTGCCATTTTTGCAGGCTTTTCCGGCACCGTTGCAGGCCCGTCATTTGCGTCGCTATAACCGCAGTCCGGTGGAGGGCTTCAATGACCTATTGCTGCGGCATCCTGGTGCGCGACGGAATGGTGATGATCGCGGACACGCGCACCAATGCCGGGCTCGACAACATTTCGACCTTCCGCAAGCTTCATGTTTTCCGCCAGCCCGGCGAGCGGGTGCTGGCGCTCACCGCCTCCGGCAACCTGTCGATCAGCCAGTCGGTGGTCGCCATGCTCAACGAGGGCATGGAGAACGCAGGCACCGGCGAGGTGGACACCCTGATGAACGCGCCGACCATGTTCCAGGCGGCGCAGCGCATCGGCGACGCGGTCCGGCGCGTCCACCACATCGAGGGCCCGGCGCTTGAGGCATCCGACGTCAAGTTCGACGTCTCGTTCCTGTTCGGCGGCCAGATCAAGGGCGACAAGCTCCGCCTCTACATGATCTATTCCGCAGGCAATTTCATCGAATGCACCGTCGACACGCCCTACCTTCAGATCGGTGAGCATAAATACGGCAAGCCGATCCTCGATCGCGCCGTCCGGTACGGCATCGACATCTACGACGGCCTGAAGATCGCGCTGCTGTCCATGGATTCGACGCTGCGCTCCAACCTCGGCGTCGGCATGCCGATCGATGTGGCGGTGGTAAGGCGCGACGTCTGCGACGCCGAACTGGTCTACCGGATCGAGCCGGGCGATCCCTATTTCCACGATCTCAGCGAACGGTGGTCGGCGGCGCTGCGCGCCGCGCATATCGCCATCCCCCGCCCGCCTTACGTCACGCAGCGCTAGACGCTTCGCGGTTATCCGGAATGACGGCGCGAATGGCCCTCAGTCGATCTTGATATTCATCGCCTTAACGATCGGCTGCCAGCGCGCCATGTCGTCCTCGACATAGCGCTTGTACTGCGCCGGGCTGAGCGGCGGCTCGAGCTCGAAGGTGCCGGATATCAGCAGCTCCTGATAGCTCTTCTCCGCGAGCAGCTTCAGGTTGGCCGCAGAGACCCTTTCGACGATCTCCTTCGGCACGCCCGCTGGCGCATAGATGCCGATGAAGTTCGGCGCCACCAGGTCCGGGAATCCCTGCTCGACCGCGGTCGGCAATTCCGGCGCGGCCGCAAGCCGCTTGCCATGCGTCACGGCGAGTACCCGCAATTTGCCTGCCTTGTGATGCTCCAGGACGATGTTGGTCATTGCCGGCACCAGCGCGGGAATTTGTCCGGACAGGAGGTCGATCAGCCCCGGCCCCGCGCCGCGATAGGGAACGTGCGGGAAGTCGCTCAGGCCCGCCTTGAGCTTGAACAGCTCGCCGGTGAGATGGTTGAGCGAGCCGTGGCCGGCCGAGCCATACGACATCTTGCCTGGATTGGCTTTCACATGGGCCACCAGTTCCTTGAGGTCCTTGACCGGCACTGACGGGTGCACGGCGATGGCGAAGGCCGTGACCGCAATCGGCGAGATCGGCTCCAGATCCTTGAGCGGATCGTAGGTCGGCTTGGTCTTGAGCAGCGCCTCGGTGATGTGGGTGGTCGCGCCGCCGAGCAGCAGCGTGTAGCCGTCCGGACGCGAGCGCGACGCCTGCGCCGCGCCGACCCCGCCGCCGGCGCCGCCGATGTTCTCCACCACGATCGTGCCCAAATGGGTCTTGATCCGCTCGGCCCAGGGCCGCCCGATGGTGTCGAAGGCGCCGCCCGGCGGAAACGGAACGATCAGCCGGACCGGCCTGTCGGGATAGCCCGCCTGCCCGAACGCGCCACGCGGCAATGCCTGCGCCGACAGCGCCGCCATTCCAAATTTAAGCAGATCACGCCGCCTCATCCGATCCCCCAACCAATTGGCAACTCGCATGAGTTGAAAGCAATTGGACGGGCCGATCAAGGGACCAGGAGGGCGTTGCAGCAAATGCCGCAGCCTCTAGGATGCGCCCGGCAATTCACCGGAGGAAACCCATGGCGGAGCAGAAGGTCGCGATCGTGACGGGAGCCGGCACCGGCATCGGCAAGGCGGTCTCGCTGGCGCTCGCCAAGGACGGCTACGCCGTCGTGCTGGCCGGACGCCGCGCCGACAAGCTCGACGAAACGGCGAAGGAAGCCGGCAACGCCAAGACGCTCGCGGTGGCGACCGACGTCAGCGACCCGGAATCGATCAAGGCGCTGTTCGCCCGGACCAAAAAGGAATTCGGCCGCCTCGACCTCTTGTTCAACAACGCCGGCATCGGCGCGCCCGCGGTGCCGATGGAGGAATTGCCGCTGGAGACCTGGAAGAAGGTGGTCGACACCAACCTCACCGGCATTTTCGTCTGCACCCAGGAGGCCATCAAGATCATGAAGGCGCAGACCCCGAAGGGCGGCCGCATCATCAACAACGGATCGATCTCGGCGCACACGCCGCGCCCGCGCGCCGCTGCCTACACCGCGACCAAGCACGCGGTCACGGGCTTGACCAAGCAGACCGCGCTCGATTGCCGCAACGACATGATCCTGTGCAGCCAGATCGACATCGGCAACGCCGCGACTCCGCTCACCGACCGCATGGTGCAGGGCACGGGCGTGCTGCAGCCCGACGGCAGCATGAAGATCGAGGCTCGCATGAGCGCCGACGACGTCGGCCGCGCGGTGGTCTATATCGCCAACCTGCCGCTCGATACCAATGTGCTGTTCATGACGGTGATGGCGAACGGCATGCCGTTCGTCGGGCGCGGCTAGACCGCAGCCGGGCTCAAGCCACCGACAACGCCCGCTGGCGAGGCGGCAACAACAGCGGCAGGATTTCCGCGGCGGGCTTCGGCCGGCAGAACAGGTAGCCCTGCATCTCGGTGCAGCCCAGCGTGCGGAGCAGGTCCCATTGCGCCTGGGTCTCGACGCCCTCGGCCGTCGTGATGATGTTGCGCGACTTGGCGATGCTGACGACCGCCTGCACGATGGAGAGCGAGCCATCCACCTCGGCCACATCCTTGATGAACGAGCGGTCGATCTTGACCTTGTCGAACGGGAATCGCCGCAGATAGTTCAGCGACGAGTAGCCGGTGCCGAAATCGTCCATGGCGATGCGGACCCCGAGCTTCTTCAATTGATGCAGCATCAGCAGCGTTGTCTCGTTGTCGCGAAGCAGCACCGACTCGGTGATCTCCAGCTCCAGCCGTTGCGCCGAAAGCCCGGACGCAGCGAGCGCGCTGACGACCGTCTGCACCAGGTTTTCGTTCTTGAACTGGATCGGCGAGACGTTAACCGAAACCA
The DNA here is from genome assembly GCA_945861855.1 of Rhodoplanes serenus. Classification (GTDB taxonomy): domain Bacteria; phylum Pseudomonadota; class Alphaproteobacteria; order Rhizobiales; family Xanthobacteraceae; genus Z2-YC6860. The sequence goes on from CAMAWG010000058.1 coordinate 16,328, forward strand.
TCAGGTCGTCCCGCCACTTGACGGCTTCCGCGCAGGCGGTCCGCAGCACCCATTCGCCAAGCTGCGTGATGAGGCCGGTTTCTTCCGCGACCGGAATGAACTCCGCCGGCGAGACGATGCCGCGCGTCGGATGCTGCCAGCGCAGCAGCGCCTCGCAACCGACGATCTTGTTGTCCGCGATGTTGACCAGGGGCTGATAATGCAGCTCGAATTCGCCGCACATGATCGATTGCCGCAGCTCCCTCTCCAAGGTGCGCCGCACCTTCATGCGCGCGTCCATCTCGGCCTCGAAGAAGCGATAGGTCCCGCGGCCGTCGGCCTTGGCCCCATACATTGCCATATCGGCATTCTTCAGCAACTGATCCGATTCTGTGCCGTCGTCCGGGGCCATGGCGATGCCGATGCTGGCGTCGGCGGCAAGCTGGTGACCGCACAGATCGCATGATTCCCTGATGGCATCGTGGATCCGCTTCACGAGATCCGTGACCTCGGATGGGTTCTCCACCCCGGTCCGCGCGATCGCAAACTCGTCGCCGCCGAGCCTGGCGACGATATCGGTGTCGCGGAGACAGCCGCGCAGCCGCAAGGCCACGGTCTTGAGCAGTTCGTCGCCGCCCTGATGCCCGAGCGTGTCGTTGACGCTCTTGAACTTGTCCAGGTCCAGATAAAGCACCGCGACCTGCTCGCCGCGCCGGGCCCGCCTGAGCAACTGATCGAGCTGTTCGCGGAAAAAGATCCGGTTGGGCAGGTCGGTCAGGGCGTCGTAGTGGGCCAGATGCGCGATCCGCTCTTCCGACTTTCGCCGTTCCGTGACGTCCTCGATCACGCCCAGCAGATATCGTGCATTGCCCTTGCTGTCGCGGATGATGAGCTTCTTCGACGTGACGAACCGCGGACCGCTGCCGACCATGTCGAGCGAGTATTCATCGAAGAACATGTAGCCGTCGGATTGCAGCAGCTTGTCGTCATGGCCGACGATCGTGTCGGCGGTTTCCTTGGAGAATATCTCGTGCGCGGTCTTGCCGATGACCTGCTCGCGCGACACGCCAAAATGCTCCACGCCCGCTTGATTGATGAGGACGTATCGCCGGGTGTGCACATCCTTGACGACGATCGTGGTCGGCACGTTTTCGATGATCTGGTTCAGGAACTCCCGGTCGCGGTCGCGCTCCCGCTCCAGGCGCTTGCGCTCGGTCACGTCCTCGACAACGCTGACCAGCAGGCGCGGCGTGCCGTCGGCGTCGCGTATGGTGTGCCGCCTCGACGTCACGAGGCGCTCGTCGCCCGGGATCACCGCGCTGGGATGGGCTTCCCGCATGGTGCCGGTTTTGGAATTGAGCGCCTCGACGTCGGCGCGGTCGATCATTTCGGCCATCCCGCTCGGGAAGATCTGGGCCAGAGTCTTGCCGATCGCCTCGTTGCGGGAAAATCCCCAGAACGCCTCCGCGGCGCGATTGGCGTGAATGAACCTGCGCTCGACCGCATCCTTCACCACGATCATCACCGGCACGTTGTCGATGATCTCGTTCATCAGCTCCCATTGCCGCTCGCGCTCGCGATCAAACTTGCGCTGCTCGGTGATGTCCTCGAACGTCGCCACCCAGCCGCCCTGGGGCATCGGCTGGTCGACGACGCGCAGCGCGCGGCCGTCGGCCGATTCCATGATCTTGGTGTTCGACCGGCCCGCCCGCGTGTTGGCAATCACTTCGGCAAAGGCACGATCCGGATCGCCGGTGAATTCTCCCGAGGCCTTGCGACGGCGAAACAGATCGAGCAGCGACAGGCCCATCAGCTCGCCGGCCGGCAGGTTCATCATGTCGGCGTAGCGCTGATTGACCAGAACGATCTTGCCGTCCGCGTCGAACATGCAGAGGCCTTGCAGCATGTTGTTGAGCGCCGCGTCGAGCTGTAGCTTCTGCTCGCGGAGCAACCGCTCCGCCTCGTTTTGCGCGTGCAGAAGGCGTTGTCGCTCCGAGTCGGTTTCGCTTTGATTCATGCCGTGGCCGGGGTCCCGCTCTCACGGAAGCCATTGCTCCCGCTTATGAGCGATTTTCTCATGACCCTCTCTCGGAGGTATGATTGGGCAGCCCAGGTGGCAGCGGTGTTAGCAATCCTGGTTAGCGAACCGTTAAGTTCCGCCCGCAGGCTTAAGTTCCGCTTTCAAGCGTTCCGACCGGTTCAGCGTATTGTGGCGGGCACTATCGGGGATTCGGGGGCATGCAGAACCTGCAATCGGCCTTGGGGGTCGTGGCGCTCTTAGCCTTCGCCTGGGCGGTCAGCGAGAACCGGCGCGCGGTGTCCGTAAAGCGCATCGGCATCGGCATCGCGCTCACCTTCGTGCTGGCCGTCTTGTTCCTCAAGGTGCCGCCCATCACCGCAGCCTTCGGCCATGCCAACGGCGTGATCGACGCGCTCGCGGCGGCGAGCCGCGCCGGCACCTCCTTCGTGTTCGGCTATATCGGCGGCGGGCCGCTTCCCTTCGAGCTGAAATCGCCGGGCAACGAATTCGTGCTGGCGTTCAACGCCTTGCCGATCGTGCTGCTGATGAGCGTGCTCACCACGCTGCTGTTCTACTGGGGCATCCTGCCGCCGATCGTGAAGGGCTTTGCCTTCGTGCTCAACCGCACGATGGGCTTAGGCGGCGCGGTCGGGCTCTCGGCCGCCGCCAACATCTTCGTCGGCCATGTCGAGGCGCCGCTGTTCATCCGCCCCTATCTCGCCAAGCTCTCGCGCAGCGAACTGTTCGTGGTGATGACCGGCGGCATGGCGGGTATCGCCGGCACGGTGCTCGTGCTCTACGCGCAGTTTCTCAAGGGCAGCATTCCCGACGCCGCCGGCCATCTGATCATCGCCTCGGTGCTGGGCGCGCCGGTCGCGGTGATGATCGGCCAGATCATGGTGCCGGACGAGAACGACACGCGGACGAACTCGCTGGAGATCGACGAGCCGGTGGCCGAGAGCACGATGGACGCCATCGCCAAGGGCGCGAGTGCGGGCATGACGCTCCTCCTCAACATGATCGCCATGCTGATCGTGTTCGTCGCGCTCGTGCATCTGGTCAACGCCGTGCTGGGCCTCCTGCCCGCGCTCGGCGGCGATCCGGTGACGCTGCAGCGCCTGCTCGGCTTCGTCATGGCGCCGGTGTGCTGGCTGATCGGCATCCCCTGGTCGCAGGCGGTGACCGCAGGATCGCTCATGGGCATCAAGACCGTGCTCAACGAGCTGATCGCCTATCTTGAGATGGCCAAGCTTCCCGCCGACGCGCTCGACCCGCGCTCGCGGCTGATCATGCTCTACGCCATGTGCGGCTTCGCCAACTTCGGCAGCGTCGGCATAATGATCGGCGGGCTCACCGTGATGGCTCCGGAACGCCGCAGCGACGTCATTTCGCTTGGCATGAAGTCGATCGTATCGGGCACAATTTCCACGCTGCTGATGGGCGCGATTGTGGGATTGCTGAGCTAGCAACTCTCACCGCCGTCATTCCGGCCGAGCCGCGTCAGCGGCGAGAGCCGGAATCCATACTCCCGGCGCTGCTTGTCATGGATATACTGGGGTTATGGATTCCGGGTTCGCGGGCTTCGCCCGCGCCCCGGAATGACGCCGAGGCAGATCATGGAACAATTCATACCCGAAGCGGCCGCACCGGTCGCCCCTTCAAAGGACGGCCCGCAAGTCAGTTGGCGCGACCTGCGCGAATGGATCGCGCTGATCGAGCGCAACGGCGAGCTGCAGCGCATCGGCAAGCCGGTGGACGCCGACGAGGAGCTTGCGGCGATCACCTATATGGCCACGCGCACGGAGAATACCTCGGCGCTCCTGTTCGAGAACATCGCCGGCGACCGTTCCGGCTCCAAGGTTCTCGCCAACATGCTGGGATCGAGCAAGGAGCGCTATGCGCTCGCGGTCGGGCTCGATCCGGACCTGTCGATCGCCGAGATGATTGCGGAATCGCGCACCATCATGAACCGGCGGATCGCGCCGGTTCACATTTCCAAATCGAAGGCGCCGGTGAACGAGGTCGTGCTGACCGGCGACGACATCGACCTCACCGCCTTCCCTTCGCCGAAATTCTGGCCCGGCGATGGCGGCCGCTACATCGGCACCGGCGACATCACGCTGACCGCTTCCCCCAACACCGGCCGCATCAACGTCGGCTGCTACCGGCAGATGCTGCAGGGGCCGCGCCGCGTCGGGCTCTACTGCTCGCCCGGCAAGCACGGCGGGCTCGACCGCGAAGCCTGGTGGAAACAAGGCAAGCCCTGCGAGGTGGTCGCGGCTTACGGCGTCGATCCGGTGCTGTTCATGCTGGCGGCGCAGGTGTTCGGCTCCAAGGAATCCGAGTTCGACGTGGCCGGCGGCATGATGGGCCGCGGCATCGAGCTGACCGAAGGCGAGTTCGTCAGCCTGCCGATCCCCGCGAACGCCGAACTGGTGATTGAAGGCGTGCTGCATGAAGGCGACGTCGCGCCGGAAGGCCCGCTCGGCGAGTTCACCGGCTATTACGGCCGCGAGCGCTCGCCGCAGCCGGTGATCGAGGTGAAGGCGGTGCATCACCGAAAATCGCCGATCCTCACCGCCGCGCTGATGGCGAAATATCCGTCCTGCGAGATCGGCGCCTATTACGCCATCATGCGCTCGGCGCGCATCCTCGACGATCTGGAGCGCATCGGCGTGTCGGGCGTGGTCGGCGCCTACGCGCATCCGGCCGCGGCGTCGGGCTGGGGCATCGTCGTCGTGTCGATGCAGCAGCAGTACGCGGGGCACGCAGCCCAGGTGCTCGCGCTCACCGCGCAATGTCCGGCCGCGGCCTACTACACCAAGTGGATCATCGCCGTGGACGACGACGTCGATCCGACCGACTTCAACGAAGTCATGTGGGCGCTGTCGACGCGCTGCCATCCGGCGGAGGACATCGACATCCTCAAGAAGACTTGGTCCACCGGCCTCGATCCGAGCCAGTTCGAGATGGAGCGGCGGCCCTATGGCTCCAAGGCGCTGATCGACGCCTGCAAGCCGCACCGGCACCTGAAGCAGTTTCCGGCGACGACGCTTCTCCGCCGCGAGGTCTATGACCGCGTGTCGGCGCGCTGGGCGGAGCTGGGATTCACCGAACCGCCGCCGCGGATCACGACCTTTCACAAAGACTGAGGCTTGGTTCTGCAAAATGGAGCGGCTCGTGCACTGTTCCCTCCCCGCCTTCGGGGAGGGAGGCTCGCGCGGAGGCGAAGCCGAGCGCGAGTCGGGTGGGGACGGAGTCTCATCGCAGCCGCCCACCCCACCCGGCGCCTGCGGCGCCACCCTCCCCGAAGACGGGGAGGGATCAGCGCGCAAGCGGCAGAGTTTACAAGATCAGTGCAGCCGGAACTCGCCGTCGATCGCCTTCAGCTCGGCCGGCTTGAACAGCCGGGAGTGCGCGACCTGCACCGAATGCAGCGGCCCTTCCAGCTTCTCGACCCAGAAGGTCAGAAACCGCTGCAGCTCGGGAAACTTCGGGAACAGGTCGTAGTTCTGCCAGACGTAGGTCTGGAGCAGCCACTGGTGGTCCGGCCGGCGATAGAGGATTTGCGCGGTCGTCAGCCCATAACCGCTTAGTTGCCGTTTGAAGTCCTTTGAAGCGGCGTGCGTCGAAGCCGAGTGTTTCGAAACCATGTCCGAATCTCCGTCCCGGGCCTTTCCAGTTTCCTCCCTCTCCCGGGCATGACAAGCACAAAGTTTGAATTATGTTCCTAATTTCAAGGCATTAGCAGCATTATGACAGGACTGCTGACAGCAAATGGCCGCTGGCCGATTTGGTGCTAGCAGTCTCGTCCAATGAGTGCTAAAAAATCCCCATCGCCCTCTTGATGGAGGGCATGGGCCGCCTATGTGCGGTCCTGGAGGGTGCCGCGGGGGACACTTGCGGGCGCCCTTCTTCAAAAAGATCAGACCGATCAACGTTATATGGAGGATACCATGAAGTTCCGCCCGCTTCACGACCGCGTCGTCGTCAAGCGCATCGACGCCGAAGCAAAGTCCGCCGGCGGCATCATCATTCCGGACACCGCCCAGGAGAAGCCGTCCCAGGGTGAAGTCGTCGCCGTCGGCCCCGGTGGCCGCGACGAAGCCGGCAAGCTCATCCCGATCGACATCAAGGTTGGCGACCGCGTGCTGTTCGGCAAATGGTCGGGCACCGAGGTCAAGATCGACGGCCAGGATCTCCTGATCATGAAGGAGTCCGACGTCATGGGCATCGTCGAAGAGACCGTGGCCAAGAAGAAGGCCGCTTAATCAGCAAACCCGCCCCTCCTCCTCGGCCGCGCCCTCCGGGTGCGTCTTCGCAGGATGAGGCCTATCCAACGGAGTGAATTGAAATGGCTGCCAAGGAAGTCAAATTCTCCGTCGACGCGCGCGACAAGATGCTGCGCGGCGTCGACATTCTCGCCAACGCCGTCAAGGTGACGCTCGGCCCCAAGGGCCGCAACGTCGTCCTCGACAAGTCGTTCGGCGCGCCTCGCATCACCAAGGACGGCGTCACCGTCGCCAAGGAGATCGAGCTCGAAGACAAGTTCGAGAACATGGGCGCCCAGATGGTGCGCGAAGTCGCCTCGAAGTCCTCGGACTTCGCCGGTGACGGCACCACCACCGCGACCGTGCTCGCCCAGTCGATCGTCAAGGAAGGCTCCAAGTCGGTTGCCGCCGGCATGAACCCGATGGACCTCAAGCGCGGCATCGACCTCGCGGTCGAGCACGTGGTCGAGGAGCTCAAGAAGAATTCCAAGAAGGTCACCTCTAACGAGGAGATCGCCCAGGTCGGCACCATCTCCGCCAACGGCGACGCCGAAATCGGCAAGTTCCTCGCCGACGCGATGAAGCGGGTCGGCAACGAGGGCGTCATCACGGTCGAGGAGGCCAAGAGCCTCGAGACCGAGCTGGAAGTCGTCGAGGGCATGCAGTTCGACCGCGGCTACATCTCGCCGTACTTCGTCACCAATGCCGACAAGATGCGCGTCGACATGGAAGACGCCTACATCCTGATCTACGAGAAGAAGCTGTCGGGCCTCCAGGAACTGCTGCCGCTGCTCGAGGCGGTTGTTCAGACATCCAAGCCGCTCGTCATCATCGCCGAGGACGTGGAAGGCGAAGCTCTCGC
>CAMAWG010000059.1 GCA_945861855.1 Rhodoplanes serenus
ACCGATGTCCTGGCGCGACTGCCCGACCATCCCGCCAAGCGGATCGCTGATCTGCTGCCTTGGAATTGGCGCTCGCAAAATCGCGCCGCCGAAGCTGCCTGACCCTTCCGGCCGGTCCACACCCCCTGCGGCCTTCACCGGATGCGTACGGTTTTGCCGGCGGGCTTTCGTTTGCAGATACACGAACTCCAAAAATCGCAGTCAGTCCTGTTCGCCGTATCGCTCCGTGACGGCCGCGGCGATGAATTTTTTGCGTCCCTCACCACCCGGGCTCATGCCATGCGCGGCACACCAATCCGGAAACGCTTTCGGATCGATATAAACGCGCAGCACAACATGCCCGTAGGCCTTGAGGCCCTGCTCCATTTCCTCGGCCATTTTCAGCCACTCCTTCCACGTGGGTGGCATCTTGTGGCCGTCGGTGAAAATCTTCAGCAGGGCCGGATAATCCGCCTCCTTGATCCAATAGGCGCCGACTGCCGGAGGCGGCCTATCGTCCATCTCGGTCATGCCGGTCACCTGCGAAGATCGGAGGCTACTGAATTAGCCCCTCGGCCTTCATCGCCTCCTGCACCCTCGGGCGCGCCTGCACGCGATCCATGTAGGCGGTGACGTTCTTGTACGGGCTCAGATCGAGCTTCACCCGGCCCGACCAGCGCAGCACCGTGAACAGGTAGGCGTCGGCGACGGTGAACGTGTCGCCCATCAGGTACTGCTTGCCGGCGAGCTGCTTGTCGAGCCAGTCGAAGCGCTTGCCGAGGTTCTCCTTGGTAATGTCCTTGTAGGCATCCGGCGTGGTCGGCCGGAACAGCGGGGCATAGACCTTGTGCAACTCGGAGGTGATGAAGTTCAGCCACTCCTGCACCCGATAGCGCTCATGCTTGCCGGCGGCCGGGATCAGGCCCGCGGCGGGATTCTGGTCGGCGATCCACTGCACGATCACCGGGCCTTCGGAGAGCCGCTCGCCGTTGTCGAACTCCAGCACCGGCACTTGGCCCTTGCCGTTGACCGACCAAAAATCGACGCCGGATTTGGTCTTCTTTTCCTGGTTGTTGACCTGCTCAAGGTCGAACTTCATGCCGGTTTCGCGCAGCACGATGTGCGGCGACAGCGAGCAGGCGCCGGGCGAGAAATAAAGCTTCATCAAAACGCTCCTTGATTTAAGGGGATCACTGTGAGGCATGTGATCCTTTTGGAACAGCAGTCCCGATATTTCCGGGTCATGCTTGGGCTGGCTCCTATAGACGACGAACGGAGCCTCGTCGACGGGTCGTTAACGGAACCCTGGCACGCTCGGGGCGTTGGAGGCTTCGCCGGAACGCTTTCAACTGAATCGGAATTAGGCACTAGCCTGTTGTTTGCGCACGAACTTTTTCGAAGGTGGATTCACATCCTTCGGGGTCATGCGCTAGCTTTTGAGGATGGTGATTCGAATGAACGCCCTGACCTCCGTTCCGGCCGCCGACGATGCCTCTTTGGTAAGCAGCGCGGGCGGGCACTTCGAGGCCGAGACGGCCCGCGATCTGGTCGAGCGCCTCGGCGCCGCCGGCCGGCGGTCCACCGCCGAGATGCTCCAGGAGCTGCGCCGGGCCTTCCCGCATTCGCCGCTGGCGGTGCGGGTCCGCGCGCTCGAAGCACTCCGCAAGCAGCGCTGAGAATCACATTCCGAGATAAGCCTGCCGCACCCGGTCGTCGGCCAGGAGCTCCTCGCCGGTTCCCGACAGAGTGACACGGCCGTTCTCCAGCACATAGGCGCGGCTCGCGAGCTTGAGCGACACCGCCACGTTCTGCTCCACCAGCACGCAGGTCAGGCCCTCGCGGTTGAGATCGCGGATGGTCTGCAGCATGGCCTGCACGATGGTTGGCGCGAGGCCCAGCGACGGCTCATCGAACATGACGAGGTCGGGCTTGCCCATCAGGCAGCGGCCGATGGCGAGCATCTGCTGCTCCCCGCCGGACAGCGTGCCGGCGGCCTGGCCGGCGCGTTCCGCAAGCTTCGGAAACAGCATAAACACGCGGTCGAGATTCCGCGCCTGATCGTTTCGCGCCCGCGGCAGCATCGCGCCCATCTCCAGGTTCTCCAGGACGGTCAGCGACGGAAACACCTGGCGGCCCTCGGCCACCTGCCCGACGCCGAGATTGCAGACCCGGTGCGACGGCAATCCGGTGATGTCGGCCCCGCGCAACGTGATGCGTCCCCGCGCCGGACGGAGCATGCCGGCAATGGTGCGAATGAGCGTGGTCTTGCCCGCGCCGTTGGCGCCGACGATGGCGACGATGGCGCCTTCCGCCACTTCGAGCGACACGCCGTCGACAGCGCGAACGTCTCCGTAGGACACTTCGAGATTTTCGACGGTGAGCATCACACCGCCTCCGCGCCGAGATAGGACGCCACCACCGCGGGATCGCGCACTACCGCGTCCGGCGTGCCCTCGGCGATGGCGGCGCCGTGATGCAGCACCAGCACGCGGGTCGCGACCGACATCACTGCGCGCATGACATGCTCGATCAGGAGGATCGTCAGCCCGCTCTCCTTGTTGAGCATCTTCAGGATATCGACCATGCGGTCGGTCTCGGTCGGCCGCAATCCCGCCATCACCTCGTCGAGCAGTAGAAGCTTCGGCTCGGTCGCGAGCGCGCGCGCAACCTCCAGGCGCTTCCTGTCGGGCAGCGTCAGCGCCCCCGCCAGATGCCGGCGCTTGTCGAACAGGTCGAGCCGCCACAGGATCTCATGCGCCCGGCGCATCGCCGCCGCCGGGTCCGGCTGGCGCAACAGCGCCCCGATCGTGACATTCTCCTCGACGCTCAGCCCCGGGAACGGACGCACAATCTGGAAGGTGCGGCCGATGCCGCGGCGGCAGATTTCATCGGGCGGCTGCCCGTCGATGCGCACGCCGTTGAAGGCAATCTCTCCGGCGTCCGGCGCGAACACGCCGGCGATCAGATTGAACAGCGTGGTCTTGCCGGCGCCGTTCGGGCCGATCACCGCGAAGATCGCGCCTTCCGGGACGGCGAAGGTGACATCGGCCACCGCGCGGAGCCCGCTGAAATTCTTGGAAACGTTGGCGACTTCCAGGAGCGCGGCCATGTCACGTCTCCGGCGTTTCGCGCCGATCGAGGCGCAGGAGACGGGCGATGGGCGGCCAGATGCCGTTCGGCAGGACCATCACCACCACCAGCAGGCAGACGCCGTAGAACACACGCTTGGCGCCCGGGGTGTCGAGACCGTAGGCGGTGAGCAGTTCCTGCAATGCCTCCGAAAGCCCGGTGAGGAGGAAGGCGCCGATCACCGGGCCGAACAAGGTGCCGACGCCGCCGATGATGGGACCCAGGATGATCTCGATCGAGCGCAGGATGAAAAACGTCTGCTCCGGGAATAAGTTATTGTAATAAAAGGCATAAAAGACGCCGGCCGGAGCCGTCATGCCGGACGAGATGACGATGGCGATCATCTTGTAGCGGAAGGTCGAGATGCCGAGCGAGCGCGCCGCCGCCTCGTCCTCGCGGATTGCCTGCCAGTAATAGCCGACGCGGCTGCGCAGCAGCGCGTGGCACATCACGAAGGCCGCGACCGTCAGCGCCAGGATCACATAGTAGAACATCACCGGCTGGCCGCGCAGGTTGATCAAGTCGTTGCGGGTGTAGTTCGCAACCGGCAGGAACAGGCCGGATGAACCCGCCACCCAATCGAAGTGGTCGAACCCGATCCGGGTGAACTCGCAGAATGCGATCGTGAGGATGGCGAAATAGACGCCGCCCACGCCGAAGCGGAACGCCAGGAATCCGATGATGGCGCCACAGGCGACCGAGATCAGAATCGCAACTGGCATGCCGATCCAGGGCCCGATGCCGAAATGCACATAGAGCGCCGCCGACGTATAGGCGCCAAGGCCGACAAACAAAGCGTGCCCCAGCGACAATTGCCCGGCGAAGCCCATCAGGATGTTCCAGGCCTGCCCGGTGTAGGCAAAATAGAGAATGAGGATGAGCACGGTGACGAGATAGTCGTCGGCAAAAATCGGCGCGGCGACCAGGATGGCCAGCAACCCCGCCAGGAGAAGAAGCGCATGGCGCGGAACGCCGTGGAGCAGGCGGGCGATCATGTCAATCTCTTGCCCATGATGCCCTGCGGCCGGAACAACAACACCAGCACGAGGATGGCGAAGGCGAACATGCTCTTCGCCGAGGGCGTGAAGAAGAGACCCGCCATCGCCTCGGTCAATCCGATCAGGATGCCGCCGAGCAGCGCGCCCGGCATCGAGCCCAAGCCTCCGGTGATGACGATGATGAAGGCGAGCAGCGTGTAGGCCGGGCCGAGCGGCGGCGTCACATCGACGATCAGCACGATGATCGCGCCCGCGGCACCGACACAGGCCGCACCAAGCCCGAACGACAGCGCGTAGAGCCGCTTAACGTCGAGCCCCACCACCAGCGCGCCAGTGTAGTTGTCGGCGCAGGCGCGGATCGCCTTGCCGAGCGGCGCGAACTGGAAGAAGGCGAACAGCGCAGCCGCCACCAGGATCGCCGCGAGGCCGGCATAGAGCTTGGTCGCGTCCACGATCACCGGCCCAACGGCGAAGCTGTCGAAGGCGTAGGACGTCTGCACGGTCTGGGCGTCGGGGCCGAACACGATCAGCAGGCCGTTAACGAGGATGATGGCGACCGCGACCATCAGCATGAACTGGCTGTGCTCGGGCCGGGCGATGAACGGGTTGATCAGCGCCATCTGCATGGCATAGCCGACGGCGAACAGAAGCGCCGCGATCGGCAGCATCATCAGCAGCGGATCGAGACCAAGCTGCGCGAACAGCACCACCGCGACATACATCGCGACCGTCATCATCTCGCCGTGCGCGAAATTCACCACGCGCACGACGCCGAAGATCACCGACAGGCCGAGCGCCATCAGCCCGTAAACGAGGCCGGTCAGAAGGCCGCTGATCGCGACGTTAAGATAGATTTCTGCCGGCACCGTTCGTTCAGCTTAGCGGCGCTTGTCGTAGGCCACCATCGGCCACTGCACCTTGGCGTTGGTCGATCCCTTCGGCGCCACGGTCACGAGCTTGCCGCCGCGGTTCTGAATGGCGGAGTTCTTCAGCTTGTCGTTCTGGCCCTTCGCGTTGAACGAGATGCCGGGACCGGTGCTGACGTTCTCGGTGATGTTGGTCGCGCGGATGGCGTCGGCCAGAGCCTTCGGATCGGCCGACTTGGCCCGCTTGTAGGCGTCGGCCGCGACCAGCAGGGCCTCGAATGTATAGATGTGGTTGGTGTTCAGGTTGATTCCTGGATATTTCTGGCCGAGGGCCGCTTCGAGCTGCTTGCTCAGCTTCTTGTTCGGGTCGTACCACGGCACGAAGCTGAGCGGGCCGTCGCCGAGCTTGTCGAGCGTCTTCAGATATTGATCCTCGTACCAGCCCGGACCCATGCTGAGCACGCCCATCGGCGACCAGCGCTGCTTGACCAGTTCGCGTGTCAACAGGATCGCGTCGTTGAGCCGGCTCACGACCAGAAGCGCGTCGGCGCCGGTGGCCTTTGCTTTGGACACCTCGACCGAAAGGTCGCGTGCGGTCGGATCGTAGGAGATCGTCTCCTTGATCTCGTAAGGCATGTTGAATCTCGGCATCATCGCGCCGACGCCGTTCTTCATCGCGGTGCCGAACGTGTCGTTGACGTGCAGGAACACCACCGACTTCGGCGCCACGCCCGACTCGGCGAACACCTCCTTCTGGTTGACGAAGGCATCGCCCAGAATCATTCCCGCGGTCGGGAAATTGCGGAACACGAACTTGTAACCCTGCTCGGTGATCGGCGGTGCCGCAGCGATGTTGATGACAAAGGGGATGCCCTTCTGCTCGGCAACCTGGGCGATCGCGCTGCTCTGACCGGAATCGAAGGCGCCGACCAGGAGTTGCGCGCCGTCGGCGATCAGCTTCTCGGCGCGGGAGCGCGCCACCTCGACATTGGTTTCGGTGTCGGCATTCATGATTTCGAGCTCGGGCAGGCCGATGCCCTTGAAGATCGGGTTGGCCAGCTCGACGCCGCGGAAGCAGTCCTGGCCGATACCCGCCTGGGCGCCGGAGCGCGGCAGCAGCACGCCGACCTTGAGCGCCGCACCCTGGGCGCGGACGATTGGGGCGCGGACGATCGCAGGCGCTGCAATCGCCGCCGTCACGGCGGCGGCGCCAGCGGTGAAGCTGCGCCGGGTCATCGTCCCGTTCACAGGAAACATCGATTGTTTGCGCTTCATTGTGGTTCTCCCTGCCCGGATGGGCTCCTCTCCCGAATTCTCGCTGCCGCCATTGTTCTGATGTTGCGGCCCAATATGCAATGGGCCATCCGCATGCGCCTTGCGACGCGGCCTATCATGCGGACTATGGCAATATTGTTGCTCATGACAACAAATGTCGTCAACATCATTATTTCGTTTTAGACTGCCCTGCGCCGCGTGAGTGGGAGTGAACCGATGGCCGATCTCAGGGCGACGCAGAGGAACGGCGCCCCCGCCGCTGCGAATGCCGGCGCGCCCAGGCGCAGCAAAGGCGGAATCCAGCCGGATTTGGGCGTGCTCAAGGGCCATCTCGGCTACTACCTGCGCCGCGCCCAGGTGTCGATCTTTCAGGACTTTATCCGGAGCTTGTCGAGCATCGACATTCGCCCCGCGCAATATTCCGTGCTGGTCGTGATCGGCTCAAATCCCGGACTGTCGCAAGCCGACGTGGCGGAGGCGCTCGGAATCGAGCGCGCCAGACTCGTTCGCCTTCTTGACCGGCTCGAAAAGCGCGGCCTGACCCAGCGCCTGGCATCGACCGTCGATCGGCGCTCCCACGCGCTCAAACTAACCCCTACCGGACGGAGCGTTCTCAAGCGCGCCAAAGCCCTGGCTGCAATTCATGAGGCTCGGCTGCTCGAACGGCTCGGCCCGATATCTCACAAGACGATGATGGATGCGCTGCGCGATTTCGATATCGCCCACTGACCGTCGTTAGGCGGCAAGCGTTTTTTCCATTGCCGCAGCGATATTGAACAGGCGCCGGTCCTGGCCGCTGCGGCCAACCACCATCAACCCGCTGGCAAGCCCGTTCTGCCGCGGCAGCGGCAGCGAAATGGCGCAAAGGTCGAAGAAATTGATCGGCGCGGCATTGCGGAGCAGCATCGCGTTCTTGCGGCCGAAGTCCTCCGGCGTGGCAATTTCGGACAATAGCGGCGCGACGATCGGCGTGGTCGGCAAGATGAGCGCGTCGAGCGTCGACAGCCGCGCGTCCATCGCCTGCACCAGGCGCTGGCGCGCCAACATCATATCGATGTAGTCGGCCGCCATGATGGTGGCACCGCGTTCGATGCGTGCACGGATGTTCGGGTCAATTCCGGCGCTGTTGCGCGCCAGCCGCTCGCGATGGATCGCGTAGGACTCGGCCGGCGAGAACCCGCCCTTGGAATTGACCTGGATCATGTCGTCGACGAGCGAATTCTTCTCGTCGCTCACGCGCACCCCGGCCCGGCCCAGCCGGCCGATCGCGGCAGACCAGGCCGCAACGACCGTTTCATCGATGCCTTCGAACGGCATGCCTTGCCAGATGCCGAGCCGCAGCCCCGCGAGAGATATCGGCTCCAGGGCGGGCGGAGCCTCGCCTGCCATCACCGCGTCGGCCAGGGCGCATTCCGCCACGCTTCTGGCCATCGGCCCGATCGAATCGAGCGTGAACGACAGCGGAAACGCGCCTTCGGTCGGGACGCGCTGCTTGCTGGGCTTCCAGCCGACGAGGCCGCAGAGCGCCGCGGGGATGCGGGTCGAGCCGCCGGTGTCGGTGCCGATGGCGATGTCGCACATGCCGTCGGCCACAGCCACCGCGCCGCCCGAGGTCGAGCCGCCGGGCACGCGCGCACGGTCGAAGGGATTGCCGGGCGTGCCGAAATGCGGATTGGCGCCGACGCCGGAGAAGGCGAATTCGCTCATGTTGGTTTTGGCGACGATCACCGCGCCGGCGGAACGCAGGCGCTTCACCACCGGGGCATCGG
Organism: Rhodoplanes serenus; assembly: GCA_945861855.1. Classification (GTDB taxonomy): domain Bacteria; phylum Pseudomonadota; class Alphaproteobacteria; order Rhizobiales; family Xanthobacteraceae; genus Z2-YC6860. The sequence continues at coordinate 8,017 of CAMAWG010000059.1, forward strand.
CCGCGGCGACCAGGCCCTCATCGGCCAGCACGCGCGAGCCCGCCCGCGTCACCTCGCCTGCCACATCGTAGAGATCCTTGATGCTGACGATCACGCCGTCGAGCGGGCCAAGCGGCCTGCCCGCCTTGACCCGTTCGTCGGCGGCATCGGCCGCGACGCGCGCGGCGTCGGCATAGACGGTGAGGCAGGCGCGGGCGCCCTCGCCGGCCGGATCGGCGATGCGTGCCAGAGCTTGTTCCAGGCGGGCGCGGGCGGATGTCATCCGATCTCGCGCTTGGCCTCGGCCAGCACCGGCGCGAGATCGCCGGACCGGTCAACCTGATCTTGAGTGAGAGCGAAGCTTTTCGGCGGAGCGATCTGGCGGTGGCGCCAGATGCCGTAGGCGAGCGCAGCCGTCACGGCGACGGAAACCACGGCCGAAATCTTCATGTCCGGGTGGAACATCGCCAGGAACGACACCGCCGCGAGCAGGCAGCGCAACGCGAGGTCGGCGGTCAGGTTGGCGTGGCAGCGCCCGAACATCGCGAAGGTGATGCCCAGCGTGCTGATCAGCACCAGGATGGTGTCGGCAATCTGCAGCCAGCCGGGGTTCACCACCATGTTGGGGCGGGTGAAGATCGCGAACGTCATCAACGTGATCGGCGCGCAAATCTTCAGCGCCTCGTACATGGTTTTCAGGAACGATGCATTGGCGATCCGCGCGGACACCGCGGCGGTCAGCGATGTCGGCGGCGAGAGTTCGCCCCAGACCGACAGCAGGAACACGAAGAAGTGCGCGATCCACGGATTGATGCCGAGTTCGACCATTGGCCGCACGATGACGACCGCGCCGATGATGTAGGTGGCGGTCGGCGGCAGGCCGGCACCGGCGAGCCAGCCAAACACCCAGGCCATTCCGATCATGGCGATGATATGCCATGAGCCCAGATCGAGCAGCATCGCGCCCATCCGGTTGATGAAGCCGGTGACGGTGAACAGGCCGATCATGATGCCGAGCGTGGCGAGCAATAGCGTCAGATAGGAGGTCATCTCGGCGTGCGTTTCGATCGCACGCCGGGCGTTGCCGAACAGCGTCTCGCTCTCAAGCGCGGGATCCTGTCGCACATATTTGAAATAGAGATAGGCCAAGACCAGCAGACCGAACATATAAGTTGCGGTGTAGAGCGCGGCGAGCAATTCGCCCTTGCCGACGTAGCCCATCAGGAACAGCAGATAGAGCACCGAAGAGAAAAAGATGGTGGTCTTGACCTTGTCGTAGAGCGGCACTTGCGGCTTCTCGATGGGGTCCGTCGGCAACAGGCGCACGCAGAGCAGGTAGACCGCGACGCCGATCGACACGTAATAGACGAAGGCCAGCGCGAAGCCGCGGATCACGACGTCCCAATAGGGCACGCCGAGGAATTCCGACATCAGGAAGGCGCCGACCCCCATCATCGGCGGCATGATCAGGCCGCCCATGGAGGCCGCCGTCTCGACGGCGGCGGCAAACGTGCCGGGAACGCCGTAGCGGATCATCAGCGGAATGGTGATGGTGCCGACCACGGCGGCATTGGCCGAGCCGCTGCCGCTGATCATGCCGATTGCGCTCGATCCGATGACCGCGGTCTGCGGGATGAGCTGCCGGGACCGGCCGGCAATCAGACGCACCACATTGATCATCGCGCGCTGCGCCTCGAAGCCGTTGGCGACGCCGGCCAGCAGCAGGAACGCCGCGATCAGGGTGAGCGCAAGCTGGCCGTAGAGGCCGTAGATGCCGGTCGACATCTCGATCGTGCTCGAAGTGACGACGCGGTAGAAGGTGGTGCCGGGATGCCAGAAGAAATCGAGCGGGCTGAGATAGCCCCACATCGTGTAAGCGACCAGGACGACGTTGGTCCAGAACAGGACCGAATGGGCGAGCCGCGACAGTTCCATCACCAGCAGGAACATCAACAGCCCGACGATGAAGTCCTGCTGCGTGAAGGAGCCCTGCGCATAGATCGCGATGCGCTCGAACTCGTAGTAGAAGTAGATAAAAGAGTATGCGCAGATTCCGATATAGAGAGCGACAAGCAGGTGGTTTGCGGCCGGCGGCAGCCGCTTATAGAAATAGCCATCCTGGTACATGAACAGGATTTGCAGGGTCAGCGCGATCGGCAGGACGTGCGCGACCAGCTCCTGCCCGCCACGCAGGCCGGTGTAGAAGAACCAGATCAGCCAGAGGAGCTGGATCGTCGCCAGGACGAATGTCAGGTTTTTCAGCGAGGCGTATTGCCTGAACGCGCCAGCCGTCATCGCTCCCCCCATGCCGGAGTAACAAATCCTCCGGTCTTATGCTCTCAATCGCCGATCCCGTCAGCGCCCCCCGCGCCCAACAATACCGGAAAAGGCCGGGGCGGGAACCCGTGCCGTCACGGCACAGCATCCCCGCCCCGCATCGAACCTTCCGCCGGTCAGCTCGCGCTGGCCGATATCTTCCACTTGTCGTTCCAGGCCTTGTGCTCCTTGAGGAACTTGGCGAGGCCGGGATGCACCGGAACCTGCGGATTGGCGTTGATGCCCTGCACCTGCATGCCGACGAAGTCCTTCGCCATCGCGGAGAACCCCGGGTCGATTTTCACCAGTTCGTCCCGCTTGTCATAAAACGTCTTGATGAGCTTGTAGGTGATCTCCTCCGGCATATCGGCCCTGGCATTGTAGCCGAACAGGATCGGCACGCCCTTGAGCACCGACGGGCCGACGTTCTTGGAGAACGCGCCCTTCGGATCGACGTCGACGACCGCGAGCCCAGCCGCCTTGAGCTTGGCGATCTCGTCGGCGCAGGGATTGACGATCCGCACATCCATGCGGATTTCCGTCTCCTTCCAGTAGGACGCGAGCTGCGCACCCGACGTGGTGTATGCAACCGAGCCTACGACCGTGCCGGCTTCCAGCGCGTCGCCGTTCGCCTTGAGGTCGAGCTGGACGTGCTTGAAGTCGTAGTTGAGCGCCTTGAAGATGCGCTGGAAGTTGAGCCAGTTCATGAAGCCCGCGGGCGTGAAAAACACCGGCTTGCCGCTGAAATCCTTCCAGCACTTGTGACTCTCGGCCGTCTTGACCGTGGTCGCCATCATAGATTCCATCGGATAGGCGTACCAGGTGTGCACAAGCTCAGGCTTGGTGGGCTTGTAGTCCTTGAAGCCGCCAACCCGCTCGCTGAATTGGGTGGTTCCGACATCGGCCGTGTAGGCGATTTCGCCTTCGCCGTTCATCACCGCCTTCATCGCGACGGTCGGATTGGCATAGGGCTGCACGGTGACGGTGTACTCGCCGCCGAGCGCCTGTTCGGCGATCTTCGCCATCGCCGCGGCGACCGTATAGCCGTAGGTGCCGACCTGCGAGGTGGTCCAGCGGATCGACTTGCGCTGCTGCGCGTCGGCAGGCAGCACCGCTGCAAACGTCAACGCCGCCGCGACCGTCAGCGCGGATAGCGACGAAGCGCTGCTCAGATTACTTTTCTTCATCAATCGTCCTCCCATGGGGTGTGCGGAACCGCGGACTTGCGATGGTGCCGTTTGAACGCATCATCGCCGACTTTAGACATCATGGGGCCAACTCGAAAGGCGAAACGGCTTCGACCGCAACCCGGCCCCATCCCAACGCCGATGCTGTTGCCTGTAACATTCTGAGATATAACATCTTTTGGTTGGAACCGGCAAGATCGTCGCAGAGGGGCATACGCGCAATGGACGACAATCCCATTCTGGTGGAGATCCGCGCGGGCTATCGCGTGCTCACGCTCAACCGCCCGCAGCGGCTCAATGCCTTCAACGAGCCCATGCAGCGGGCACTCGTTGCCGCGATAGCGGAGGCCGAACAGGACCAGACATGCCGGGCGCTGCTGTTGACCGGCACGGGACGGGCGTTCTCATCCGGTCAGGATCTGAGCGAGCGGATCGATGCCGCGGGCGAAGTGACCGTGCCAGGCGCGGCGCTCGAGCAGTATTACAATCCGCTGGTCCGCAAGCTCCGCGCGCTGCCTTTCCCTGTGGTCTGCGCCGTCAATGGCACCGCCGCAGGCGTTTCCTGCAACATCGCGCTCGCGTGCGACATCGTGCTGGCGGCGCGCTCGGCGACCTTCCTTCAGCCGTTCGCCCGGCTGGGCATCGTTCCCGACGGGGGCGGCACCTGGCTCCTGCCGCGGCTGGTCGGGCAAGCCCGGGCGCGCGGGCTTGCGCTGCTCGCGGAACCGCTGTCCGCGGAAAAGGCCGAGGAATGGGGCCTGATCTGGAAGGCGGTGGATGACACCAACCTGATGGCCGAGGCGGAAAAAATCTGCGCGCATTTCGCGACCGCGCCGACCTTCGGCTTGGGGCTGATCAAGCGCGCCTTCGATGCCTCGGAGGACAACGACCTCAAGACGCAGCTCGATCTCGAACGCAATCTGCAGCGCGAGGCCGGCTCCCACCCGAACTACGGCGAGGGCGTGCGGGCGTTCATGCAGAAGCGGAAGCCGAATTTTTCCGGCAAACGCTAGGCCCCCAATCCACCCTTCTCTTCGATGAATCGCGCGATCTCCGCGACGCCGTCACCGACACGCAAATTCGTCATGACGAACGGCCGCGCGCCGCGCATCTTCTTGGCGTCGCGCTGCATGACCTCAAGCGAAGCACCGACGTAAGGCGCGAGATCGATCTTGTTGATGACCAGGAGATCGGAACGCGTGATGCCGGGACCGCCCTTGGAAGGGATTTTGTCGCCGGCGGCGACGTCGATGACGTAGATCGTGAGATCGGCAAGCTCCGGCGAGAAGGTCGCCGCGAGATTGTCGCCGCCCGACTCGATCAGCACCAGATCCAGTTCGGGAAACTTCTTTCGCATATCGGCAACCGCCGCGAGGTTGATCGAGGCATCCTCGCGGATCGCGGTATGCGGGCAGCCGCCGGTCTCGACGCCGGCGATGCGCTCGGGCGCAAGCGCGCCGGAGCGCACCAGGAATTCGGCGTCCCACTTGGTGTAGAGGTCGTTGGTGATCGCGGCGATCTCAACGCGGTCCCGGAGGCGCTTGCACAGCGCGTCCATCAGCGCGGTCTTGCCGGAGCCGACCGGACCGCCGACGCCGACACGCAAAGGACCATGCGAAGACCTGCTCATGACCGGAACAACCTCGTGTATTGGGTTTCGTGATGCAAGCTTGAAAGATCGGCACGCAGCGCCGCACCGCCCACGTCATCCAGCGAGGTCGTCAGCGCCCGCCGCGCGGTCGCTTCGACAATGGGCTCAAGCGCGGCGAGCACGCGCTGGCCGTCGCTCTGCCCAAGTGGAATGAGGCGCACCCCCGCCGAAATGAGATTGGCTGTGATGGCGTGAAGGAGGGCGCGCAGCGCGGGCTCCAGCGCGATGCCGTGGCCGGAAGCTGCGACGCCGACCGCAATGGGATAGGCCACTGGCCCAGTCCAGGCAGCGGCCAGCCGGTCGAGCGCGGCACACGGCCAGGCCGCCCGGGTCGCATCGATGAAGGCCGCGCCTTGCGCCGTCGTCTCCAGATGGCGCTCCTTGGAGGGGGCGAATGCGGCTGCGAGCTCGGCAACCGTCCGCAGCGCCTGGTCGCCGGCGTCGGCCAGTGAACGATGGGCGTGCACGAAAAACACGGCGTCGCAGAAGCCGCCGCCCTCCCCGATCACGACCGCGAGCCAGCGCCGAAGGCTGTCGGCATCCTTGATGTCGCCCGCCTCGACTACCCATTCGATGCCGCTCGAATAGGAGAACGCGCCGACCGGGTAGGACGGCGACAGCCATGCCATCAAGCGGTAGAGCGCGGCGGAGCTTATGTCCTCAGCCGCCATGGTCTTTCCCGTGATGGTGTTCGTGCCCGTGCCGATGGCCCTGGGGCGCACCAGCCTCCGGATCGAACGGCGCCTCGACCGGCGTCACCGCCGCGCCGAGGCCGCACACCATTTCCTCCAACACGTGATCGCGCCGGATGCGGAGCTTATCGCCGACGATCTGCAGATCGGTGTGACGGTTGCCGATGTGCCAGGCAAGCCGTACCAGCGCGAGCGGGGTCCGGGCGGTGATCTCGGCCAGCGGCTCGGCCTGCCCAGTCACAAGCACGATCGCGCCGTCGTCGAGCATGATGCCGTCGCCGTCGCGCAGCGCGACCGCTTCGTCAAGGTCCAGCAGGAATTCCAGGCCCCGCTCTCCCTTGAGCATGATGCGGCGGCGATGCCGGTCGCCCGCGTCGAGCACAACAAGGTCGATTGCGGCGGATGGATTCCAGAAGCCCGCCCGGCGAACGGCCCAGCCGCGCTTCACGGCTGCCCCGCGGGCGCACATAATGGCGCGAACAAAATCGGTCGGGAGACGGTCATGTCGAAGCCTAACACCCTCCAGGGCAAATATTCAGCCGCCGGCGAGGGCAATGTCTATGCGCGCGCCAATGTCGCGACCTGCAAGATCACGGCCACTGACACGCACGGTACGTTCGAGATTTTCGACGAACAGTGCAAACCCGGCTTCGAGTCGCGCCTGCACCTGCATACCAGGTCGTTCCAGGTCTGCTACGTGGTCGATGGCAGCGGCGAATTCCAGCTTGGAGACCAGGTGTTCCACGCCAAGAAGGGCGCCTGCGTCAATATTCCGCCCGGCGTGCCCCACAAGGTCGGTTCCAGGGAAGGCATGCGGATGCTGATGGTCTACGCCCCGCCCGGCCTCGAAGGCATGATGAAGGCGATGAAGGCGCTGAGTCCCGAGCAGCTTGCCGATGGCGCGCTCACCAGCAAAATCCTGGCCGAACACGACACCGTCGTCCTCGGAGAAGGCGCCGGCAGCAAGGGTTCCGGCTCGGTGCTGGGCTGAAATTCAAGCTTTTGGGCAAGGCCGCAGCGCGGGTTGACTGCCCAAGCTTGGCGGGTAGGAATGAGCGCCCCGATTGCGCTCCAAGGCAACCTCGAGTTCCCGGAAAGCCTATGATCAAGACCTTCTGCCACCTGGCGGCTGTCGTCCTGTCCCTGACGCTTGTCACCGTCATGCCGGCGAGCGCGGAGGAGATGATCGGCACCTGGCTCACCGCGAACAGCGACGCCCACATCCGCGTGGCGAAATGCGGCAAGGCCATGTGCGCCACGGTCGTGTGGCTCAAGGATGCGGTGGACCCCAAGACCGGCCAGCCCCCGGTGGACGACAAGAACCCCAATGCAAGCCTGCGCAGCCGCAAGATCGTCGGCATCCGGATTTTCGCGATGGAGCAGGACAACACCGGCTCCTGGGTCGGCGGCATCTACAACTCCGACGACGGCCAGACCTACAAGGGCAGGCTTTCGCCGCGGGGCAATGACGAACTCGAAGTGCAGGGCTGTGCCGGCTCGCTGTGCGGCTCTGAAGTCTGGACCCGGGTCAAATAGTCTCAGAACAGGAAATACCGCTGCGCCATGGGCAACACCTCGGCCGGCGCGCAGGTGAGGAGTTCGCCGTCCGCGGTGACCTCGTAGGTTTCCGGATCGACGGTGATGTCGGGCGTGGCGCCGTTGTGCACCATGCTCTTTTTCGAGATGTCGCGGGTGTGCTCGACCGCGACGAACTGCTTTTCGACGCCAAGCCTAGCTCGCAAGTTGCTCTTGGCCGCCGCCTTCGACACGAACACCAGCGATGACGCGGTCAGCGCCTTGCCGAAGGCGCCGAACATCGGCCGGTAGTGCACCGGCTGCGGCGTCGGAATCGAGGCGTTGGGATCGCCCATCTGAGCTGCCACGATCGTGCCGCCCTTGATGATGATCTCGGGCTTCACGCCGAAGAACGCCGGCGACCACAGCACCAGATCGGCGAGCTTTCCTTTCTCGACCGAACCGATGTGCTTGCTCACGCCATGCGCGATCGCCGGATTGATCGTGTATTTGGCGATGTAGCGCTTCACCCGCGCGTTGTCGCTGTCGCCCTTGTCCTCCTTCAACTTGCCGCGCTGCTTCTTCATCTTGTCGGCGGTCTGCCAGGTGCGGATGATGACCTCGCCGAGCCGTCCCATCGCCTGGCTGTCGGACGACATCATCGACAGCGCGCCGATGTCGTGAAGGATATCCTCGGCGGCGATGGTCTCCTTGCGGATGCGGCTCTCGGCGAACGCCAGATCCTCCGCGATCGATGGATCGAGATGGTGGCACACCATCAGCATGTCGAGATGCTCGTCGATGGTGTTGCGGGTGAACGGACGCGTCGGATTAGTCGACGACGGCAGCACGTTCTTCAATCCCGCGACCTTGATGATGTCGGGCGCGTGTCCGCCGCCCGCGCCTTCGGTGTGGAAGGCGTGAATGGTACGGCCCTTGAACGCTTTGATCGTATCCTCGACAAAGCCGCTTTCGTTCAGCGTGTCGGTGTGGATCATCACCTGCACGTCGTAGTCGTCGGCGACCGAAAGGCAGCAGTCGATCGCCGCCGGAGTCGTGCCCCAGTCCTCGTGCAGCTTGAGCGCGCAGGCGCCGGCTTTGACCATCTCCTCAAGCGCTGCGGGCCGGGACGCATTGCCCTTGCCGGCAAAGCCGAGATTGACGGGAAACGCGTCCGCAGCCTGGATCATGCGGCCGAGATGCCAGGGTCCCGGCGTGCAGGTGGTGGCGTTCGTTCCTGCCGCTGGGCCGGTGCCGCCGCCGAGCATGGAGGTGACGCCGGACATCAGCGCCTCCTCGACCTGCTGCGGACAGATGAAATGGATGTGGGTGTCGAATCCGCCGGCGGTGAGGATTTTTCCTTCGCCTGCGATCACCTCGGTGCCGGGACCGATGACGATGGTGACGTTCGGCTGGATGTCGGGATTGCCGGCCTTGCCGATGGCGTCAATACGGCCCTCCTTGAGGCCGACGTCGGCCTTCACGATGCCCCAGTGATCGATGATCAGCGCGTTGGTGATGACGGTGTCGACCGCACCTTTTTTGTTGGTGATCTGCGACTGACCCATGCCGTCGCGGATCACCTTGCCGCCGCCGAACTTCACCTCCTCGCCATAGGTGGTGAAATCCTTCTCGACTTCGACGATGAGATCGGTGTCGGCCAACCGCACACGGTCACCAGTGGTCGGGCCGAACATATCGACGTAAGCGCGGCGCTCGATCTTGAATGACATGATGTCCTCTGCGGCTAGCCCGATGGTGTGAGCATGATCTATTCAAAAAACGGCTCAGCGAAATTGAAATCCTGCCTTCATTCATCCCCACTCTTATCCACCGGCCCTGTGTGAAACGCGGTTTCGGTTGCCTCTCGCACCGGCCGCGCTATCCTCTCTTTTAGACGCTCACGTTCGGTTCTGCCGGCAACGGCTCTGTCGAGTGCGGGTGTCGCCAAGACCAGGTTGGTCTGGGTGCGAGGCCGCTACCAAGCATCGCATCAAGTGGCCGATTTGATCCTGGTTCCCAGCCGCGGGTAGCAGCGCTGAGAACGTGACGGGCGGGCGCAAGCTCGCCCGTCATGATTCTTGCGGCCATCCCCTTCACAACTTGCCCATGACATCGCCGCGGAAACCGTAGATGGTCCGCAGGCCCGCGAGCGCGACCAGCGTCACCTCGCGGCTCTGGCCGGGCTCGAAGCGCACCGCCGTGCCGGCCGGGATGTTGAGCCGCATGCCCCGCGCCTTCTTGCGGTCGAATTTCAGCGCCGGATTTGTTTCGAAGAAATGGTAGTGCGAGCCGACCTGGATCGGCCGGTCGCCGCTGTTGGCGACGGTGAGCGTCAGGGTCTTGCGGCCCTTGTTGAGCTCGATATCGCCGTCCTTGATGAAGAGTTCGCCGGGGATCATGGGGCCTCTCTCGTCAATTCAGCGGATGGGCTCGTGCACGGTCACGAGCTTGGTGCCGTCCGGAAACGTCGCCTCGACCTGGATGTCGTGAATCATCTCGGCGATGCCGTCCATCACCTGCGCGCGGGTCAGCACATGAGCGCCCGCCTCCATGAGCTGCGCCACCGTCTTGCCGTCGCGCGCGCCTTCCATGATGAAATCGGAGATCAGCGCCACCGCCTCGGGATGGTTGAGCTTGACGCCGCGATCGAGCCGCCGCCGCGCCACCATCGCGGCCATGGCGATCAGCAGCTTGTCCTTCTCGCGCGGTGTCAGATTCATGAGCGCGCCCCTTCAATTCAACCAGAGCCGCGGCAGCGTGCCACCCAGCGCAGCGACCACCGAAACGAGATCGCGCCGCAGGCTCGCGCCATCCTTGGCGCAGAGACGGGCCACCGCAAGCCCGTTCCAGGCCGAGGCCCCGACCTCGCCACAGAAAATTTGCGCGCGGACGTGCTCGACCATCGCCTGGTCGCCCGGCGCGGCCAGCACGGTGGCGATGGCGACGCCGCCGCCGGCCACCGCAGGCTCCGCGAGTTTCTGCGCGATGGCGCCGCCGAGCAGCACGGTCTCCGCGAACACCAGCCGCCCGTCCCGGCGCACCCGCCAGCGGTCGGTGAACGCACCCTCCTCCACCACCTCGCCCATCGCCGAGCGGCCGAACACCACGGCCTCCGCCATCAACAGCTCGGCGTCGGGCGCGAGCTCGACCTCGATGCTGCGCCTGAGCCTTGCCCGGTCGAACAGAATCGTCTCCTGAGGCAGCCAGGTCAGCCGCGCGCCTGCGCCGGCCGCGAGCTTGACCGCGATTTCGGCGTCGGGGCCCAGCGCCCGATAGATTTTTTCGGCCGCCGCTGTCGTGACAGCGAGAGCCGCGCCATCCTGCACACCAATGTCGAGGTCGTGCCGGTCGCCGCCGGCAATGCCGCCGGCGGTATTGACGATCACGGATTCGAGCATGCGCGGGGACGAATTCGGAAACCGGATACGCAGCGGGCCATCTTCATAGACCTGTCGGCGCCGCGTCACCCCGCCCTCCGCCGCCACCGTGAGCGCAATCCGCCCGGCGGAGCGATTCGCCGCGAACACGCTGTCTCGGACCGTCGCCTCCTGCACAGCTTCAATCCTCAGAGCGCCATCGCCTTCTTGAGCGCAGCCTCGTCCACCGCGTCGCGCCATGCACTGTAGACGATTGCGCCCCGGTCCATGACCACAAATCGATCGCCAAGCTCGCGGGCGAAATCGAGATACTGCTCGACCAGAATGATCGCCATCTGCTTGAGCGAACGCAGATAGACGATCGCCCGCCCGATGTCCTTGATGATCGACGGCTGGATGCCCTCGGTCGGCTCATCGAGCAGCAAGAGCCGAGGCCGCATCACCAGCGCGCGGCCGATGGCGAGCTGCTGCTGCTGCCCCCCCGACAGATCGCCGCCGCGCCGGTGCAGCATATCCCGCAGCACCGGGAACAGGCTGAACACGTCGTCGGGGATGTCGCGCTGGTCGCGCTTGAGCGGCGCAAAGCCCGTCTTGAGGTTCTCCTCCACTGTCAGCAGCGGGAATATCTCCCGGCCCTGCGGCACGTAGGCGATGCCGCGTCGCGCGCGCTCGTAGGGCTTGAGCCTGGTGATGTCGGCGCCCTCCCATTGAATGGAGCCACCGGAGATCGGTTGCTGGCCGGCCAGCGCGTCGAGCAGGCTGGTCTTGCCGACGCCGTTGCGGCCGAGCACGCAGGTGACCTCGCCGACCTCCGCCTGCAGCGAGACGCCGCGCAGCGCCTGCGCCGCGCCGTAGTGAAGATCGATGGTTTTCGCATCAAGCATCGTCATCGCCCCAGATAAACCTCGATCACCCGCTCGTTCTCGGACACCTGATCGATGGTGCCCTCGGCGATGGCGGTGCCTTCGTGCAGGCACGTCACCTTGACCCCCAGTTCGCGCACGAATGTCATATCGTGCTCGACCACGATCACCGTCTTGTCGCGGTTGATCTCCTTGAGCAGTTCCGCGGTCTGGCGCGTCTCGTTGTCGGTCATGCCGGCAACCGGCTCGTCGACCAGCAGAAGCTTCGGCTCCTGCGCCAGCAGCATGCCGATCTCCAGCCACTGCTTCTGGCCATGCGCCAGGCTGCCGGCCGGCCGGTCGCGAAGCAGCGTGAGGCGGATCGTGTCTAGGATGCGGTTGATGCGGCCGTCCTCATCCGGGGTCGTTCCCCACTTCACGGATGCGCGCGGGCGCCGGTCGCTTTTCAGCGCCAGCATCAGATTGTCCTCGACCGTGTGCATCTCGAACACCGTCGGCTTCTGGAATTTGCGGCCGATCCCAAGCGTCGCGATCTGCGTTTCATCGAGCTTGGACAGGTCGTGCTGGCCCTCGAAGACCACGTCGCCGTTGTCGGGACGGGTCTTGCCGGTAACCACGTCCATCATGGTGGTCTTGCCGGCGCCGTTGGGACCGATGATGGCGCGCATTTCGCCGGGCTCGACTGCGAGCGAAAGGTTGTTCAGCGCGCGGAATCCGTCGAACGAAACGTTGACGCCGTTGAGGTAGAGCAAGGCGGTGGTGCTGGCTTCCATGTTCTACTCCGCCGCCTGGGGTGCCCGCGGCGCGGTCCCCGCCGCGGCCGACGCGCGCCGCCGCTCCGTCCACCACTGCCAGGTGCCGACGATGCCGCGCGGCAGCAACAAGGTTACCGCGACAAACAGCCCGCCCAGCATGAACAGCCAGTATGGCGCGAGCGGACCCGAGGTGAACGTGGTCTTGGCGTAGTTCACGAGAATTGCGCCGATAACCGCTCCGGTGAGCGTGCCGCGGCCGCCGACGGCGACCCAGATCACCGCCTCAATGGAGTTGGCCGGCGAGAACTCGCTTGGATTGATGATGCCGACCTGCGGCACGTAGAGCGCGCCGGCGACACCCGCCATGCAGGCCGACAGGGTGAACACGAACACCTTGTAGGATTCCGCGCGGTAGCCGAGGAAGCGCGTGCGCGGCTCGGCATCGCGGATCGCGACCAGCATCTTGCCGAACTTCGAGGTCACCAGCGCGCGGCAGATCAGGAAGCCCAAGGCCAGCGCGATGCAGGACGCGGCAAACAACGCCGCGCGCGTGCCCTGAGCCTGCACGTTGAAGCCAAGGATGTCCTTGAAGTCGGTGAGGCCGTTGTTGCCGCCGAAGCCGAAATTGTTGCGGAAGAAGCCCAGCAGCAGCGCATAGGTGAGTGCCTGGGTGATGATCGAGAGATAGACGCCGGTGACGCGGCTGCGGAACGCAAACCAACCGAACACGAAGGCCAGCGCGCCGGGCACCAGCACGACCATCAACAGCGCATAGGGAAAATGCTGGAAGCCGTACCAAAAGACCGGCAACTCCGGCCAGTTCAGGAACACCATGAAGTCCGGCAGGATCGGATCGGCATAAACGCCGCGTGTCCCGATCTGCCGCATCAGGTACATGCCCATGGCGTAGCCGCCGAGCGCGAAGAACGCGCCGTGGCCGAGCGACAGAATGCCGGCATAGCCCCAGATCAGGTCGATCGACAGCGCAAGGATCGCATAGCAGACGTATTTGCCGAACAGCGCCACCAGATAGGTCGGCACATGGAAGACCGACGACGGCGGAAATACGAGGTTCAGGAACGGCACCAGCACCGTGAGAACGCCAAGCACGATGAGGAAAATCATCGAGCCGCGGTCGAGGATGCGGATGAGCGGCGGCATCATGCTTCCACCGCCCGGCCCTTGAGCGCGAACAGGCCGCGCGGGCGCTTCTGAATGAACAGGATGATCAGCACCAGGATGGCGATCTTGGCGAGAACCGCGCCGGCAAATGGCTCCAGGAACTTGTTGGCGATGCCGAGCGTCAGCGCCCCGACCAGGGTGCCCCACAGATTGCCGACGCCGCCGAACACCACGACCAGGAAGCTGTCGATGATGTATCCCTGACCGAGGTTGGGGCTGACGTTGTCGATCTGCGAAAGCGCCACTCCGGCGATCCCGGCGATACCCGAGCCGAGACCAAAGGTCAGCGCATCGACGCGGGCGGTGCGAATGCCCATCGACGCCGCCATGGCGCGGTTCTGCGTGACCGCCCGCATCTCAAGGCCGAGCCGGGTAAAGCGCAACAGGGCGAGCAATCCGACGAACACCATCATGGTGAAGACGATGATCCAGAGCCGCCCATAGGTGATGTTGATCTGGCCGACGCTGAACGTGCCGCTCATCCACGATGGCGCGCCGACCTCGCGGTTGGTCGGGCCGAAGGCGGTGCGCACCGCCTGCTGCAGGATCAGCGAAAGGCCCCAGGTCGCGAGCAGGGTCTCCAGCGGCCGGCCATAGAGGAACCGGATGATGCCTTGCTCGATCAGGATGCCGATGAAGCCCGCGACCACGAAGGCGAGCGGCACCGCGATGATGAGCGAATAGTCGAAAAGCCCGGGGCTGCTTGTGCGGATGTATTCCTGCACCATGAAGGTGACATAGGCGCCGATCATCACCATCTCGCCGTGCGCCATGTTGATGACGCCCATCACGCCGAAGGTGATCGCAAGACCGATGGCCGCGAGCAGCAGCACCGAGCCGAGCGAGAGCCCGTACCAGGCGTTCTGCACCGTGGCCCAGACCGCGAGCTGGTTCTGCATCGCGGTTACCGCGTCGCGCGCGGCGCGCTGGACCGCGACCGGTGAGCCGGCCGGAAGTCCCGCCAGCAGATTCAACGCCTCCTGGTCGCCGCGAGTACGGATCATGCTCACGGCCGCGATCTTGTCGGCCTCGGACGCGTCGTCGGACATCAGGAGAATGGCCGCGCGTGCTTCCGTCAAAGCCTGCTTCACGCGCGGATCGGCTTCCTTCTCGAGCGCGGCCTCGATCGCGGGAAGCACATTCTCCTCGCGCGATTTGAACACCGCCTGAGCCGCCTCGAAGCGCTTGGCGGGATCGCGAACCTGCAAGGTGAGGCCGCCGATCGCCGCATCGATGGCGCGGCGCACCCGGTTGTTGATATCCACGACCGCAATATCGGCCGGACCGTCGCCCGCGACGGGTTCGCCGGTCGCTGCGGAAAACAGCTTGCCCGCGGCATCCTTGTAGAACACTGCCTTCCGCTCGGCGCTGAAGTACAGCCGCTCGTCCTTCAAAGCCTCGATGAGGGTGGTGGCGCGGGAGTCGCCGCTTGCCGCCACTTCGTTGATACCTGTTTCGGTCTCGAGGAAGTCGTTTTCGAGGAAACGGTTGAGCACACCTTCAAGGCCGCCCCTCGGCGCCGCGGCTTCGGCGGCCGGCGGCGCGGCTTGCGCCATGAGGGGTGCCGACGGCACTGTCAATGCGAGCGCCAAGGCGAAGAGGAGCGCAACCAGACGATACGGCAAGGCACCCATCGCAGTTCTTCCCGGCGGCTC
>CAMAWG010000060.1 GCA_945861855.1 Rhodoplanes serenus
TTTAGGCGATAGCTCGAAACAGGTGACAGGCCCGGCAGCGGCAGCATAGGGTCATACATGGCGGGTGTGGCTTTCCTGAAATTGCGTAGTTTTGATTCGAGACCAAAATCATACGCTGAATCAGTACTTTAAGGCACAACCGCCTGCTATTCGTGAATAATTCGGGCTAGCTGCATGGGTTTTAGATATCCGTTCCGGGCCATCCAAATATTAGGGCCGGCCGATTTCAAGTGCGTTTCAACGCGTTGTAGGTATTTTTCTTTGTTGAAAGCAAATTCGCGCAACAAGCGTATCAAACGTACTTGAAATTTCACTTCGTCGAGCGGGACGCTTTTGTTCCCACCGTTGGATTGCTGCGATCCTGACGTCATGACGATGCTGACATCTCTTGATCAAAGCTTACGTTGCTATTTCACACATCCACCTTCAAGGCGGCGATGAACGCCTCCTGCGGAATGTCGACCTTGCCGAACTGCCGCATCTTCTTCTTGCCCTTCTTCTGCTTGTCCAGAAGCTTGCGCTTGCGGGTGACGTCGCCGCCGTAGCATTTCGCGGTCACGTCCTTGCGCATCGCGCGAACGGTCTCGCGGGCGATGATCTTGCCGCCGATCGCGGCCTGGATCGGCACCTGGAACATGTGCGGCGGAATGAGCTCCTTGAGCTTTTCCACCATGCCGCGCCCGCGCTGTTCGGCTCTGGTGCGATGCACCAGCATGGAGAGCGCATCGACCGGGTCCTCGTTCACCAGGATCGACATCTTCACCAGGTCGGCTTCCCGATAATCCGTCAGGTGATAGTCGAACGAGGCATAGCCCTTCGACACCGACTTCAGGCGGTCGTAGAAGTCGAACACCACCTCGTTGAGCGGCAGCTTGTATTTCGCCATGGCGCGGGTGCCGACATAGGTCAGCTCGACCTGCTCGCCGCGGCGGTCCTGGCAGAGCTTGAGCACCGAGCCGAGATAGTCGTCCGGCGTCAGAATCGTCGCCTCGATCCACGGCTCCTGGATTTCGAGAATTTTCATCACGTCCGGCATATCGACCGGATTGTGAATCTCGATCTCGGAGCCGTCGCGCAGCTTCATCTTGTAGATCACCGAGGGCGCAGTCGCGATCAGGTCGAGGTTGAACTCGCGCTCCAGCCGCTCCTGGATGATTTCGAGATGCAGCAGGCCGAGGAAGCCGCAGCGGAAGCCGAAGCCCAGCGCCGCGCTCGTCTCCATCTCGTAGCTGAAGCTCGCGTCGTTGAGGCGCAACTTGCCCATCGCCGCGCGCAGATCCTCGAACTGCGCGGCATCGACCGGGAACAGGCCGCAGAACACGACCGGGATGGCCGGCCGGAAGCCGGGCAGCATTTCGGTGACCGGCTTCCTGTCGTCGGTGATGGTGTCGCCGACGCGGGTGTCGGCCACCTCCTTGATCGAGGCGGTGATGGCGCCGATCTCGCCGGGTCCGAGCTCGTCGACCGGGGTGAGCTTCGGCGTGAATACGCCGGTGCGGTCCACATCATAGGCGGCGTTGGTGCCCATCATGCGGATGCGCTGGCCCTTCTTCAGGGTGCCGTCGACGATGCGAACCAGCACGACCACGCCGAGGTAGGCGTCGTACCAGCTATCGACCAGGAGCGCCTTCAACGTCGCGTCGCGGTCACCCTTCGGCGGCGGCAGCCGCGTGACGATGGCCTCCAGCACTTCGGGCACGCCAAGGCCGGTCTTGGCCGAGATCATGAGCGCGTCCGAAGCGTCGATGCCGATCACGTCCTCGATCTGTTGCCGGACCGCTTCGGGCTCAGCCGCCGGCAAATCGACCTTGTTGAGCACCGGCACGATCTCATGGCCGGCGTCGATAGCGTGATAGACGTTGGCGAGCGTCTGCGCCTCGACGCCCTGGCTTGCGTCCACCACCAGCAGCGAGCCCTCGCAGGCGGCCAGCGACCGGTTCACCTCGTAGGCGAAGTCGACGTGGCCGGGCGTATCGATCAGGTTGAGGATGTAGTCCTTGCCGTCGCGCGCCCTGTACTTGAGGCGGACCGTTTGCGCCTTGATGGTGATGCCGCGCTCGCGCTCGATGTCCATCGAATCGAGCACCTGCTCGACCATCTCGCGTGCTTCCAGCCCGCCGGTGAGCTGGATCAGCCGGTCGGCCAGCGTGGACTTGCCGTGGTCGATGTGGGCGACGATCGAGAAATTGCGGATATTCGATATGGCAGAGGCCGTCATGGCCGCGAGATAACATCGCTGCTGCGTTGCGGCAAGGACGCGCCGCGCCGCCGAGCACGATTGTGCGAGGATCCGGCGCGGCATCTTACCAACCCGCGCTGGCCGCTCGCCAAGCGGGCTCGCCAGCGCGGGGCCTCCTATTCCAACAAACCCTTGGCCCGAACAGCCACATCCTTGGGCGTGGCCAGCACTTTTTCGACGATCTTCTGCATCTTCTCGCCCAATACCGGATCGACCTCGAAGCCGAGCGTTTTCGCCTCGGCCAGGAACTCCGGGTCCTTCATGGTGGCGGCGAACGCTGACCGCAGCGCGGCGACCCGGTCCGCCGGCGCCTCGTTGGTGGCAAACGGCCGGCCGAGCTGGGTGCCCGACACCACCAGCTCGATGAGTTGGCGCTCCTGCGGCGTGCGGGCCGCGTCCTCGACCGAGGGTGCATCGAGGTCGGGCGCCCGGGGGCCGGCCTGCGCGATCACCGCGATCTTCTTCTCGGCGAGCCAAGCCGCCTTGGTGGCCTTCCAGCTCGACCAGGTGTTGTTGCGCGCCTCGACCTCGCCGCGCTCCATGGCGAGGTTGATCTGGTTGCCGCCCGGATAGCCGGTCACGATCTTGAACTTGGTGCCGAGGAGCTCGTTCATCATCTGCGGATAGATGAAGGTGATGGCGCCGCGCGCCGAGGCGCCGGCGACCACTTCGCGTTTGCGCGCGTCCTCGACGTTTTTCACGCCGGTGGTGTGCCACACCGCCATGGTCTCGACCGCCGGTGCGATCGAGCCGATCCAGTTCATCCTGGCGGCGTCGAACTGCACGCCGGGGATGCCGACGGCCTGCATGGCCGGGAAGGCGTTGGCGATCATCCCGATGCTGGCGCCGTCCTTGGGCGCCACGCTGTAGAGGTAGTTGATCATCCGCAATCCGCCGGCGCCGGTCATGTTCTGCGGCACCACAGTCGGGTTGCCGGGGATGTGCTTGCCGATGTGCCGCGCCACCAGGCGCGCCTGGATGTCGTATTCGCCGCCGACGCCGACGCCGATGTAAACATTGACGGTCTTGCCGCGGTAGAAGTCGGCGACTGGCTGGGCCTGCGCCGCGACGGGCGCGACGAGCAGCGTCATCGCGAGCGCAGCGCAGGTTTGGATTCTGTCGTGCATCATGTTTCCCGACCTTTCTCAGCCCGTCTTGGCACTTTCGGGCGATCCCTTGTCCCACATCATCTGCTTGTAATCGAATCCCGTCTCGATCGTCGGCTTGACCACGGCGAAGTACGGCGAGATGTCGAAATCGCGCGGCGTGTACAGCGAATGATGGCGGATGTGCAGGATTTCCCGGCGGCTCTCGGCATCGACCCGGCGCACCTCGGGCAGGATCGGATAGCCGACCGATTCGAAGGCCTGGGCGATCAGGCTGGAGCAGATCGCCCGCGTCGGCTCGCCGGAGCCGAGCGCGATCATGCGCCGCCGCCAGCGCGCCGGCACCGGCGGTTGCGGCAGAAAGTAGCGCATCAGGTCGATGATATTCTTCAGATCGTAGTCGTAGCCGATGCGCTCGGCCGCGTAGCGGATGACCGTGTTGCGATCCTCGGGCGTGAGCCCGACCGGGCGGCAGATGCGGGTGTTGAAGGTGTCGAATTTCGACAGTGGTGAGGCGATCACGCCCTTGCCGAGCTCGGCCTCGACCAGCACCAGCGGCTCTCCGTCGCGTGTGCCGAGATTGGCGCCGAGCCCCACATAGAGGCACGCGTGCGACCAGCTGGACTGGGTGAGATAGCGGATTGCGGAGTTGATCTTGGAGCGGGCGCCTTCGACCAGCAGCACGTCGCCGGGCCGGATGACCATCGCCACGAGCTCGGGCCGCGCCGCGGCATAGGGCTCGTAGCCGCTGGTCGGCTTGGACACATAGCGGGCCACAAGCTCCCCGACCCAGTCGAGCAATTTGATTGTCGCCGACATGCCCAGCCCTTGCGCGAACGCCACGATATGGCTGCGGTTGGCTTGCGGCAAAGCGAAATTTGCCGGACGAGGCCTTGGTGGCTCATTCCGCCGCGAGGCGGGGAACCTCCGGCAAAGGCTCGAGCACGAGCGACTTTCCGGCGCGTGCCGCGACCAGATGGCCGGGCGGAACGGGAATCCAGAAGCCGCGGTCCATGTCGAGCGGCTCGGATACCACGACGACGTTAGAACCGGTTTCGCGGTAGTAGAGTGTGTTGGCCGAGCCGCCGTAGGCGTAACGGAAGGCGTAGAGATCGCGTCCGTCGGACAGCGCGGCGGTGATCCGCAATGGCTCGGTCGTGCCGCTGGTGCTTACCAGCTCGGTGAGGGTTGTGAGCGTGCGCATGGTCGCGGCGATCGGATCGGCGTTCGCGCCCGCTCCCAGGATGGCCAGGAACACCGCTTCGGAATCGGTGGTGCCGACGCGCGACGTGTAGAACTCGTCCGGAATCATCGCCTCGACGCGGCGCCGGATCAGCGACCAGTCACCGACCTGCCCGTTGTGCATGAACATCCAGCGGCCGTGGATGAACGGATGGCAATTGGGCCGCGTGGTCGGCGTGCCCGTCGCCGCGCGGACATGGGCGAAGAACAGCGGCGACTGGATGTGGCGGCAGAGGTGCTTCAGGTTCTCGTCCGACCAGGCCGGGCGGACCTCGCGGTACAGGCCGGGTTCTTCGCGCTCGCCGTACCAGCCGAGGCCGAAACCGTCGCCATTGGTGGCGCCGACCGATTCCTTGGCCTGGAGGCTCTGCACCACCAGCGAATGGGCGGGCTCGGTGACATACCGTTCGAGCGGGACCGTCTCTCCGCGATAGGCAATCCAGCGGCACATAGGGCAAATCCGAATCCGCTCAAAAACTACCACTTATGCTGCCGCAGCCAAACGCCGCGGCAGGCTTGTGGGCCCGGTTCTCGGAAAATATTGTGCCCAAACCATGATCCGATTCGATCGAATCGGATCATGGTTGAGGAGTTCGCCGCTCAGTAGCGGTACTGGTCCGGCTTGTACGGCCCCTGGACCGGAATGCCGAGGTACTCCGATTGCTTGTCGTTGAGCTTGGTGAGCTTCACGCCGATCTTGTCGAGATGCAACCGCGCCACCTTCTCGTCGAGGAACTTCGGCAGCGTGTAGACCTCTTTCTTGTACTTCGTCGGGTTGGTCCAGATTTCGATCTGCGCCAGCGTCTGGTTGGTGAACGACGCCGACATCACGAAGCTCGGATGTCCCATGGCGTTGCCGAGGTTCACCAGGCGGCCTTCCGACAGCAGGATGATGCGCTTGCCGTCGGCGAACTCGACCTCGTCCACCTGCGGCTTGATGTTGTGCCACTTCAGGTTCTTCAGCGCGGCAACCTGGATCTCGCTGTCGAAGTGCCCGATGTTGCAGACGATGGCGCGGTCCTTCATTTTGCGCATGTGCTCGATGGTGATGACATCGAGATTGCCCGTGGCGGTGCAGAAGATGTCGGCGCGGGGCGCCGCGTCGTCCATCGTCGTGACCTCATAACCCTCCATCGCCGCCTGCAGCGCGCAGATCGGGTCGATCTCCGACACCAGCACGCGGCAGCCGGCCTGGCGGAGCGACGCCGCCGAGCCCTTGCCGACGTCGCCGAAGCCCGCGACCATCGCGACCTTGCCGGACATCATCACGTCGGTGCCGCGACGGATGCCGTCGACCAGCGACTCGCGGCAGCCGTAAAGATTGTCGAACTTCGACTTGGTGACGCTGTCGTTGACGTTGATGGCGGGCCACAGAAGCGTGCTCTTCTTCTGCATCTCGTAGAGCCGGTGCACGCCGGTGGTGGTCTCCTCGGTCACGCCTTTGATGTTCTTGGCGCACAGCGTGTAGAAGCCCGGCTTGTCCTTGAGCCGCTTCTTGATCGCTGCGAACAGGACCTCTTCCTCTTCGTTGGTGGCGCCGTCGAGGAACTTGGTGTCGCCCGCTTCCGCGCGGGCGCCGAGGTGGATCAGCAGCGTGGCGTCGCCGCCGTCGTCGAGGATCATGTTCGGCGTGCCGCCGTCGCCCCATTCGAAGATCTTGTGGGTGTAGTCCCAGTATTCGACGAGGCTCTCGCCCTTGATCGCAAACACCGGCACGCCGTTGGCGGCGATCGCCGCGGCGGCGTGGTCCTGCGTCGAATAGATGTTGCAAGACGCCCAGCGCACATCGGCGCCGAGCGCCGTCAGCGTCTCGATCAGCACGCCGGTCTGGATCGTCATGTGCAGCGAGCCGGCGATGCGGGCGCCCTTCAGCGCCTTCTTCGGCCCGTATTCCTCGCGCGTCGCCATCAGACCGGGCATCTCGATCTCGGCGATGGTGAGCTCCTTGCGGCCCCATTCGGCGAGCCCGATGTCCTTGACGACGTACTCTTTCGCGACGGCCATGACAGTCCTTGCTGGTTGGAAAAGGGATCGGCGCGCGGCGATCGGCCGGCACCTTCGCGGCTGCCTATAGCAGGGCAATCCGCCCGGCGCAATGAGGATATAAAGAAGTCTTTATATCCGAAAGGGCGGCCCCAAGGCGGGTTGGCCGTTCAATCCTCTTCGCCGAACCCGGAGCTGACCAGCTTGTCCAGGGCGTCGGCAGCGGCCGCCGCCTCGTTGCCGGTGGCTTCGACCCTGATGGTCGTACCGGTCGCGGCGCCCAGCATCATCAGCCCCATGATCGAGGTGCCGCCCACGGTTTCATGGCCGCGGGTGACGCGGACATTGGCGTCGAATTTCTCAACCGTCTGACAGAACTTGGCCGAAGCGCGGGCGTGCAGCCCCTTCTTGTTGACGATGGTGAGGACCCGGACCTCCGCGCCTTCGGTCGACGGGCCTGCTCCGGGCTCGCGGTCGCTGCCGCCTTCGTCGCACATTTTCCGGCAAGCACGCGGCTGGCGATGGTGACGTATTTCCGCCCGGCCGCCTGGGCCGCGGCGACCGCCTCCTCGAGCGGGCATTCGTCGCGAATCTTGGCGAGCTTCACCAGCATCGGCATGTTGATACCGGCGAGCACCTCGACATTGGGCCGACCCATACAGGAAATCGCCAGGTTCGAGGGCGTGCCGCCGAACATATCGGTGAGGATGGCGACGCCTTCGCCGGTGTCGACGCGCTTGACCGCCTCGATGATGTCCTTGCGGCGCTGCTCGACGTCGTCGTCGGGGCCGATGGTGACGGCCTCGATCTGGGTCTGCGGGCCGACGACGTGTTCCAGCGCAGCACGGAACTCGACGGCGAGCCGCCCGTGAGTGACGAGAACAAGACCAATCATCGGCAGGGAATCCCGGCGGGCGCGGTTGCGCCGCACGAACGGGCGGCAATCATCATGATCCAAAGCCCGAGTTAAAGGGCTCCAAGGCCGATTGTAGTGGGTTGCTGCATTGCAGTAAACGGCCCCGGCCGGTGGTTTCAGCGGCACGCCGTATGGCCCGTTATATGGGGGTTCGCGGCGAAATTGCACGCTCGCCGCACTGCCAAATCAGGGCAGGGCATCCGGCGTTTGCAGATATGCCAGCACCAGGGGGAGGGGATCGGTCCCGGCTGCGACCGCTAGCCGCGGCAGGGTTATTCCCTCCAGAACAGCCTTTGTTCGGGCTTGAGCAGGCAGCCGTTCGGCGTCCTCCTGGCCGAGTTCCACCAGAACTTCGACCTGAGCAAGCTGTTCATGGGGAACGCGGCGGATGCCAAGCCCCCGCACCTCGATCAGCCCCGCCAGGGCCTCCACCGGGCGCACCAGCAGGCGGCCGTGGGCGGCCTCGACATGAACCCGGTCGTCTCCGACGAGCCGCGCGAGCGGCAGCACGCCCTGCTGCGCCGCGTGCAGCAGTGCCAGCGCCAGCCGCGACTTGCCCGAGCCCGAAGGACCCTGGATCAGCACGGCGCGCGCGCTCACCAGCACTGCGGAAGCGTGGATCGAAGGAGCGTGATTCATGCCGCGCCGGACCCTCGTTTCACTCGGCGGCGCGGCGCGCCATCACACGGTCGGAAGCCGCACCGTGAACCGGGCACAGAGCACCTTGGGCTCGGCGTCCTCGGACGCCGTCACGGCCTCGCGGTTCTCCGCCCACAGCCGGCCCTGGTGGGCATTGACGATCTGCTTGGAGATCGACAGGCCGAGCCCGGAGTTCTGGCCGAAGCCGTGGTTCGGGCGGTCGGTGTAGAAGCGCTCGAAGATCTTGTCGAAGGCCTCCGGGCGGATGCCCGGGCCATCATCGTCCACCACGATCTCGACCTCGCCGCGCAGCCTCCGGCAGGTGACGCGCACCGTCGAGTCGGTCGGCGCAAACGAGCGCGCGTTGTCGATCAGGTTGTTGATCACCTGGCCGAGCCGCGAATCGTGTCCGGGCACCACGAAGGACAGCGGGCCGCCGCCCTCGAACGTCACCGAGACCCTGGCCGCGTCGGCCCGCGTCTCATTCTGCACCGTGACCACGGTGTCGAGCAGCTTTGCGATATCGACCGGCGCCATCTCGCCACGCTGCAATTCGGCGTCGAGGCGGCTGGCGTCGGAGATGTCGGAGATCAGCCGGTCGAGCCGCTTCACGTCGTGCTGGATGACCGCGAGCAGCCGCTTCTGGCTGTCCGGCGACTTGGCGAGCGGCAGCGTCTCGACCGCCGAGCGCAGCGACGTGAGCGGGTTCTTCAACTCATGGGCGACATCGGCTGCAAAGCTCTCGATCGCCTCGATCCGGCTGTAGAGCGCGTTGGTCATGTCGCGGATCGCGCCGGAAAGATCGCCGATCTCGTCGCGCCGCGCGGTGAGGTCGGGGATCTCGACGCGCGAGCGGATGCGGTGACGCACCCACTCGGCGCTGTCGGCCAGCCGCTTCACGGGACCGGCGATGGTGCGGGCGAGCAGGATCGACAGCACCACCATGACGCCCAGCAGGATCAGGAACAGCTTGCCGATCTGCAGCCGCTCCGCCTCGACAGCCTGGTTGATGTCGCCGCCCTGGGTCGACAGCAGCAGTGCGCCGCGCACCGCGCGGAAGCGCTGCACCGGCACCGCCACCGAGACGATGACCTCGCCGCGATCGTTCACCCGGACCAGATGGGCACTCTTGGCGCCGACCAGCGCCTGCGCCACCTCGGGGTAGTCCTTGCCGGCGTCGGGGCCGATCTCGTGGTAGCGCGGAAGATCGCCGCGGCCGATCCACACCCGGACCGAGTTCCAGGCGCGCTTGAACATGTTCGGCTTCTGCTCGTTCGGCGGCGGCAGATCGAGCCGCATCACCTCGCCAGGGATGTAGAGATTGCGGCTGTCGAG
The DNA here is from genome assembly GCA_945861855.1 of Rhodoplanes serenus. Classification (GTDB taxonomy): domain Bacteria; phylum Pseudomonadota; class Alphaproteobacteria; order Rhizobiales; family Xanthobacteraceae; genus Z2-YC6860. The sequence continues at coordinate 9,461 of CAMAWG010000060.1, forward strand.
GATGAGATAGCCGTTGCCGTCGTAGATGCGGGCGCGGGTCTTGGTCGGCGAGATCAGGCGGCGCAGGATCGGCGCCACCCGCTCCGGATTGATCGAGAACTCGAGACCGGTCACGCCCTCGTCGCCGTAGTTCTCGCCCGGCTGCAGCTCAAGCAGGCGGTCGCGGTCGATATAGGTGCCGTAGCTGTCGGCGGTGGCGGATGCGGCGATCGCGCCGGCGATGATCTCGCCCTGCACCACGAGGCTCTCCACCCGCGCGTCGATCAGGCCGGCGCGGAATTGCGACAGGTAGAGGATGCCGACCACGAGCGCGACCAGGCCCGCGACGTTGAGCGAGACGATGCGCCGCGTGAGGCTGGAGAAGCTCTGGCTGATTAAGAACTGCCAGGTGCGTTCCGCGACGCCGCGAAGCCCGCTCTCGCCATAGACCTCCGCCACACGGCGCGGCAGGCGGATGAAGGGATTGCGGGAACGCAGGGCCGGATCGTCGTGACGATGGGTTGCATCGGCCGGGCGCACTCCTCCGCCGGCGCCTTGTTTCCCCTCGCCGGAGGCAGGCGTCCTGGCGGACTGCGTTTTGGCTTCGGCGGTTCGATCGAGCAATGGGGTCGCTGCCTCGTATGCCGCTCGCGTGCCTTTCTAGCACATTATCGAGGGTAGCTTCGACGGCCTCTCGGCGTCATTACACCCCTCCACGTCATTCCGGGGCGCAGGCGCAGCCCGCGAACCCGGAATCCATAGCCCCTGTATTGCTGAAATAAATTAAGACCGGGCTATGGATTCCGGCTCTCGCGGAGCCTGTCATCGGGCCGGCCCAAGTGGGCCGGACCCGTTGGCTCGGCCGGAATGACAACCGAGAGGCTTCGGCACCCCGTAAAAAACGCTCAAAGCTCCTTGAAGCGATAGCCGACGCCGTACAGCGTTTCGATCATGTCGAAGTCGTCGTCGACCGCCTTGAACTTCTTGCGCAGCCGCTTGATGTGGCTGTCGATGGTGCGGTCGTCGACATAGACCTGATCGTCGTAGGCGGCGTCCATCAGCGCATTGCGGCTCTTCACCACGCCGGAGCGGGCGGCCAGCGCCTGCAGGATCAGGAATTCGGTGACGGTCAGCGTCACCGGCTCGCCCTTCCAGGTGCAGGTGTGACGCTCGGGGTCCATGCGCAACTGGCCGCGCTCGAGCGCCTTGATGTCGTCGGGCTTCGGGACGGCGGTCGGATCCTTCGGCGTCGCGCGGCGCAGCACCGACCGGACGCGCTCGACCAGGAGCCGTTGCGAGAACGGTTTGCGGATGAAGTCGTCGGCGCCCATCTTGAGGCCGAACAATTCGTCGATCTCCTCGTCCTTGGAGGTGAGGAAGATCACCGGCGTGTCGGTCTTCTGGCGCAGCCGCCGGAGCAGTTCCATGCCGTCCATGCGCGGCATCTTGATGTCGAGGATGGCGAGGTCCGGCGGCGAGGTCTTGAAGCCTTCGAGCGCGGAGGCGCCGTCGGTATAGGTCATGATCCGGTAGCCTTCGGCCTCCAGCGCGATCGAGACCGAGGTCAAGATGTTCCGGTCGTCGTCGACGAGTGCGATGGTCGGCATGAGCCCTGATCCCCGTGACGGTTCAATCCCGCCCAATTTGAAGCCCGGAAAGCTGGGCTGAAATGTGACGAGCGTTCGACAAATACGTGATTCGTCAATCCTTTGGCATGGTTCTTGGGTAAATATTCCGTGTGAGTACGGATGCTGTTCTTGCTTGGACTTGCGAACGGGCCGCGATCCGGGTGGAGTGGAGAACGCCCCAGCGAGCAACCGATATATGCAGCCCACAGCCGATTTCGACCCCAAGGCCGCCGCGAAGAAGTTAACGCGCGAGGCGCGGTCGGGGGCGCTGGCGACGCTGATGGCCGGATCGGGCGATCCCTACTGTTCGCTGGTCAACGTCGCGACGGCAACCGACGGCACGCCGCTGCTGCTGATCTCGCGGCTGGCGGTTCACACCAAGAACATCCTCGCCGACCCTCGCGTGTCGCTGATGCTCGACGAGCGCAAGGAAGGCGATCCGCTGCAGGGCGCGCGCGTTATGCTGATGGGCGACGCGGTCAAGACCGAAAGCGCCGACGCGCGCCGGCGCTATCTCGCCTGCCAGCCCGAGGCGGAGATGTTCGCGGGGTTCGCCGACTTCGCGTTCTACGAGGTGAAGCTCAAGGGCGCGCATCTGGTCGCAGGCTTCGGGCGCATCGTCGATCTCAAGGCGTCCGATCTGTTGACCGATCTCAGCGCCGCCGAAGCGCTGGTTGCCGCCGAGCCGGAGGTGATCGAGCACATGAACGCAGATCATGCCGAGACCTGCCGGCTCTATGCGACGAAGCTCCTCGGTGCGGCGGACGGCGACTGGCGCTGCGTCGGCTGCGACCCGGAGGGGCTCGATCTGCAGAACGGGCGCACCGGCCTGCGGCTGCCGTTTCCGCAGCGGGTGACCCAGCCCGGCGTGCTGCGCGCGGTGCTCAAGGCTTTGGCGGAGCAGGCACGGGGATAAGGGACATGCGTCTCGTGCTGCCGATCGGATGGCTAGCGAGCGCGCTGATGTTCGGCGCAGGGCCGCCTGCGTTTGCGCAGGAAGCCATCGCTTTGGCCATCGAGGGATGGCGGCAGCAAGACCGCGAGGACGGCAGCGTCTATTACCGTTGTGCGAGTCAAATCTGCGCCGCAGGCTCCGTCGTCAGCACCAAGCCGCAGCCGCACCGCCCGGCGCTGACATTTGCCGAGTTCGAAAATCATCACCGCGGACTGGCCAGGCACTATACCGGCACCGGCCGCATGCGTGTGGTTCGCATCTCCGAGCCGAAACAGCGCACGATCGAAGGCGTGCGCGTCTTTCAGGTCAGCCGCGAGGTCGACTGGACCGACAACAGCACGACGTTCTCGATCGAGGCTCGCCTGATCGGGCCCGACAAGAGCTTCAGCCTCGTCAGCGATTCCCCCAAGCGCGAATGGACGGCCAACAACTTCGACGGCTTCCTGCGCCGCATGGTCGACATCGCCGGCATCAAGGGGCGGTAACGGGCCTCTTGCCCACCGCTGCCCACGGATGGACGCAGCGCTCGACGATGCGGCAGACTCCCCGGCAACAACGAGACATCATTGGGGAGGCCGTCATGCGTCGCTTGCTTTCAGCCGTGCTGCTTGCGCTCGCCGTCGCGCCCGGCTCCGTCGCGCCGGCCATGGCCGCCGACGATGACATCGTGCTGCGCGGCATGGGCTCGTTCCATGTCGGCGGGCGCATCGCCGAAGTGTCGGGCAAGGAGGTGCGCATGATCCAGCGCCAGCCCGGCGGCCCGATGACCAAGCTCGATCCGAACGGCCAGTACATGGTCGAGCAGATGTACGTTCAGTACTTCCTGCCGAAGAACAAGAAGGGCAAGTATCCGCTGCTGATGTGGCACGGCGGCGGACTCACCGGCGTCACCTACGAGTCGACGCCGGACGGCCGCGACGGCTGGCTCAACTTCTTCGTCCGCAAGGGCTGGGACGTCTACAACTCGGACGCGGTCGAGCGCGGCCGCTCGGGCTTTGCCAGTCCGGACGTCTGGCCCGACGCGCCGATCTTCCTGACCTACCAGGATCCGTACGAACGCTTCCGCATCGGCGACGGCGCGGGATCGTGGAACGCCGATCCGGCCAAGCGCAAGCCGCTTGCCGGCAGCGCGTTCCCGGTCGAGGCCTACGAGAACTACATGAAGCAGGCGGTGCCGCGCTGGCTCTCCACCGACAAGGCGATCGTCGCCGGCTATCTCGCGCTGGTCGACAAGATTTGCCCCTGCGTGATGCTGCTGCACAGCCAGGGCGGCACGTTCGGCTTCCAGGTGGCGGAGCAGCGCCCCGACAAGATCAAGGGCATCGTCGCGGTGGAATCGGCGACCCCCGGCATCATGGCCAACGCGCCGAAGCTGAAGGACGTGCCGGTGCTCCAGATCTTCGGCGACTACGTGGATCAGCATCCGCGCTGGTCGACGTTCAAGAAGGTCGACATGGAATACGGCAACGCCATCAAGGCGGCCGGCGGCACGGCGGATTGGATCAACCTTCCGGACATTGGCATCAAGGGCAACGGCCACATGCTGATGCAGGACAAGAACAACATGCAGATCGCCGAGGTCATCCAGAAATGGCTGGCCGGCAAGGGTCTGTCGGATTGACGGCTTCGCGCGCGGGATTCCGTGCTGCAGCGCAGCGCGGAGGCTTTCCCCGCCGCCGGTAGGGTTACCCGCATTCGGATTGGCGCGGGTTCCGCATTGATCGAGATCAAGGCGGGATAAGAGCGCACCCATGCGCGGGTTTGGTCTTGGCAGCCAGCGCGATCACGACTAAAAGTCGCGCCCTATCGGGTTGAGGGGTATAATCGTCCTTAAGGCCGCTCCAAAACGGCCGTCAGGGAGTTCCGGCTGAGCCGCCGGAGGCGTGAGGAGGAATTTTCGTGAAAGAATCCGGTCTGCGCAACGCCGCTTGCGGCGCCGACACGTTCGGGCTGAAGGATCTCGGTGCGGTCCACTGGAACCTGAGCGAAGCCCCGCTCTACGAGCACGCGATCCGCAACGGCGAGGCCACGGTCGTCGCCGCCGGCGCGCTTTGCGCCGAGACCGGCCACCACACCGGCCGCTCGCCGAAGGACAAGCACACGGTCGTCGATGCGCTGACCGAGAACACGGTCTGGTGGGACGGCAACCGCAAGATGACGCAGGCGCAGTTCGTCCTGCTCTACAACGATTTTCTCGAACACGCGAAGGGCAAGACCCTGTTCGCGCAGGATCTCTATGGCGGCGCCGACCCGAAGTACCGGATCCGGACGCGCGTCTACACCGAGCTCGCCTGGCACTCGCTGTTCATCCGCCAGCTCTTGATCCGCCCGGATCGCGCGGAGCTCGCGGGCTTCGTGCCGGAGCTGACCATCGTCGACATGCCGACGTTCAAGCCCGACGCCAAGCGCCACGGCGGCCGCGAAGGCTCCGACACCATGGTCGCCATCGATTTCACCCGCAAGATCGTGCTGATCTGCGGCTCGTCCTACGCGGGCGAGATGAAGAAGTCGGTGTTCACCACGCTGAACTTCTACCTGCCGGCGCAGGGCGTGATGCCGATGCACTGCTCGGCCAACGTCGGCAAGTCCGGCGACAGCGCGCTGTTCTTCGGCCTCTCCGGCACCGGCAAGACCACGCTCTCGGCCGATCCGAACCGCACGCTGATCGGCGACGACGAGACCGGCTGGTCGCCGCAGGGCATCTTCAACTTCGAAGGCGGCTGCTACGCCAAGACCATCAAGCTTTCGGCGGAGGCCGAGCCGGAAATCTGGGACGCCACCAACCGCTTCGGCGCGGTGCTGGAGAACGTGGTGTTCGATCCGGAGACGCGCATCCCGGACTACGACAGCGACAAGAAGACCGAGAACACGCGTTCGGCCTATCCGCTCGACTTCATCCCGAACGCCTCGCGCTCGGGCATGGCAGGCCACCCGAAGAACATCGTCTTCCTCACCGCCGACGCCTACGGCGTGATGCCGCCGATTGCGAAACTCACGCCGGCGCAGGCGATGTACCACGTCCTCTCCGGCTACACCGCCAAGGTCGCGGGCACCGAGAAGGGCCTCGTCGGCGTCGAGCCGGAATTCTCGACCTGCTTCGGCGCGCCGTTCCTGCCGCGCCCGCCGGCCGAATACGGCAACCTGCTGCGCGACTACATCGCCAGGCACAAGGTCGACTGCTGGCTGGTGAACTCCGGCTGGACCGGCGGCATCTACGGCGTCGGCCGCCGCATGCCGATCAAGGTGACGCGGGCGCTCGTCACCGGCGCGCTCGACGGCTCGCTGAAGAACGCGAACTACCGCACCGACCCCTATTTCGGCTTCGCGGTGCCGACCTCGGTGCCGGGCATCGAGCCGCACCTGCTCTATCCGATGAAGACCTGGAAGGACAAAGCCGCGTTCGACGAGACCGCGCGCAAGCTCGTCGGCATGTTCCAGAAGAACTTCACCAAGTACGAGCAGACGGTGGACGCCGAGGTGCGCGCCGCCGCGCCGGAGGTTCGGCTCGCGGCGGAGTGATTCCGGACGCCCGGATTCAAAGCGGTTGCGGCATCGGCAGCGAGCTCCCTCGCCCCGCTTGCGGGGAGAGGGTTGGGGTGAGGGGCCAACGCCTCAAGTAAAACAGTAGCCCCTCACCCGCCCGCCTTCGCCCCACGGGCTTCGGCGGGCGACCTCGCCCCGCAAGCGGGGAGAGGTGAAGGAAGCGGCGGCTCTCGCTCAAGGCCGCCGGTCCGGGAATTCCGCGCCGATCGCCTCCAGATTGACCACGCGGTTTCGCACCGCGCGCCAATAGCCGATCCGCGGCGCCGCGACGCTCGCATCGCCGTCGCCGTACATTTCGTTCGCCTCCTTGCGGAAGCGGGGAATCATGCGCTCGCCCAGCCGGTCGCGAAGATAGAGCTCGGCCCGTTGCGCCCATTCGTCGGCGGCGCGCGTCGGCATCTCGCGCCTGGCATCCCTGATCTGGCCGAGCAGCTCGCGGCCCTCCAGGATGAAGTTGTCGAGCCGCATGCGGATTTCGGCGCGGTCGCTCTGCTGCCGCTCGACCTGAACGTGGGCGTGGTACTTCGAATAGAACGTGGCGCCGACGGCGAGCGCGCCGAGCCCGAGCGCCGCGGCGCCGAGCCTGAGCTTGAGCACCGATCGCCGGACCGGCAGCAGCGCGATGGCGATGGCGATCAGGCCGTTGATGACCGCAAGGGCCGTACCGGCAAAGCCGAAATACTCTCGCCACATTGAAGCGAACCCAATACGCACGCCGACACACGGGCGGAAACCGTAGCATTGCTCTCGGTGGCGCCTCAATGCACCGGACGCCACCCCGCGCGCAAAAGCGGCGGTTGCGTCCCAGGACAGAGGCTCATTCACGCATGGCCAAAAGCTGCCTGCCCAAGCCGCCAAACATCGGCAAAATCCCATGCTGCAGTAGCGAACCCGGTGTCAGCCTCTATCAAAGCACTCGCTTGAGCCAATACAATGTCCCACTTGAGCGAGGGGCGGACATGCGGCGGCGGGAGTTTCTCGGTGTGCTGGGAGCTGCGGGCGGAGCTTGGCCGTTCGCCGCACGCGCGCAGGAGGGCTCGATTGCGCGCGTCGGCGTGCTTGCGCCCGATGGGGCCGCGTCAAGGCTGGCCTGGCCGTTCTTTATCGACGAACTGCGCAAGCTTGGCTTTGTGCAGGGCCGCAATCTCGCTATCGAATTTCGACGCATTGACCAGGGCACGGCGCGGGCCTTCGCCGGCGCCAACGAACTCGCCGCATGGCGAGCGGACGTGCTGTATGCGTTCGGCCCGGAGCTCGGGTTGCAGGCGGCTGCCGCGGCGCGCCCGCCGGTCCCGATCGTCATTCTTGCAAACAACTACGATCCGATCGCGCGCGGCTATGTGCAAAGCCTGTCTCGGCCGGGGGGCAACGTCACGGGCATCGTTTCCCGCCAGTTGGAACTGGTGGCGAAACAGATCGAGCTGCTGATGGAGGCGTTTCCCGAGCGCAAGCGCCTCGGCGCGCTTTGGGACGCGTTGTCCGCCGACCAGTTCGCCGTCGCCGAACGCGAGGCGAAAGCGCGGCAATTAACGCTGCGCGCGATCAAGATGGAAAATCCGCCGTACGATTTCGACCGGGCTTTTCGCGCGCTGGCGCAGGACGGCGTGGACATGCTTCACGTACTGGGAAGCCCCCTAATCGCAGCGCAGTACGAGCGCATTGCCGAACTTGCGATCCGATATCGGCTCCCGCAAATCCATATCCTGCGGCTTTACGTCGTTGGCGGCGGACTGATGTCCTACGGCGTCGATTTTGTCCCGATGATGCGCCGGGCCGCGTCCTTCATCGCCAGAATCCTGCGCGGCGCTAATCCCGCCGACCTGCCGCTCGAGCAGGTCAACCAATTCGAGTTCGTCGTCAACATGAAAACCGCGAAGGCGATTGGCGTCACGCTGCCAACCTCCATCCTGCTGCGCGCCGACGAGGTGATCGAGTGATGAGGCGGCGCGAATTCATTGCGCTGATAGGCAGCGCGGCGGCCGTCTGGCCGCTGCCCGCTCGCGCGCAACAAACGACGCCCGTAATTGGTTTTCTCGATACCAGGTCGAACCATGGCGTCGGCGAACGGATGCGCGCATTTCACGAAGGCCTGAAAGAGGCCGGATTTGTCGAAGGCGAAAACCTGACCGTTGCTTACCGCTGGGGCGAGCATCGGATAGATCGGCTGCCCGACCTGGCGGCCGAACTGGTCCGCCGCAACGTCGCCGTCATCGTGACAAGTGGAGGCCCCCCGGCGGCGCTCGCCGCCGCGGCGGCAACCTCAACGATCCCCACCGTCTTTCTGGTCGGCGAAGACCCGGTCCGACTCGGTCTCGTCCGCAGTCTCGCCAGGCCAGGTGGCAACAGGACGGGTGTCAATCTTGTTCTCAATGAACTGGAGGGCAAACGGCTGGGCCTTTTGCGCGAACTTCTGCCCCAAGCCACCCGCCTCGCCGTCCTGGTCAATCCGGCCGACGCGACCAATTCCGCGACAACCTTGCGCGAGGTGGGAGCGGTTGCGCGTGCCTTCGGTATGCAGGTCCAGGTGCTCAACGCCAGCACCCCCCGTGAGATCGACACCGCTTTCGAGAGCATCGGGCGCGAGCGGCCCGATGCCCTGTTCGTCGGCGCTTCCGCCTTTATGAACATCCGGCGTATCCAATTGGTCCAGCTCGCGGCCGCACACCGGCTCCCTGCGATCTATGGATTGCGTGAATCGACCGAAGCTGGCGGGCTGATGAGCTACGGCTCCGACATTCTCGATGCCTACCGCCAGATCGCAGCCTATGCCGGCCGCATCCTCAAGGGTGCCAAGCCTGCGGATCTGCCGGTCGTGCAGCAGTCGAAGTTCGAACTGGTCATCAACCTCGCGACCGCCAGGGCACAGGGAATCGCCATACCGACCGCGCTGCTCGCGCGCGCCGACGAGGTAATCGAATAGCGTCGCTGTCCGCTTGGATCAGCCGCCGGACTGCGCGGTTTCCCGGCCGAGCCGGTTGAGCTTCGCCTTCTGCTCGTCGTTCAGCGAGGCGTAGAACTCCTCGAGCGCGGGCCGCACGGTGCTGCCCGCGTCGATCATCGCCTCCAGGCGCTTCTGCATCACGTCGAGCCGCCCGACGGGGGTCTGCGGGATCGCGTTCGGGCAGTTGTCGCGCAGGATATCGACCGCCTTCTGCATCGCTTCGTCGAGCTTGTCCAAGGCGGCGCCCTGGGTCTCGGTCGGCTGCACCGAATCCTCGATGCGGTTGATCGCGAGATTGGAGATGCCGGCCTTCTCGCCGCTGCAATTGGCCTCCGGCTTTGCATTGGCGGAGGACGCCAGCGGAGGACGCCGCGCGCTGCTGCTTTGGCTTGCCGAGCTGCGGGCCGATCTCGTTGAAGCGCGCCTTCTGCTCGTCGCTCAGCGAGCTGCTGAAGGCTTCGAGCGCGGGCTTCACGGTCTTGATCGCCTCGTTGGTCGCCTGCAGCCGCTGGACCATCGCTTCCAGCCGTCCGGGCGGCGTCATCGGCACGACGTCAGGGCAGGATTCCTTGAAGCGCGCGGCCGCCTCGCCGGACGCCTTGCGCAGGTCTTCGAGCAGGTTCTTCTGGTCCTCCGTCGGCTGCACCGCGTCGGCGATCTGCCGCAGCGGCCAGGCCGTGACGCCCTTGGCCTGGTCGGCGCAGAAGTCGCGCGTCGCCTGGGTGATGCGTCCGGGCGCGGCGGGGCGGCTCGGCGCGGAGCCCGTGGTCACGCGGCCATCCGGCCCGGCATAGGGCCCTTCCGCGGCATATTCCACGTAAGGCGCGCCGTCGGGGAAGAACACGCCGTCGAAGAAGTCGTCGTAGGCATAGGCCCAGTAGCCCGGGTCATAAGCCTCCGGCCAGAATGTGTAATAGAACACGTCGTTGTAGGCGTAGGGGTAATAGACCGGGCCGCGCCATGGAACGTAAGGCGCGAGCAGGCCAAGCTGCCACGCGGTCCGGGCGACAAGCCGCGCCGCCCGGCGCGCCGCGAACCGCTCGCCTCCGGCCGCCGCGTTGGCCCGCAGGCCGGACGCGAAGCGCCCTTGCGCGGCCTGCCCCGCCGTGACGGCCTGGGTACGGCGCGCCCGCGGCTGCTGGCTCAGGGCGGTCGCGGCGGCTGGCTGATTTAGTTGCTGCTGCTGCCGCGCGTTCTGCCGATCCTGCTGCTGCAGGGTGCGCAACTCGCGCTGCTCGGCGCGGTTCAGCCGGCCCTTCGATTGCAATTGCTGCAGACGCTGCGGCTGCGCGGTGTCGGCATTCCGCTGCGGCAGGTTGTTCTGCCGCGCGTTCTGTCTTTCGGTTCGCTGAAGCTGTTGCAACTCGCGCCGGTCGGAGCGGGTCAGCCGGTTCTTCGATTGCAACTGCTGCAGGCGCGGGTTCTGGACGGCGGTGGCGTTCGGCGCCGCGGGCTTCGACTGCACGTTCTGCTGGGCTGCTGAATCGACTGCTGCCGCTGCTGGACGCGCTGCTCGCGTTGTTGGGCGCGGTCGGCGGCCCGGGCCGCGGGAGCGGCGCGCTGGATCGCGGGGGCCGAACGCGCTGCCGGCGCGGCGGTGCGGGGCGAAGGACGGGATGGTGCGGCCATCTGCGGCGCGCGGCGGGACTCGGCTGGCGCCTGCCGGGCCACGGGTGCCTGGCGTGCTGCTGGCGCTGGGCGTGCGGCGGGTGCAGGGCGAGCGAAGGCCGGCGCCTGTCGCGCGGCGGGCGCCGGACGGGCGATGGCCGGTGCAGCGGGAGCGGGGCGCGCGGCGGCAGGCGCCGGGCGTGCGGCGGGGGGCGCTGGGCGGGCTGCGGGTGCGGCCGCCGGAGCAGCCGCAGGCGCGGCCTTCTTCTTGGGGTCAGCGGGTTGCGCCGACGCGCCGCCGAGCGGCGCGAGCATTATTGAAAGGGCGAGAACACTCGCTGCGAGACCGCCATACAAACGAAACATTGTTTTCAACTCCCACGCCGCCACCAATTGCAATGCGCGATCCGGCAAATGGTTCCTTCGCACGCCGGATCGTGGCATCGCTCTGTGGTGAATTTGCGTGCGAGTCGTTCATCGCGCGTTCATCCGGCGCCGCCTTCTGGCCGACGCGGCGCGCCGTTCACGTCACCGGCTCGCAGGCAAAGCAGATCTGCTCCACGTGGCGAAAGTCGGTGCCGCAGCAGCCGCCCAGCACGTTGAGATGCCGGAGCTTGCGCCGAAGCTCGGCGTACTGGCGGCCGAGCGCGACCGGATCGCCGTCGTCGAGATCGGTCGCCTGGTCGAGCTCGGCGTGGCTGCGCTTCGAGGCGTTGGCGCGCAGGCCGCGCAGCCGCAGGATCCAGGATTCCTCGGCCGCGAGCGCGTCTTCGAAGTGCGTCGGATGCGCGCAATTGATCATGTAGTAGGCCGGCGCCCGGCCGGTCTCGGCGTCGATCTCCTCGATCGCATCCTTGAGCGTCTGGCCGGTCGGCAGCCGCCCGTCGGTCTCCACCGTGAGCGAGATCACCGACGGCATGCGGTTGGCCTTGGCGGCGCGGGCGATGCCGATCGCCTCGCTGGTGTAGTTCATGGTGAAGGCGCTCACCAGATCGGCGGCAGTGTCCGCGAATACCGCGATCTGCTCGCCGTGATAATCCTCGGCCTCCTTCGCGCTCATCAGCTTGCCCGGCTGGTAGCCGTCGCCGCGCGGACCGATGTTGCCCGAGATCGCCATCGGCGAGCGCGGCGTCTCGAATTCGTCGCGCAGCCCGATCATCAGGTCGATGGCCTTGCGGTTGATGTCGGCCAGCGAGGCGCGCGTGTAGCCGAGTCTGGCCGCCCAGTCCGGATTGGCGCGCCAGGTCGGGCTCTCCAGCACGAAACCAAGCTCCGCGTCGCGGGCGAGCTTGCAGTACCGGGCGTAGTAGTTGCGGGCCTGTTGCGTACCCGCCACCGACTTGAGCAGGTCGAACGATGCAAACAGCGGCAGGTCGATGCCGTCGTGGAAGATCAGCGTCGTTTCCATCCCGGCGTCGGTCAGGAAGATGCGGTCGGAGAGCTGCGGCAGGCGCGAGCGATACTTTGCACCGTTTTGGGTCATGGCGAATTTCCTTGCGTTGGAAGGTTGCGGCCACGGCTGTGCCGCAGCGGCGAATGTGAGCGCGGACATAGTTCAGACCATTGGTCGCGGCTACCGGACTTCCGGTTCACCCCAATCGGGAAAAAATTCGCTCTCGGCGCAACAACCTTCGATTGTCATCGCCCGCGAAAGCGGGCGATCCAGTAGACACCGTGCTGCTAACAAGGCACGAATTGCGACCACTGGATGCCCGCTGGAGTTTACCCCCGACTTGATCGGGGGCGGGCATGACAGCGGAGAGAGCCTTCCTATCCATGCAAATCCTCGTCGTCGGCGCCGGTGTGGTGGGGCTTGCGGTCGCGCGCGCGGCGGCGCTGAAGGGCCATGAGGTCATCGTCGCCGAGACCACCAAGGGCATCGGCAACGGCGTGTCCTCGCGCAACAGCGAGGTGATTCACGGCGGCATGTACTATCCGACCGGCTCGCTGCGCGCCTATCACTGTCCGCGCGGCCGCCGCCTGATGGTCGAGTTCTGCGTCTCGCACGGCGTGCCGCACAGGATTTGCGGCAAGCTGATCGTCGCCACCGAGGACGCCGAGGTGGCGAAGATGGAGGCGATCCAAAAGCAGGGGCAGGCGAACGGCGTCGAGGGCCTCGCGCTGATCGACGGCGCCGCCGCCCGCGCGATGGAGCCTGCGCTCAATTGTGTCGCCGCGCTGCATTCGCCGGCAACCGGCATCGTCGACAGCCATGCGTTCATGCGCGCGCTCCAGGGCGACCTGGAGGACCGCGGCGGCGCGATCGCCTTCAACACCAAAGTCGAGCGGCTGATCCACACCCAGGCCGGCTGGCTCGTGCGGTTTTCGGGCAGCGAAAGCGGCGAGCTTGCGGTCGATGCGGTGGTGAATTCCGCGGGGCTCGGCGCGCAGGCGCTGGCGCGGCACACCGAGGATTATCCGCAGGCGCGGGTGCCGCGGCTCGTGCTCGCGCGCGGCAACTACTTCGGCTACGCCGGGCGCCCGGCGTTCTCGCGGCTCATTTATCCCGCGCCGCGCATCGACGGCGGGCTCGGCACCCACGTCACGCTCGATCTCGCCGGCCGCATGCGCTTCGGCCCCGATGTGGAGTGGATCGAGGAGGAGAACTACAACGTCAATCCGGACCGCGCGCAGTCGTTCTACGCCAGCATCCGCCGCTACTGGCCGGGCCTGCCCGACCATTCGCTGCAGCCCGACTATGCCGGAGTCCGTCCCAAGCTGACCGGCCCGGGCGAGCCCGCCGCCGACTTCATGATCGAAGGGCCGGCGCAGCACGGGCTGCCCGGCCTGACGCATCTGTTCGGGATTGAGTCGCCGGGATTGACCGCGTCGCTGTCGTTGGCCGACGAGGTGGTCGCGCAGTTGGAGGTCTAAGTGCCGATCCGGGAAGTTCTTGAGTCGGATGAATCAGATGTGATTCCTTGTTGGGCGCTTGATTCGCAAAGGAGCGCCCCATGTGGACACCCGAGCATCGCCGCGCGGCAAACCGTAACAGCCTGCGTTATCCGAGCGATCTG
>CAMAWG010000061.1 GCA_945861855.1 Rhodoplanes serenus
TGCGCGCATCCGCAGGGCTGGAAACCGTGATTGCGCCAAGGGCGACGGTTGCGGCAAGGGCGGCGACAGACAGAATTCTTTTCATAGCCAACTCCTGTTGGCGGAGGGCACGCCCGACCGCGATGTGATGGAGACGCGGGATAACGTCCCAAGGAGACGATCGTTCCCTCGGCCGGTCGATAAAGGCGGGCGTCCGACGGGCGGCGGGCGCGGCCCCGTGCCCATCGTCCGCCAACAGGTTCGCTTGCGAGGTGAGGGCGGGTTACGCCGCCTTGCCCTGCTCCGCCTTGAGATGAGCCTCGGCGCGCTTCTTCAGCACCTGCGGCGCGACATCTTCCATGTGTGTGCCGATGAACCATTGGATGCCCGAGGGATCCTTCACGCCGCCGCTGCGGTCGCCGTAGAACTGATCCATCGGCTCCATCAGCGACGTGGCGCCGGCAGCGATCGCGCGTTCATACACCGCGTCGACGTTCGGTACATAAAGATGCAGCATCGACGCCATCGGCTGATGTTGCGCGCTCGCATCCGAAATCATGATCCGCGAATCGCCGATCTTGATCTCGGTGTGCATGATGGTGCCGTCCGGCCGCTTGATCGGCTCGCCGACGGTTTCGGCGCCAAATGCCTTCCTCGCGAATTCGATGGTCTTTGCCGCGCCGCGCACGACGAGATAGGGCGTGACGGTGTGATAGCCGTTGGGAATCGGGTTCACAGCCATGGTCGGCTCCTTTCGTTGATCGTGATGCAGGAGCGAAAAACATAGCGGCGAATGCCGCCGTAAGTGGGCCGGGAATGGGAAAGGTCGATGACGATATGGTGGCAGGGGAACCGTTGCGGCGGTTCGCTCGTCGCCTAAATGAATCGCAAACGGAGAGACACCATGTCCACACTCTTCGCCTTCCTCCATCACTTGGCGGCGTTCACGCTCGTGTCCGCCATCGCCGTCGAGTTCATGCTGATCCGCCAGGAACTGACGATCGCCACCGCCCGCCGGCTGCTCGCGACCGACGCGGTCCTCGGGGCTTCCGCCGGCGTGCTGCTCGTCGTCGGATTGCTTCGCGTATTCTATTTCGAGAAGGGTGCGACCTATTACTTTTCCAGCCACGCCCTCATGACGAAATTCTCCGTCTTCATCGCGGTTGGCGTTCTCTCCGCCATCCCGACGATCGAATTTTTGTCATGGCGCAAGGCGATCCGCGCCGGGCAGGCGCCTCAGCCGAAGGAAGGGAAAATCAAAATGATCCGCTCGCTGCTGCATGGCGAGCTGATCGGCGTGGTTATCATTCTGCTATGCGCCGCCATCATGGGGCGGGGCGGCATTGTCTAGCAGGGCAAGCGTCAAAAGCGGCCGAACGCCGAGCCGCCGCCGAAGAAGCCCTCGCGGCCATTGCGCGACCAGGCGTAGTCCTGCCGGCCGCCATCCGCCTGCCTGCGGACGGTTTTCTTCTTCGGTGCGGCATCCGGCTTCGCCTTGGGCAAATCTCCCTTGGCCATGTGGTCATGCGCCGGGGATTTCGGCGCAGCGGCCTGCACCGCCTCCGACGTCATGTCCGGCGCGGGCGCCGGCCGGGCGGCGAGAATTTGCGTCGTGGGGTCGGGGCGCCAGGGCTTGGGCATGCCGTAGAATTCGCTGCTCACCACAACCGGGCCGTGCTTCGGCAGCATCGCGTCCGCCGCAAACAGCAGCGCGACCATCACGGAACCCACCACGGCAAAATAGGACAGAATTGGCATCGCTGTTTCCCGACTGGCAGATGAACGCACCGGACATGCCGGCGGTTCCACTGACTGGGTCGGGTTTCGCCCGCCGGAGGTTCAATCAGCGCCAGCCGCCGCCGCCGTTCACATAGACCGTGTCCGCGGTCATGAACGGGCAGGCGTCCGAGCACATGAACAGCACCAGTTCGCCGATCTCCTCGGGTTCGCCGAAGCGCTTCATCGGCACGTCATCCAGGAATTTCTGGACGAGTTCCGGCGAGGTCGCCGCCGCGTCCTGGAATGGCGTCTTGATCGGGCCGGGCGAGATTGACAGCGCGCGGATGCCCTGTTGGGCGAACTCGCGCGCCACGCCCATGGTCATGGTCACCACCGCGCCCTTCGACGCCGCGTAGTGGATCGAGGAGCCCGGGCCGCCGCGCCGGTGCGCCATGCTGCCGACGTTGACGATCACGCCGAATTTTTCCCTGAGCATGTGCGGCAGCACCGCCTGCATGCCGTAGAGCGTGCCCTTGACGTTGAGGTCGAAGGTTTTCTCCATCAGCGCGTCGTCGATTTCGAGGAACTTGGCGCGGCGGATCGCGGCGCCGGCCGAATTGAACAGGAACTGCACCTTGCCGAAGGCATCGACCGTGCGCTTGACCATGTCGTCGACCTGCGCGCGCTTGGTGACGTCGACCTTCAGGGCCAGCGCCTGGCTGCCCTTGGCGTTGACCTGCGCGGCGGTTTCCTTCGCGCCGGCCTCGTTGACGTCGGCGCAGACCACGTTCGCGCCCTCACGGGCGAAGATGTTCGCGGTGGCGCGGCCGATGCCGCTTGCGGCGCCGGTGATGATGATGGTCTTTGCGGTAAAATAGTCCGGCGTCCTGGGCATTGCGGTCCTCTTGGCCTGTTCCTCTCTGGATCAGGTCATCGTGCACCACCCGCCGGGGAACCCGCAACGCGGGTGGGCGTGTGGAACAAGGGGTGGCTCAGCCTGGATGGGACGGAATTGCTGCGTCGCGAAGGCGGATTAGCCTTGGGCAGCGACCGGCGTTCCGACCTGACGCCCGGCGGCATAGCCTTCGTCGGTCAGGATGTAACGATAACGGTCGCGATGGTGCACCGTGATCCACCTGTTTGCCACCGCGCTGTTGATGCCGCGCTGGAAGTCGCCATCGCGCACGTCGAAGAAGTGGATGCGGCGCAGCGTGCCGCTCGCCTGCACCTTGTTGCGCACGAATATGCCGAGGATCTGGCGGCCGACGTCTTCATCGGAGAGCCCGTGTGCCATGAAAAATATCCATCTGCGAAGGGTGCGATTTATAAAGCGACCATTCCCGCGCCGCCGCAACGGTGCGTCGCAGTTTCGCACGAACTTATCCACCGCAGTTTGCACTACAATGCGCTTAAAATGTGTTCGTTTGAGTGCGCCACGCTGTCGAGAACGAAAAATCGTACCGAGGGAGCCAAGCAGATGATCGTCCGGAAGTTTGTTCCAATGGTTGCGGTCGCGCTCTTTCTCGCCGTGCCGTCGCACGCGCAGGACGCGCTCGTCACCTACAAATCGCTCAGCCCGGAACTCGCGCTCGATCTTGCGCGCGCGGCGCTCGGCGAATGCCGTAAGCGCGGCTTTCAGGCGGCCGTCGGGGTGGTCGATCGCTTCGGCGTGACGCAGGTCATGTTGCGCGACCGCTTCGCCGGCGCGCACACGCCACGCACGGCGGTGAACAAGGCCTGGACCGCGGCGAGCTTTCGCACCAACACGACGGAACTCGTGGCGTTGACGCAGCCGGGCATGCCGCAAGCGGGCCTGCGGCACCTGCCCAGGGCGGTCATTCTCGGCGGCGGGGTGGTGATCGAGGCCGGCGGCTCGCTGGTCGGCGCGGTCGGTGTCTCCGGCGCGCCGGGCGGCGATGCGGACGACGCCTGCGCCAAGGCTGGCATCGAGGCTATTCGCGACAAGCTGGATTTCTGATCCTTCAACGGGTTCCGGGGGCCCGCGATCCGCTCTAGTCTATGCGGCAGGCGCCGCTCACGCGCTGCAACAAGAAGACGATGGCTGGGAGGATGTTATGAAGCGAGCAATTTTCGCCGCCGGATTGGCGGCGCTGTCGTGGGGTGTCGTGCCCGAGCGGGCGGTAGCCCAGCAGTTTCCGGCCAAGCCCATCACCCTGATCATCGGCTTCGCGCCGGGCGGGCCGAGCGACGTGATGGCGCGCATCCTCACCAGGAAGATGGAGGAAAGCCTCAAGCAGACGGTGGTGATCGAGAACCGCGCCGGAGCGGGGGGCGGCATTGCGGCGAACGCGGTCGCTCGCGCCGCGCCCGACGGCTACACCATCCTGCTGGCGACCGGCTCCTCGCTCGCCATCAACGTCAGCCTCTACAAGAACCTCGGCTACGATCCGGAAAAGGACTTCGAGCCGATCAGTCTCGTCGGCACCCAGACCAATCTGCTCTACACCCATCCGGGATCGGTGCCGGCAAAGACCTTCGCCGAGTTCGTCGCTTACGTGAAAGCCAACCCCGGCAAGTTCACCTTCGGGTCCGGCGGCATCGGCACCCCGGCGCATCTGGCGGGCGAGCTTCTCAAGGTCGAGGCCGGCATCGAAATGACCCATGCGCCGTTCCGCGGCACCGGGCAGGCGCTGCAGAGCGTGATCGGCGGCCATGTGCCGGTCGCGTTCAACCCGCCGTCGCCGCTGTTGCCGCATCTGGAGAGCGGGTCGCTCCGCGCCATCGCCGTCACCACGCTGCAGCGGACGCCGACCTTGCCCAATGTGCCGACCATCGCCGAGAGCGGCTATCCGGGTTTCGACGCCGCCACCTGGCACGCGCTCGTGGCGCCTCCGGCCGTTCCGAAGGATGTGCTGGCGACGCTGCACAAGGCGATCCGTGACACGCTGAACGATGCCGCGACCAGAAAAGCGCTGACCGATCTCGGCGTCGATGTGGTCAACAGCTCGCCGGAGCAGTTGCGCGCCTATATCAAGTCGGAAATCCCGAAATGGGCGAAGGTGGTGAAAGCCTCCGGCGCGAAGGTGGAATAGGGGAACCGTCATGAATGCCGCGACGATGATCGAATACCGCGACGCCACGCCCGAGGTGCGGGCGGTATTCGACGACATCAAGAAGAGCCGCAACGTCCCGGACGTCAATAATTTCTGGAAGGTCCTGGCGCGCGATCCGGCGACGCTCAAGCGCACCTGGGAAAGCATCAAGGAGGTGATGGCGCCGGGCGCGCTCGATCCGCTGACCAAGGAGATGATCTATCTGGCGGTCAGCGTCAGCAACGGCTGCGGCTACTGCATCGCCAGCCACACCGCGGCCGCGCGCAAGGCCGGCATGACCGATGCCATGTTCGGCGAGGTGATGGCGGTCACCGGCATGGCGAACGAGACCAATCGCCTCGCCAACGGCTACCGGGTGCCGATCGACCCGGCGTTCGATCGCTAAGCTCATACGCAAAGCGACACCCCGGCTGAACGGCCGGGATGTCGCTTATTCAAAAACGCTACGCTTACTGGTTGCTGCCTGAGCCGGTGGTCGAAGGCGCGGGCCTCGGAGCGGTTGCGAGCGGCGGAGCCGGGTTCTGCGGCGGCGCCGCGCCAATGGTGGCCGGCGGCGGCGGCACGTTGCTCGCCGTGCTGTCGGCCACCTGGCCGCGGGTGAACACGAACATCAGCACCACCGCGAGAACGACGGCGCCGGCCACCCAACCCCACATGGCGTTGGTGGACTCGAGCTCATTCAAACGCTGTGAGCGGATGTCGTCCTCCTGCAGCGGCGGCGGGTCGAGACGGGGGTCCCGATAGCGTGGATCGGACATGACGGTCTCCCTGGCTGGTTTATCTGCAGAAACAACCGGGAGGTGCGCCCATGGTTCCCTTCGATACAGGTGCATGGCAGGGGTGAGGGAAGGGAACCGGACGGCGGGAACAAATTCCGCTAGGAACGCCAGCCATGAATCGGAACCCGCCCTCCTTGGCCGAAGCTGCCGTGTTCGCGGCGCCGGCCGTGTTCGTGTTTCTGTGGGCGTCGGGCTTCATCGGCGCCAAGCTGGGCCTGCCCTATGCCGAGCCGATGACCTTCCTCACCGTGCGGATGGGCGCGGTCGTGCTGGTGCTCGGGCTGATTATCCTCCTGACGCGGCCGCTCTGGCCGTCGCGCTCGGGCGTGCTGCACAGCGCAGTTGTCGGGCTCCTGGTGCATGGCTGCTATCTCGGCGGCGTGTTCGTCGCGATCGACCACAAGCTGCCGGCGGGTTTCGCGGCGCTGGTGGTGAGCCTGCAGCCGATCCTGACCTCGACGCTCGCGAACAGGCTTCTGGGCGAGCGGGTGACGCCGCGGCAATGGGCAGGGCTCGCGCTCGGCGTCGCCGGCGTCTATCTGGTCGTGCACGGCCACACCGAAGGCGCCGCGCCGCCGTTCGCTTGGGCCGCGGCGACCGTGGCCCTGATCGGAATGACGCTCGGCACGCTCTACCAGAAGCGCTTCGGCGGCGGCATCGAATGGCGCACCGGGTTCTTCATTCAGTATGTCGCCGCCGCCGCGCTGTTTGCGGTCGGCGCGCTCGCCGCCGAAACGCTCCAGGTGCAATGGACGCAGCAGTTTCTTCTCGCCATCGGCTGGCTGGTGTTCGGCCTGTCGCTCGGCGCGATCTGGCTGTTGTATTTCCTGATCCGGCATCAGGCGGCAGCGCGGGTGCTGAGCCTGTTCTACCTGACGCCGCCGATCACCGCGCTGATGGCGTGGCTCATGTTCGACGAGCAGCTTTCGCCGCTGGCGCTGGTCGGCATGGCGGTCTGTGTCGCCGGAGTGGCGCTGGTGAATTGGCGGATGGCCGAAGCGAAGCCTCAGTAGACGACCACGCTCCTGATGCTCTCGCCCGAATGCATCAGGTCGAACGCCTTGTTGATGTCGCTGAGCGGCAGCACGTGGGTGATCATCGGGTCGATCTCGATCTTGCCGTCCATGTACCAGTCGACGATCTTGGGCACGTCGGTGCGGCCCCGTGCGCCGCCGAAGGCGGTGCCTTTCCAGACCCGTCCGGTGACGAGCTGGAACGGCCGGGTCTTGATCTCGGCGCCCGCGGGCGCCACGCCGATGACGATGCTCTCGCCCCAGCCGCGGTGGCAGCTTTCCAGCGCGGCGCGCATCAGATCGACATTGCCGACGCATTCGAAGGTGTAGTCGCAGCCGCCGATCTGGTCGGCGGGGGTCTTGGTGAGGTTGACGAGGTAGGGCACGAGATCGCCGCCGATCTCCTTCGGGTTCACAAAGTGCGTCATGCCGAAGCGCTCGCCCCACGCCTTCTTGTCGTTGTTGGTGTCGACGCCGACGATCATGTCGGCGCCCGCGAGCCGCAGCCCCTGGATCACGTTCAGTCCGATGCCGCCCAGTCCGAACACCGCGCATTTCGCGCCGGGTGTCACCTTCGCGGTGTTGAGCACGGCGCCGATCCCGGTGGTGACTCCGCAGCCGATGTAGCAGATCTTGTCGAACGGCGCGTCCTCGCGGATTTTCGCAACCGCGATCTCCGGCAGCACGGTGAAGTTCGCGAACGTCGAGCAGCCCATGTAGTGGTGGATCTTCTCGCCCTTGAGCGAGAACCGCGACGAGCCGTCCGGCATAACGCCCTGGCCTTGCGTGCCGCGGATCGCGGTGCAGAGGTTGGTCTTGCGCGACAGGCACGACGGGCACTGCCGGCACTCCGGCGTGTAGAGCGGGATGACGTGGTCGCCCTTCCGCACCGAGGTGACGCCCGCGCCCACATCGACCACCACGCCCGCGCCCTCGTGGCCGAGGATCGCCGGGAACAGCCCTTCGGGGTCCTTGCCCGACAGCGTGAACTCGTCGGTGTGGCAGATGCCGGTGGCCTTCATCTCCACCAGCACCTCGCCTGCGCGGGGGCCTTCGAGCTGCACATGGGTGACCGCGAGCGGCTTGCCCGCCTCGAACGCCACCGCCGCACGCACGTCCATGTTTTGCTCCTTAAGCCGGCTTCTGCATCATCAACTGTGTCTGTGTCACGATCGCCGCGAGCTTGCCGTCGCCGCGGGTGATGCGGGTCTGCCAGACCGTCGTGGTGCGGCCGCGGTGCAGCGGCGTGCATTCCGCCTTGGCCACGTCGCCTTTCGGGATGCCGGCGAAGAAGTTGGTCTTGCTTTCGATCGTGGCGGTTGAGCCGCCGGTCGCCGGCAGGTTGGCGGTCGCGGCGGTGCCGCCGAGGTTGTCGGCGAAGGCCATCAGCGCGCCGCCGTGCAGCACGCCGTTGCGGTTGGTCAGGTTTTCGGTCACGAGAAGCTCGGCGACGACCCGCTCGGGGGAGACCTCGACGATCTTCATGCCCATGAAATCGGCGAACGGCGGCTGCTCGTCCGGCTTCATCATGAAATTGCGGGGCTTGCTCTTGTCGTTCATGCCGTCCGGATTGCCACACTCTACCGCCGGCCCGCAAGCCATTCGGATGCAAGCTTGAGATCGTCGCCGGTCAGGCCGTGGCCCGCGTGCAGCACCTCGTAGGTGACGTCGGCGCCGGCCTCGCCGAGCAGCGCCGCGAGCAAGCCTGCGCGCTCCACCGGAATAAGCTCGTCATCGTGCGCCGCGATCAGCAGCACCGGGATGCCGCGCAGGTCCGGCAGCGGCCGCGGATCGAACGGCAGCATGGCGCGCAACAAGATCGCGCCGGCCAGCGCGGCCGGCTCCGTGAGCAGCAGCGACCAGCCGATGTTGGCGCCGTTGGAATAGCCCAGGACGACCGGCTTGCCGATCCCATAGGCGGACCGGGCTCCTCGCAGAAACTGCGCGAGTTCGCCGGTGCGCCGCTTGAAATCGTCGATGTCCCAGACGCCGTCCGGCGCGCGGCGGAAGAAGCGCGTGATGCCCTGCTCGTTGACCTTGCCGCGCGGGGACAGGAGCGCATGGCCGGGCGCGATCCGCTC
This sequence comes from Rhodoplanes serenus, assembly GCA_945861855.1. Lineage (GTDB taxonomy): Bacteria > Pseudomonadota > Alphaproteobacteria > Rhizobiales > Xanthobacteraceae > Z2-YC6860. The sequence goes on from CAMAWG010000061.1 coordinate 8,646, forward strand.
CGCGAGCGGCATGAGGTCGTGCTCGTCGCCGCCCGAGCCGTGCAGCAGCAGGATCGGCGGCCGGGCGGCGTCGCGTCCCGGGACGAAGCGGTGGATGAAGCCGAGATCGGGCTGGGCTGTGCTCATGAGCACAGACTGTCATTGCCGGACTTGTTCCGGCAATCCATCTGAATCAGAAAAGAAAGCTGGACCCCCGGGACAAGCCCGGGGGTGACGGCGGTGCGTGGTGATCCGACGAACCGGTGACGCCTTCATGAATGGCGCGGCGCACCGCACCGCACCGCACACCCGGCCGATAGCGGGCAATCGGCGCCTGCACATATAGACCGCGATGCGGCGTGGCGTAAGGAACGGATTTTTGAAACATGCCCTACGCTCTGGAATGATATCATTGCGACAGAGCGGTCCCGTAGCATGGACCCTGCAGTTCGGTACGATGGAATTCCAAGACCTGATCTCGCGACTGGCGCTGGCCTTCGGCATCGGGCTGTTGTTCGGGCTCGAGCGAGGATGGCGCACACGCGAAGGCGCGCCGGGCGGGCGCACCGCCGGGATTCGCACGTTTACCATTTCCGGCATGCTGGGAGGCGTGCTCGGCGCGCTCGCCCAAGCATTGGGTGGCATCGGTGGAGGCATTGCGATCGGTCTCGGCCTGGTCGGATTTGGCGCGGTCATGGCCGTGTTCTGCCTTGAGGAAAACCGTTCGCGCGGGATTTTTTCGGCGACCACCTGGGTGGCAGCGATGCTCACCTTCTCGCTGGGCGCCTATGCGGTGATGGGCGACATGCGCAGCGCTGCGGCGCTGGCGGTCGGCGCCACCATCATGCTTGCATCGCGCGAACCGATCCACGGCTGGGTCGAGCAACTGACTTGGCCGGAGCTTCGGTCCGCGCTCGTGCTGCTCGCCATGACCTTCATCGCTCTGCCGATCCTGCCGAATGAATCCATCGGTCCGTTCGGCGGGGTCAATCCGCGCGAGGTCTGGATCATTGCGATCGTGCTCGCGAGTGCCTCATTCGTCGGCTATGCCGCGGTGAAATATTTCGGCGCGAGCCACGGCGTCCTGCTTGCGGGCGCGGCGGGCGGACTGGCCTCGTCGACCGCCGTCACCATAGCCAACGCGCGGCGCGCCGCGGCGAATGAGGGATCGGCTCGGTTGCTCGCGGCGGGCGTCGCCTTGGCCAGCGCGGTCATGTTCGTTCGAGTCCTTGCCATCGTGTTTGCCATCAATGCGAGCCTGCTCGCGCTTGTGGGACCGCCGTTGCTCGCAGCGGCGGCCATGGCCGCCGTCTATGCGCTCGTCGCCGTGTATTGGCTGGACCCGGACACCGCCCCTGCGCAGGAATTCAAATTCCGCAATCCGTTTGCCTTCTGGTCGGTGATCGGCTTTGCGGTTTTCCTCGGCGCAGTCATGATGGTCGGGCGGGCGGTCGGCGAGCATTTCGGCGCGACGGGCGCCATCGCCGGCGCCGCGCTGATCGGCATTGCCGATGTCGATGCGGTGACGGTTTCGCTTTCGCGGCTGGCGCCGGAGACGCTGGGCATGCGCCATGCCGCGATAGCCATTCTGAGCGCGGTTGCGACCGACACCATCAGCAAGATAGCAATCGGCGCTGTCATCGGCCGGGGGCGTTTTGCGGCCGAAATCGCGGCGGTCACGGTCGCCTGCTTTGCCGCCGGCGGAGTGGCGGTCTGGGCCACGCCGGGGCTGCTATGGCAATGATTTGTATGGCGTTGACTTGGCGTTGACTTTGCATGGCCAAGCCGCAACGGTGAACGTCCAGGGAACGATCGCAGGCATGTTCAAGCGCATCCTCATCGCCAACCGCGGCGAAATCGCCTGCCGGATCATCAAGTCCGCCCGCCGGATGGGCATCGAGACGGTCGCGGTCTATTCCGAGGCCGACCGCGACGCGCTGCACGTCGAGATGGCGGATACCGCGGTCCTGATCGGGCCGCCGGCCGCGGCCCACAGCTATCTGCTGATCGAGAAGATTGTGGAGGCCTGCCGTCAGACCGGTGCCGAGGCCGTGCATCCGGGCTACGGCTTTCTCTCCGAGCGCGAGGCCTTTCCCAAGGCGCTGGCCGCCGCCGGCGTCGTCTTCATCGGGCCGAACCCGGTGGCCATCGCCGCGATGGGCGACAAGATCGAGTCCAAGAAGGCCGCCGCGGCGGCCAAGGTCTCGACCGTGCCCGGTCATCTCGGCGTCATCGCGGACGACAAGGAGGCCGTGCAAATCGCCAACGAGATCGGCTATCCGGTGATGATCAAGGCCTCCGCCGGCGGCGGCGGCAAGGGCATGCGCATTGCCTATTCCGCGAACGAGGTGGCGGAAGGCTTCGCGCGGTCGAAGTCGGAGGCGAAATCCTCGTTCGGCGACGACCGCATGTTCATCGAAAAATTCATCGTCAATCCGCGCCACATCGAAATTCAGGTGCTGGGCGACAAGCATGGCAACGTCATCTATCTCGGCGAGCGCGAATGCTCGATCCAACGCCGCAATCAGAAGGTGGTCGAGGAGGCGCCGTCGCCGCTGCTCGACGAGGCCACGCGCAAGAAGATGGGCGAGCAGGCGGTCGCGCTGGCCAAGGCCGTGGGCTACGACTCCGCCGGCACCGTCGAGTTCGTCGCCGGCCAGGACCGGAGCTTCTTCTTCCTCGAAATGAACACGCGGCTGCAGGTCGAGCATCCGGTGACCGAGCTGATCACCGGCATCGATCTGGTCGAGCAGATGATCCGGGTCGCGGCGGGCGAGAAGCTCACGCTTTCGCAGAAGGACGTGAAGCTCAACGGCTGGGCGGTGGAGAGCCGCGTCTATGCCGAGGACCCGTACCGCAACTTCCTGCCGTCGATCGGGCGGCTCTCGCGCTACCGCCCGCCAGCCGAGACGAGCCTCGATGGCATCACAGTGCGCAACGACACCGGCGTGACCGAGGGCGGCGAAATCTCGATCCACTACGATCCGATGATCGCCAAGCTCGTCACCCATGCGCCGACCCGCGAGGCCGCGATCGCGGCGCAGTCGAACGCGCTCGACGCCTTCGTCATCGACGGCATCCGCCACAACATCCCCTTCCTCTCCGCGCTGATGCAACACGAACGCTGGCAGGCGGGAAGGCTTTCCACCGGCTTCATCGCCGAGGAGTATCCCGACGGCTTCCATCCGGTGACGGCGGAAGGCGCGATGGCCGAAACCATCGCCGCCGTCGCCGCCGCGATCGACCACGTTCACGGCGAACGAAAGCGCCGCATCTCCGGCCAGATGACCGGCCGCGAGGTGACCCGCGAGCGCCGCCGTGCGGTCCGGCTCGGCGACATTTGGCTGACGCTCGAAGTGGCCCGCGAGGCGCAGGGCATCGCGGTGCAGTTTGTCGGCTCGGACGGCACCGTCGGGCCGGCGCGGGTGCTGCTCTCGACGTGGAAGCCCGGCGATGCGGTGTGGAGCGGCTTCGTTCACGGCCAGCCGATCGCGGTGCAGGTGCGGCCCATCGCCAACGGCTTCGTGCTGTCGCATCGCGGCGTCGAGGCCCGCGCCTTCGTCTACACCGAGACCGAGGCCGCCGCCGCACGCCTGATGCCGGTGAAGAAGCCGCCCGACACCGGCAAGGTCCTGCTCTGCCCGATGCCGGGCCTGGTCCGCTCGATCGAGGTGAAGGAGGGCCAGGAGGTCAAGGTCGGCGAGACGCTGGCGGTGGTCGAGGCGATGAAGATGGAAAACGTGCTGCGCGCCGAGCGCGACGCCACGGTGAAGGCGATCAAGGTGAAGCCCGGCGACAGCCTCGCGGTGGACGCCGTGATCATGGAGTTCGGCTAAGCGCCGTGCGACGATGGCGGCATGAGCCTTCGCTCGCAACTCTCGTCCGGAAACCGCCTCTCGCGCGGCCCGTTCCTGCTCGCGGTGGGTGCCGTCTATCTGGCGAGCTTCGTCTCGCAGATGCTGCTGTCGGCGCCGGTGACCGGGCGCATGAGCGTGCTGCCGTTCATCGCCGTGCAGGCCGTGCTGATCTGGTTCTGGATCGTGCTGCACCGGCGGCGCCTGCTCGACGCCGGGCGGCCGACCGGCATCGTCTTCGGCATCGCCATGATCTACGTGCTGGAGATCGTGCTGCTCGTCCTTCTGGTCTGGTTGATTTTCGTCTCGCCTGAAACGCCGGGCGGCGGCGTCCGCGAGGAGGCCAGCATCTTCCGCCTGTTCACCCTTCTCTATCTGCTGGGCATGATGAGCGGCGACCCCAATCTCGTCGCCTTGCAGATGTGGCTGATCGGCTTTGCCGCGGTGATGTTCCTGCCGGTCGCCATCGCGATCGGCTTCTCGCTCTGGACTGCCACGAGGCCCACGGCTCCGTCCCCCCCATGACGCTGCACTTCTCCTATGGCGCCAACATGAGCCGCGCGGTGATGCGCCGTCACGCGCCGAACGCGCGCGCGCTGGGCGTGGCTGAGCTTGCAGACCATCGTTTCGTCATCACCAGGGACGGCTATGCCTCGGTCGAGCCGGCGAGGGCGGAGATCGTGCATGGCGTGCTGTGGCGGATCACGCCGCGCGACCGGGTGACGCTCGACGCCTGGGAGAATGTCGGCGGCGGGCTCTATCGCGTCGAGACGCTGGCCGTGCGCGGCGCGAACGGGCTCGCGCCGGCGCTGGTTTATTTCGCGCGGCCGGGCGGCGAGGGGCGGCCGAAGCCCGGCTATCTCGAACTCGTACTTGCGGCAGCGAGAGAGTGGGATCTGCCGGAGCCCTACATCCGCTCGCTGCAGGACTGGACGCCGACGCGCCCGCTTGGCGCGGACGTGCGCAAGATCGGAGAGTTCCGGTGAGCGTCATTCGCCACGTCGTGTTCCGCGGCCGGGTCCAGGGCGTGGGCTTTCGCGCCTATATCGAGGACGAGGCGGCGCGGACCGGCGTCGAGGGCTGGGTGCGCAATCGCACCGACGGCACGGTCGAAGCCGTGTTCGCGGGCGATGCTGCGGCGGTCGAAGCCACGCTTGCGGCCTGCCGCAAGGGCTCCTATGCGGCCCGCGTCGACAGCATGGATGTGCGCGACGGCCGCGCCGAGGAACTGGCGTTGCGCGGCCAGGACAAGTTCGCGGCGCTGCCGACCGTCTGAATCGCCTCAGCTACGGTCGGTCGCCCCGAACAGCGTCTCGAATTCCTGCCGCATCGCCATGTCCACGTCGGCCATGCTCGCCGTCAGGCCGAGATCGGCGAGGCTGGTCACGCCGTAGCGCTGCTCCGACACGCCGCAGGGCACGATGCCGGAGAAATGCGACAGCTCCGGGTCGACGTTCAGCGAAAGCCCATGCAGCGTTACCCACTTGCGGACGCGGATGCCGATCGCGGCGATCTTGTCCTCGAAGCCGTCGCCCTTGTCGGGCCTCCGCACCCAGACCCCGATGCGGTCGTCGCGCCGCTCGCCGCGTACGTTGAAATTCGCGAGCGTGCGGATGATCCATTCCTCGAGCGTGGCGACGAAGGCGCGGACGTCCGGCTGCCGCCGGTTGAGGTCGAGCATCACATAGGCCACCCGCTGGCCGGGGCCGTGATAGGTGAACTGCCCGCCGCGGCCGGTCTGGTGCACGGGAAAGCGCGCCTCGATCAGTTCCTCCGGCTTGGCGCTGGTCCCTGCCGTGTAGAGCGGGGGATGCTCCAGCAGCCAGACCAGCTCGGGCGCGGTTCCGTCCGCGATCGCTGCCACGCGCTTGTCCATGGCGGCAAGCGCGGCCGCGTAGGGCACGGGCCGGTCGCTCACCCGCCATTGCACCGGCGGGTGGCCTGCGGCCGGGGCCAGCGTCAGTTCCGCCGGGAGGGATCGGATATTAACCACCCGTTCACCATACCATGTTGACTTGGGTTTCAGCGCGTTCCGCTGCAACCCAAGGATTCGAATGGCCACGATCGACAAGGTTTCGCTTGATATCCAGGTCGTGCTCGGCGTCACCGACATGCCGGTCCATCAGGTGCTGCGGCTCGGCCGCGGCGCCATCATCGAGCTCGACGCGACCGAGGACGACGAGGTCACGATTCACGCCAACAACTTCCCCGTGGCCAAGGGGATCGTGGTGGTGCAGGGCAACCGGATCGCGGTCGAGGTCAAGGAACTGCTGCCGCGGGCGGCCGCCGCCCGCTGATCCTGCCCCCGCAACCCAAAACACCTGAAATCCTTGCCCTTGTACGGCCGCGGCCGATTTGTTACATCGCCGTCGCCTCGACGCCGTTCCGCTCGGCCGGCGTCCACTCAAATGCGGCCATGGCGGAATTGGTAGACGCACTAGCTTGAGGTGCTAGCGGGGCAACCCGTGGAGGTTCGAGTCCTCTTGGCCGCACCAAACTCACAGACCCAGCCGATTCACTGATTGTGGGCGCGACAGGGTGGACCCTGCCGCCCGGCGCTTGATCGGTGGTAGGAAAAGACACCGGGGCCAACGAAGCGATTCACGAGCCTTTTGAAATGCAGAAGTACCGAATTCTCATTGCCGGCGCCGGGATCGGCGGCCTTACGGCGGCCTCCTGCCTGATGAAGGCGGGGCACCAGGTCGAAATCTACGAGCAGGCGCCGCAACTCGCCGAGGTCGGCGCCGGCATCCAGGTCAGCGCCAATGCCATGCACGTGCTGCGGCATCTCGGCCTGGAGGAGGCCATCCGGGCGGCCGGCGTCAGCCCGGGCGCCTATGTTTTCCGCCTGCACGACACCGGCGAGGTGATCCAGCGGTTCTCCTTGTCCGAGGAGCACGAGCAGCTCCACGGCGCGCCCTACACCCAGCTCCACCGCGCCGATCTGCACGACATTCTGGCCGAGCGCGCGCGGCAAGCCGATCCGGACGTGGTCCGGCTCAATCGCAGGGCGACGGGCTTTACCGAGCACGCGGACGGCGTCGAGCTGCACTTCGCCGACGGCACCTCGGCGCGGGGCGATATGCTGATCGGCGCCGACGGGCTGAAATCGGTGGTGCGCGGCCAGATGTTCGGCGTGGCGCCTGCGACCTACACCGGCGACGCCGCGTGGCGCGTCGTGGTTCCGACCGAGCGGTTGCCGAAGGACCTGCTTGAACGGGTGATGTCGGTGTTCATGGGGCCGGAGGGGCACGTCGTCTGCTACTACCTGCGCGGCGGCGCGTTGCTGAATTTCGTCGGCATCGTCGAAACCGACGAGGTCTCCGAGGAGTCCTGGACCGTCAAGCTGCCGTGGGACGAGCTCAAGGCGCAGTACCGCGGCTGGCATCCGGCGCTGCAGACGATCATCGACACCGCCGACAAGAACGAGTGCTATCGCTGGTCGCTGTTCAACCGCCCCCCGGTCCGCGACTGGAGCACCGGGCGGGTCACGCTCCTGGGCGACGCCGCGCATCCGACATTGCCCTATCTCGCGCAAGGCGCCGTGATGTCGATCGAGGACGGCGCCGTGCTCGCCCGCGCGCTCGGCATGACGGATTCGATCGCCGAGGCCCTTCAGATCTACCAGCGCAACCGCGTCGACCGCACCGCGAAAATCGTGCTGCAGTCGAGCGCCAACCGCGAACTGTTTCATCTGAAGTCGGTTGCGGAGATCAGGGCGCGCTTCTCCGAAAAGGATGAAGGCGAGGACCGCAACCGCTGGCTCTATTCCTACAATCCGATGACGGTCGAGCTGACCTAGCCGCTACTGGAACCGCCCGTCCGGGCTTCGGCTCGTGCGCGACGGCGAGGAGACGCCGATGCGCCGGCGCGCGGCACCGGCACGCTGACGGTGGGCGGCCAGCCGCCGGGTTCGGTGGTGACGAACTTGCCCGGGGTCGGCATGTTGCGCGCGGGCTTCGATCCCGAGGTGAACGGACGCGCCGGATCCTGCGGGATGTCCTCGCCGCGCGCCATGCTGTCGGCGGCGGTGGCGGGCACCTCGGGCTTTGGCGATGCTTCGGGTTGCTGCTCCTCGCGCGGCGGGGGGGGGCGGGTGCGGGTGGTGCGGATGCCGGAGCGGCGGCGACGACGGCTGGCGGAACGGGCGCGGCAGGCTTCGCCGCGGGCGCAACGGGCTTCGCCGCGACCGGGGCAGGGGCCTTGCCCGGCACCACATGGACGATGCGGTAGCCCTTCGCCTTCAACTCGCGAAGCAACTCGGGCAGCGCCAGTGCGGTCGCCGGCTGGATGTCGTGCAGGAGCAGGATGCCCTTGCCCTTTTCGTCGAGCCGGCTGATGGCGCGGCGCACCACCTCCGACGCGGTGATGTGCTTCCAGTCGTCGGCGACGACGTCGGCGCTCCAGGTCGTGAGCCCGCGCGATTGCAGATAGGTCTCGACCTGTGGCGCGCGGAGCAGGCCCGGGATGCGGAAGAACGGCGCCACCGCCCTGCGGTCGCCGAGCGCCGCGGCGAGCGACGCGAAGCCCTGCTCGACCTCGTCCTGCACCGCGCCGAGCGGCATGCGCTCGAACGCCAGCGGATGGTTCTGGCTGTGGTTGCCGATGACGTGGCCGTCGGCGTGGATTCGCTTGAGCAGGTCGGCGTAGCCCCGCGCCATGCGGCCGATGATAAAATAATTGGCCTTCACGCAATGCTCGGCCAGCACGTCCAGCACGCGGTTGGTGTAGGGCGGCATCGGCCCGTCGTCGAAGGTCAGCACGACCTCCTTGTCCTCGAGCGGCAGCGAGCGCGTATATTGCACCGTGCCGATGCGTGGGAATTCCTGCGGGTCGATCGTCAATACCCGGCTGGTGCCGAGCGCGTTCGGATTGCCCGGGCAATCGGCCGCGCGCGCTTTCGCAGCGGCCATTGCGCTGAGGACCAATCCGATGAGCAGGAGCATGCGCCAGATCATGCGGCGCACCTTACCGTCTCGCGCGCGCAACACGCGGACGCGGCGTCAAATATCGGGAGTCATATTTAATGCGCGCGCGGATGATTAACGCCGCCGCCGCGCGCGGATGTTTAACGCTTGTGCTTAACGACAGGCCCGGCGTACAAGCGCCGGATCGTTTCATCCAACGCTCGCAGCGGCGAGGCCGGCATGGTCGATCAGGCAGACATGACCCGGATGCCGCCGGCCGCGGCCTTCCGCGACGACGACGGCGCGGTCCGTCCCCAATTCCTCGAGCAGGTGCGAGAGGCGATCGAGCGAGGCGACGCCGTCGCCCTGCATGCGCTGGTGGGCGAACTGCATGAGGCGGACACCGGCGACCTGATCGAGGCGCTCGACGCCGAATCTCGCCCGCGCTTCATCGAGCTGCTGGGGGGAAAATTCGACTTCACCGCGCTCACCGAGGTCGAGGACACGATCCGCGAGGACATCCTTGAGGAGTTGCTGCCGAAGACCGTCGCCGACGGCGTGCGCGACCTCGATTCCGACGACGCGGCGCATATTCTCGAAGACCTGCCGCAGCGGGAACAGGCGGAAATCCTCGAGCAGATGCCGCCGCCCGAGCGGAGCGCAGTCGAGCGCATCCTGCACTATCCGGAAGAATCCGCCGGCCGGCGGATGCAGACCGAGTTCATCGCCGTGCCGCCGTCCTGGACCGTGGGCGACGCCATCGACCACATGCGCGAGACCGCCGATCTGCCGGAGCGCTTCTTCGAGCTTTATGTGGTGGACGAGGAGCGGAAGCTCCTGGGCGCCGTGGCGCTCGACCGGCTCTTGCGCACCAAGCGGCCGGTTCCGGTGGCCGAGCTGATGGATCCCGACCGCCGCCGGGTCCGCGCCAACGAAGACCAGGAGGCGGTGGCGCGCATGTTCGAGCGCTACAACCTGGTTGCAGCCCCGGTGGTCGACGACGGCGAGCGCCTGGTCGGCGTGCTGACCTTCGACGATATCGTCGACGTCATCGAGGAGGAGGCGGAAGAGGACATCCGCGCGCTCGGCGGCGTGACCCGCGACGAGGGGTTGGCGGACTCGGTCTGGAAGGTCGCGGGGGGCCGGTTCAACTGGCTGCTGGTCAATCTCGCCACCGCATTCCTCGCCTCGTCGGTTCTTGGGTTCTTCGAAGGCTCGCTGGAAAAGATGGTGGCGCTCGCGGTGCTGGCGCCGATCGTGGCGAGCCAGGGCGGCAATGCCACGACCCAGACCATGACCGTGGCGGTGCGCGCGCTCGCCACCCGCGAACTCACCGACGCCAACGCCCGGCGGGTGATCCTCCGCGAGCTGCTGGTCGGGATGGTCAACGGGCTCGCCTTCGCCGTCATCACCGGCGTGGCGGCATGGGCCTGGTTCAAGGTCCCCGGCCTCGGCGTTGTCATCGCGCTCGCCATGCTGTGCAACATGGTGGCGGCGGCGCTGGGCGGCATCCTCATTCCGCTCGGCCTCAACCGGCTGCGGGTGGATCCGGCGGTGGCGTCGAGCCCGTTCGTCACCACGGTGACCGATGTGGTCGGGTTCTTCTCGTTCCTGGCCATCGCAACGTTGTGGTTCGGGCTGAAGTAGCAGCATTGGCGGTGGGGCAGCACCGCGCGATCCGTTGTACTCGCCCCCCGGTTGCGTATGATGCGGCGGGGAAAGGGGGCAACGATGGGTGCCGTGGCGCGTTCGGCGCCGACGCTTTCGATCTTGGCGTTGGCGTGCGTCTGGTTTGGAACGGTATCGCTGCCCCAGCCAGCCTGGGCCAGTTGCAGCAGCATTTCCGGCCTCCCGGGACCGCGTCAGCCCTGTCCGGAGCGGCCCCGCACGACCAGCCCGCCTCCATCGGCAGCGCCGGCCGCACCCGCCCAGCGCAGCAACGCGGTGGCCGCGCCCCGGCCGTCGCAACCAGCCCGGTCCGGCAGTTCGGCGGCGGACGTGCTCTCGGGCGTCGGCGGCTTTTTGTCTGTCATCCAGACCCTGAACCCGCCGGAGGCCGAGGCGGCCGAACCTGAACCGGTGCCCAACCCGAAAGCCTGCAACGAGCGCGACCGGCAGTTCGGCTGCCGCAACTGGGACGGCGCCGCGGCGGATTTCAGCGGGCAGATCCGCAGCGACGACAACTACGAGATCAACCTGGGGGACAAGAGCAAGAAGCGGCCGGTGACCAAGTGCGACGACCGCGGCTGCTGGGTCGAATATGTCAGCGTGGCGCCGGTGAAAAAGCCACCCAAGCCGCCGGCCGATCGCGGCCCCTCGCTGCGGGATGTGTTGCGCGCCAAGCAGGACTTGCAAAAGCTGCAGGAGGCCGGGGTGCCGAAGTCGGAACACAAGACCATCCTGTTCAGCAAATACCCGGCCGACGTGGTCAACAAGGTCATGCCCTGATCCATCGCTGACGGGTCGTTAACCGTCTGGCTCTAGGTTCCCGCTGGGACTTTGTGGGTCAGCCGGACGGGCCGTTGGTGATGAGTGTTGCGATAGCCAATCAGCCGGCACCCAGGCGCCGGCTGTGGACGCCCCGTCTGGTGGCGACGCTCGCCCTGTTCGTGCTGAGCGCGACCTTCTTCTGCGCCATCGTCGGCTCCACCCTGGTCCGTCAGGCCGACGACCGCCAGGGCCTGGAGCGGCGGACCGCGCTGCTCGGCGCCATCGAGGATATCCGCAACTCCGGCGCCGATTTCTCGGCGCTCGACCCCCGCCACATCAAGGGCATGGAGCGGACCGCGGGCCTCAAGGACCTGCGCTTTGAGACCGAGCCGGTGGCGGGCGACCGCGAGGTCCAGTCTGTGATCAACGGCCACGGCCGCATCATCGGCTGGTTTTCCTGGGAGCCGGACCGCTCGATGAGCAATGCGCTGAGCCAGCTCCGGCCGCTGCTGGCGCTGACCGGGATTTTCCTCATCGGCTTTGCCGGCATCGCGCTCTGGCAGGTGCGGCGGGCGGTGCGCGACCTGGGCACGAGCGAGCAGCTCGCCTGGAAGCTCGCCCACGAGGACCTGCTCACCGGCCTGCCCAACCACCGCAAGATGATCGAGCTGATCGACGGCGCGCTGGGCGGCCGCGCTGGCGACGATGTGGCGATGCTGACCGTCCTCGACCTCGACGGCCTGAAGGACATCAACGACGCCTATGGCCATCGCACCGGCGACGGTCTGCTGATCGCGCTCGCCGCGCGCGTCAAGGATGTGCTGCCGCCGCGCGCGTTCTGCGGCCGCTTCGACGGCGACGAATTCGCGGTGATGATGACCGCGCCGGACATGGCGGCGGGCGAGGCGGCGATGCGATCGCTCGCGGGCGCGCTTTCGCGGCCGTTCTGGATCGACGATCAGGTGGTGCAGGTCGGCGTGACGGCCGGCCTCGCTCATGCGCCGCGCGACGCGCAGACGCGGGACGAATTGATGCGCCGCGCTGACCTGGCGCTGCGCGCCGCCAAGAAGAAGCACCGCGGCGGCGTTGCGCATTTCGAGCCGGCGATGGATGTCGAGTTCGACGACCGCCGCTTCCTCGAAAAGGAATTGCGCCGCGCCCTCGACGACAAGGCGCTCGACGTCCATTACCAGCCGATCGTCTCGTCCGATGGCGCCCGCATCGTCGGCGCCGAGGCGCTGCTGCGCTGGACCCACCCGCAACGCGGCGCGATCCCGCCTGCGAAGTTCGTCGCGGTGGCCGAGCAGTCCGGCCTGATGGGGCGGCTCGGCACCTTCGTGCTGCGCCGCGCGCTGTCCGACGCCCAGCGCTGGCCCGGTATCTATATGGCGGTGAATCTCTCGCCCATCCAGGTGCGCGACCCGGCCCTGGTCGAGCTCGTGTCCGATACGCTGGCCAAGAACGGCATTCCCGCGTCTCGGCTGATGCTGGAGGTCACCGAGGGCGTGCTGATCGACAATCCCGGCGAGGCGCAGGCCCGGCTCGATGCGCTCAAGGCGCTCGGCGTGCGCCTGGCGCTCGACGATTTCGGCACCGGCTATTCGAGCCTCACTTATTTGCAGCGTTTCAACTTCGACAAGCTCAAGATCGACCGGGGTTTTGTCGTGCCGCTCGGCCGCGACGCCGGCAGCCAGGCGCTGGTGCAGGCGATCGTGGCGCTCGGCCGTGCGCTCGACCTGACGCTGCTTGCCGAAGGGGTCGAGACCGAGGAGCAGCGGGTGCTGCTGCGGCTCGCCGGCTGCGAGGAAATGCAGGGCTACCTGTTCGCCCGGCCGGGCCCCTGCGAGGCGCTCGACCGGCTGCTGGCCGCGAATGCCCCGTCGATCCGCGCTGCTGTGGCCTGACACGCGGCGGGTTCCTCGCTCTATAATGCCGCCCAAACTCAAGGAGCGCGCATGATCCCCAATGTCTGGCAGGGCTTCGATTTCGGGCTGGGCTCCGACATCGACATGCTGCGCGAGACGACGCGCGGCTTCGCCCAGGACAAGATCGCGCCGCGCGCCGAGGAGATCGATAAGACCAACACCTTCCCGCGCGATCTGTGGCCGCAGATGGGCGCGCTCGGCCTGCACGGCATCACCGTCGAGGAGGAATATGGCGGCTCGGGAATGGGCTACCTCGCCCATTGCGTGGCGATGGAGGAAATCTCGCGGGGCTCGGCTTCGGTCGGCCTGTCCTACGGCGCCCACTCCAACCTATGCGTCAACCAGATCCGGCGGAACGGCAACGACGCCCAGCGCCGAAAATACCTGCCCAAGCTGATGTCCGGCGAGCATGTCGGCGCGCTCGCCATGTCGGAAGCGGACGCCGGATCCGACGTCGTTTCGATGCGCACCAGGGCGGAGAAAAAGGGTGACCGCTACATCCTCAATGGCACGAAATTCTGGATCACCAACGGGCCGGTGGCCGAGACGCTCGTGGTCTATGCCAAGACCGACCCGGACGCGGGCGCCCGCGGCATCACCGCCTTCCTGATCGAGAAGGGGATGAAGGGTTTCTCCACCGCCCAGAAGCTCGACAAGCTCGGCATGCGCGGCTCCGACACTGCCGAGCTTGTGTTCGAGGACTGCGAGGTGCCGGCCGAAAACGTGCTGGGCACGGTCGGCGGCGGCGTCAACGTGCTGATGTCGGGGCTCGACTACGAGCGCGTGGTGCTGGCGGCGGGGCCGCTCGGCATCATGCAGGCCTCCCTCGACGCGGTGATCCCCTATGTCCACGAGCGAAAGCAGTTCGGCCAGCCGATCGGCAGCTTCCAGCTCATGCAAGGCAAGCTCGCCGACATGTATGTGACGATGAACGCCGCCAAGGCCTACGTCTACGCGGTGGCGCGCGCCTGCGACGAGGGCAAGACCACGCGGGAGGATTCCGCCGGCGCGATCCTCTACGCGGCGGAGAACGCCACCCGGATCGCGCTCGACGCGATCCAGTGCCTCGGCGGCAATGGCTACATCAACGACTACCCGACCGGGCGACTCCTGCGTGACGCCAAGCTCTACGAGATCGGCGCAGGCACGAGCGAAATCCGCCGCATGCTGATCGGGCGGGAGATTTTCGACAAGACCAGCTAGGCCTTTGGCCCATCGTTCATTGGGCCATCCGGCCAACGGCCGGGGATGTCCCGTTTTTTGTTGAACATTGCGAAGCGGTCGCTGCCAAGATTGACGTTACGCGGCGCTGGCTTGGTGAGCAAGGATGCCGTGTGTTGAGCCTCTTTGTTGATGAGCTGCGAGGGCGGCTCGCAATGCCGGCAGAT